>SIBJ01000109.1 GCA_009695195.1 Pedosphaera sp.
GCGAAAAGTGGGGCCAAACCTTGACTCCTGTCGGACACCCCTTTATCACTCCTCCAGAGCGTCGCTTCGCTCCGACCACTGTCCGACAGCCCCGGAACACTGTCCGACATGAATCGGAACAGGTGTCCGACAGCATTGGGATCCGCAACCGGATTAGCTCCGTCGCTGTTAGTGTTAATTCCGAGGGCATTATTGTATCCGTATCGGCTGAAATTATGAAGATTGGTGAAACCCGTACCATCGGTGTTGACCTTGAACACCGTGCCATTGCCCGAACTGCCGCCGAAACCCGCCGTTCCATACAAGGTATTGCCCGATAAAACCAATCCGGCATACGGATTCACTCCGTCGTTGTTAGTATCATTGCCACCGGCAGGATTGTAACTCGTTACGCTGAAGTGATGAAGATTGGTGAAATCCGTGCCATCAGTGTTGATCTTGAACACCGTGCCATTGTTCCAAGCACCGCCACCAGCCGTTGTTCCGAACAGGGTGTTGCTCGATAAAACAAGCCCAGCATACATTATTGGCGCGGCCCCGTTGCTGCCGCCCTTAAAACTATAAATATTCGTAAACCCGGAGCCATCCGAATTCATCTTGAACAACACGCCAGCGTTTGAGCTGCCACCGCCAGATGCAGCTCCGTAGAGGATGTTGCTCGACAAAATCAATCCGGCTCTCGGATTAACTCCGTCGCTGCCAATGAAATTGTGCAAGTTTGTAAAACCCGAGCCATCAGTGTTGATGGCGAAGACCGTGCCTTTACCCGAACTGCCGCCCTGCTGCGCCGTCCCATACAGTGTGGTGCCCGATACTATCAATCGGGCAAAAGGCTGGCCCCCGTCGCTGTTGGTCAAAGGAAAACTAGGGGATCCTGTGAAACTATGCAGGTTCGTAAAACCCGTGCCATCCGTGTTGACCTTGAACACCGCACCCTGGCCGCTAAAGGTGCCATAGGCTGCCGCCCCGTAGAGAGTATTGCTCGACAAAATCAAGCCGGCCCACGGTTCCCTTCCTTCGGACCCAGTCAAAGTATGCACGACGGTGAAGGTCTGGGCCGGTGCTCGGCCAACCAGTATCAAGCTGAAACCGGTTATCAGCGCAGGCAGGAGGGGGTGAGTCCTTTTCATTTTACGCAGGAGTTTCTGAACCGGTCGGCGTTATACCATAACTACGACCTCACGACAAGGAATTCTCCCCCTCAAATCAGGTCATGCCAACCCGTTCTTGCCTGAAATCTTCCCGCGCTCAGGCCCGGTTTTCAGGGATTTCTTGCATTTTGACCAAAAACCCGTCTCGGAAACTGATTTCCCCGAATGGGAATCCGAAATTCTCGAACGGGATTTTGAAATTCCCGAACGAGAATCCGGCTTTGTCGAACGGGAATTTGGATTTATCGAACGGAAATCCCGCTCCGCCGAACGATACTTCGTGTTCACCGAACGGAAAACCGCGTCCCCGAGCGGGAAACTGACTTTGTCGAACGACATTTGGAGTTTCGCGAACGAGAAAGCCGGACTACTGAACGGGAAAATGATTTTCCCGCTCGCCGCCGCCGTTTGTCGAACAGGAAACGCGGCACATCGAACGGGAAACTCGGCCCGCCGAACGAAAAAGCCAGAAACTCAAACGGAGAAAACCAGCGGCGTATTTCGATTTGCCAGCCTCTTGCAAACTCCTAACCTTCGCGCATGGCAAAATCCATTTCCACCCTGCTCGCGCTGCTGGCGCTCCCGCTCTTGGCGTCCGCCCAAACGAACAACGCATTTCCCCTCTGGCCCGACGGCGCACCCGGCGCGCTCGGCACGAGTTCCAATGACATCCCGACGCTCGCCGCATTTCTGCCCGCCACGGACAAGGCTACGGGCGCGGCGTTCGTGATTTGTCCCGGCGGCGGCTACGGCGGACTGGCGGACCACGAGGGCAGCCATTACGCGCGCTGGTTGAATGAACTCGGCATCGCCGGATTCGTGCTGAAGTACCGGCTCGGGTCCGCGGGCTACCGGCATCCCGTGATGTTGCAGGATGCCGTGCGCGCGTTGCGCACGTTGCGAGCGCGCGCCGGCGAGTGGCAGCTCGACCCCAAACGCATCGGCATCATGGGCTCCTCGGCGGGCGGTCACCTCTCGTCCACCCTGCTCACACATTTCGACGCCGGCAAACCCGACGCCGCCGATCCGATCGAGCGCGTGAGTTCGCGCCCGGATCTGGGCATCCTCTGTTACCCGGTCATCTCGATGGGCACGAACGCTCATGTCGGCTCGCGCAACAATCTGCTTGGCAAAGAACCGTCGCCTGAACTCGTGCGCGAACTCTCGAACGAACTCCACGTGACAAAGGAAACGCCGCCGTGTTTTCTCTGGCACACGTGGGAGGACAAAGGCGTGAAGATTGAGAACGTGTTGTCCTTCGCGAACGCGCTCCAGGCCGCCGGCGTTCGCTTCGACCTGCACGTGTATGAACGCGGTGCGCACGGCCTCGGTCTCGGCACGCATGATTGGCAACCGGAGAAACGCCATCCCTGGACGCGCGACTGCGAATTCTGGTTGAAGCAGCGCGGCTTCGCCAAGTGACCGTAGCGGCGACTCGGCAGAGCGCCGCCGACTCAACCCGAAAAATGCGGCGCTCTACCGAGCCGCCGCTACACTCCGTCGGAAATTTGCCCGGAGATTGTAATTGGCAACTTCGCGCCGTTGCCCTAGTTGTCAGGCGTAACTTAACGAAAGATTATTTATGGGACCATTCGTCATCGCTCTGATTGTCATCGTCGGCCTCGCGGTCGTCGCGCTGCTGTTAGTCGTCGGCAAGTTCAACACGCTCGTCGCGCTGCGCAACCGTTTCAAAAACGCCTACGCGCAGATTGACGTGCAGCTCAAGCGCCGTTACGACCTGATCCCGAATCTCGTCGAGACCGCCAAGGGTTATCTCAAGCACGAACGCGAAACGCTCGAGAACGTCATCAAGGCCCGCAACATCGCCTACACCGCCGCCCAAGGCGCCGCCGCCAATCCCGGCGATGCCGCCGCCGTGAAGAGCCTTGTCTCCGCAGAGTCCGGACTCGCCGGCGCCATGAGCCGCCTCATGGTCGTGTCCGAACAATATCCCGACCTCAAGGCGAACCAGAACATGATGCAGCTCACCGAGGAACTGACCTCGACCGAGAACAAGATCTCCTTCGCGCGCCAGGCCTATAACGACAGCGTGATGGGCTACAACACCGCGCGCGAAGTGTTCCCGAACAACATCATCGCCGGCATGTTCAACTTCGCGCCCGCCGAGATGTTCGTGATTGATAAACCCGAGCAGCGGGAGGCGCCGAAGGTTTCGTTTTAATAATCAACTTGTAGGAGACGACGTGAGGAGTCTCTAACTTGGCGACTGGCAATTTGATTTGAGCCTCCTCACGTCGGCTCCTACAAAAAGGAAATGGACTTTTTCGACCGCCAGGATCAGGCCCGTCGCAACACGAAAAAGCTCGTCGTTTATTTCGTGCTCGCGGTCGCGTGCATCATCGCGGCGGTCTATCTCGCGTGCGTGCTGATCTTCGCCGGCGCAGCCGGCTACCACCACCAAGGTCGCGCTGTGGAACTCGCGCTCTGGAACAGCGACATCTTTTTCTACTCCGCAATGGGCACGCTCGCCGTCATCGTCTGCGGCAGCGCGTATCAAATCTCCGCGCTCTCCGGCGGCGGAAGCGTGGTGGCAGAATCGCTCGGCGGCAGGCTCATTGAGCCCGGCAGCGCGAAGCCGCTCGAACGCAAGCTCCTCAACATCGTCGAAGAAATGTCCATCGCCTCCGGCGTGCCGATGCCAAAGGTTTACGTCATGGACGGCGAGAGCGGCATCAACGCCTTCGCCGCCGGCCACGCGCCCAGCGACGCCGCCGTCGCCGTCACGCGCGGTTGCATCGAAACGCTCAACCGCGACGAACTGCAAGGCGTCATCGGCCACGAGTTCAGCCACATCCTCAACGGCGACATGCGGCTCAATCTCCGGCTCATGGGCATCATCTTCGGCATCATCTGCCTCGCGACCATCGGGCGGATTCTCCTGCGCACGCGCGGACGCAAGAATCCCCTGCCCTTGCTCGGTCTCGCACTCATCGTCATCGGCGGCCTCGGCGTTTTCTTTGGCCGGCTGATTCAAGCCGCCGTGAGCCGACAGCGCGAATTTCTCGCGGACGCTTCCTCCGTCCAGTTCACCCGCAATCCCGGCGGCCTTTCACACGCGCTGCAAAAAATCGGCGCCGTCGGTTCAAAGATGGAATCCGAACACGCCGCCGACGCGTGCCACATGTTTTTCGGCAACGGCATGAGCAGTTCGCTCTTTGAAGCGTTCGCCACGCATCCGCCGCTCGAAGCCCGCATCCGCGCGATTGATCCGACGTGGGACGGAAAATTTCCGAAGGCCGCCGCCATCGAAGCAAATGAGGAAAGCAGAAAGCTGAAAGCTGAAACGGGTTCGGAATTTCAGCTTTCCCAATTTCAGCTTTCAGCTTTTGCCGGGCGGCGACCCGCCGCCACAGTTGTCCGAGCGCAGACCGTCCTGCCCAGTCTCGGCCAGCCCACGCCGCTGCATTTGCGCTATGCCGAGGAGATGCGCAATTCGTTTCCGGAAAACATCACCGCCGCCACGCGCGATCCCGCCGGCGCCGCGGCCCTGATTTACGCGCTGCTGCTGAGCGAGGACGAAACCATGCGCGCTTCGCAACTCGACGGATTGGCGAAACAGGGCGGTGAAAACATCCGCGCCCGCGTGGTCGCGCTGCTGCCGGACGTGACGCCGATCGCCACGCGCGTGCGCTTGCCGCTCGTCAATCTCGTCGTGCCCGCGTTGCGCCAGATGCCGCCGCGCGAATATCCCGAGTTCACCCGCACCTTGAAATGGCTCGTCGAAAGCGACGGGCAGATTGATCTCTTCGAGTTCGTGCTGCAAAAAATTCTCCAGCGCAATCTCGCGGCGCATTTCACTCCGCGACGCCCGCCGGTCGCGCAGTTTTACACGCTCAAACCGCTGTTGCCGGACGCCGCGATGTTGTTCTCCGCGCTGGCGAACACGAGCAGCGCGGACGACGCCGAAGTGGCCAAGGCATTTCAAACCGGCGCGCCCTATCTCCGCGCGCAGGAAGGCGGACTCACATTGCTGCCGCGCGAGCAATGCGGCCTTGCGCAGATTGACGCCGCGCTCAATCGCCTCGCGCTCGCCGTCCCGCAGATCAAACGCAATTTGCTCGAAGCCAGCGTCCGCATCGTCGGCGCGGACGGCGTGATCCAGGAACGCGAAGCCGAATTGCTCCGCGCCATCGCCGACTCGCTCGACTGCCCCATCCCGCCGTTCGTGGAAACCGAAGATAATTCGGAGACGCAGCAAACTTGAACCTGCGGCGTCGCCCGACGTTCAGCCACCCGGCACGCGCGCCAGCGTCATGGAGTGCGGTGGCTGGCGGGGAACGGGGCTGACACCGCTTTGGCTTCGTTCGATGTTGGATGTTGGATGTTCGATGTTCCCCAAACCCGAAAGCGGTGTGTGCCCTCACCCCTCACCCACCGCACTCCAAGACGCTAGCGCGGAACCGACGCGTCGAATGGGTCGAGGTCGCGGGCACATTATTGAACGCGGATTGAATTTTTCGTTTCGGCTTGCCATCATTCCGCCATGCAAACCCGAATTCTCCTCACCCTCGGTCTGGCCGTTGCCATCTGCACCAACGCGCAGGATTCCAAAGAAGCGATCCGCGACCGCGTCAACGCCGAGTACCCGAACCTCTTCGAACTCTACAAACATCTCCACGCGAACCCGGAGCTTTCCTTCCACGAAGAAAAAACTTCCGCGCGCGTCGCGGAGGAATTGAAACGCGCCGGCTTCGAGGTCACGACGGGCGTGGGCAAGTTCGGCGTCGTGGCGGTCTTGAAAAACGGCAGCGGCCCAACGGTGCTCGTGCGCAGCGACCTCGACGCGTTGCCGGTGAAAGAACAAACCGGGTTGCCCTACGCGAGCAAAGTGATGACGAAGGATGATGCCGGCAAGGACGTGCCGGTCATGCACGCGTGCGGCCACGACATGCACATGACGGCTTTGGTCGGCACCGCGCGCGTGCTCGCTCAATTCAAGAATCAATGGCACGGCACGTTGATCTTGATCGGCCAGCCAGCCGAGGAACGCGGCGGCGGCGCGAAGGCCATGTTGAAGGACGGTTTGTTCACCCGCTTTCCGAAACCGGATTTCTGCATCGCGCTGCACGATGACTCAAGCCTGGCGACGGGCACCATCGGCTACACCTCCGGCTTTGCGATGGCGAATGTGGATTCGGTGGACATCACCGTGCGCGGTGTCGGCGGCCACGGCGCGCATCCCGACCGGACCAAGGATCCCATCGTGCTCGCGTCCCAAATCGTCCTCGCGCTGCAAACCATCGTCAGCCGCGAACTGAAACCCGGCGTTCCCGGCGTGGTCACAGTCGGCTCGATCCACGGCGGCACGAAGCACAACATCATTTCCGATGAGGTGAAACTCCAGATCACCGTGCGCAGTTACGCCGACGAAGTCCGCGCCCAGTTGCTCAATGCCATCAAACGCATCGCGCGCGGTCATGGCATCGCGGCCGGCTTGCCGGAAGAACTCCTGCCCATCGTGGACGTAGAAGGCGAATACACACCCGCCACCTACAACGACCCCAAACTCACGGAACGACTGGCCGCCGTCTTCCGCGGGCTGCTCGGTGAAACCAATGTGATCGCGGTACCACCGACGATGGGCGGCGAAGACTTTTCGGAGTACGGCCGCACCGGGGATAAGATTCCCATTTGCATGTTCGATGTCGGCGGCGTGCAGCAGGAAGCTTTCGCGGAAGCGAAGCGCACGGGCAAATCATTGCCCTCACTGCATTCGCCTTTCTGGGCGCCGGACCCCGAGCCCACGATCAAGACCGGCATCAACGCGATGACGGCGGCGGTGCTGGAACTGATGGGGAAATGAAACAATTTACGATTTACGCGGGCATTATCCTCCGGGCGCATCACAAAATGGTGTTCTCCCAAAGGTAAGACCTCTTGACAAATTGATTCAAATGCGCGAGTTGCCCGGCATGTCCCCAATGCGGACGTCAGCCATCGTTTTTGTTAACAAGCGGCTCGTGCGTTCCCGCGCGCCCCGCGGCTGTAGTCTCCTCACATCCCTGCTCGCCTTACTCGTCGCTGCCGCCCCGGCCGCGGCTGTTATGGTCGCCAACACTAACGACAACGGGTCGGGCTCTTTGCGTCAGGTCATCGCGGATGCCGCTGCCGACGACACCATCACCTTTGCCACGAACCTTTCCGGCTCGACCATCCTGCTCACCAACGGCGAACTGCTGCTGAACAAAAACCTGGCCATTGACGCGTCGGCGCTGTTCGTCAGCCTTCAAATCAATGGCAATGGCGCCAGCCGGATATTCAAAGTGCCGAGCAATGCAACCGTGGTGCTGAGCGCACTGACAATCACGAACGGCTACAACGCTGAAGGCGGCGGAATCCACAACGCGGGCAATTTGACCCTGAACCAGACCACCTTGGTCGGAAATCGCGCCGCTGGCATCATCGGCACGAATGGCGGCAACGGCTCCGGCGGCGGCATCTATAACACGGGAAGCTTGACAGTGAACCAGAGCACCTTGTCCGGAAATTCGGCCACGGGCAGTTATGGCAGCAGCGGCAACGGCGGCAGCATTTTCAACGCGGGCACCTTGACAATGAACCAAAGCACCTTGTCCGGAAATTCGGCCTGGGGCGGTTATGGCGGCAGTAGCGGTTCCGGCAACGGCGGCAGCGGCAACGGCGGCAGCATTTTCAACGCGGGCGACTTGACAATGAACCACAGCACCTTGTCTGTAAATTGGGCCTTTGGCGGTTATGCCGGCATTGGCAGTGGAGCTGGAGGTACTGGCGGCAGTGGCACCGGCGGCAGCATTTTCAACGCGGGCAACTTGACTATGAACCAAAGTACTTCGTCCGGAAATTTGGCCGCGGGCCCCGGTAACGGCTATGGCGGCGGTATCTTCAACGCGGACACCATGATGATGAATCAAAGCACCTTGTCCGGAAATTCGGCCACGGGCGGTGAAGGCGTCAACGGCTACGGCGGCGGCATCTACAACGCAGGCATGTTGACGGTGAATCAATGCACCTTGTCTGCAAATTCGGCCGCTGGTGGTTCCGGCTACATGGGCCGCTACAGCTACCCTCCCGGTTCAGGCGGTGTCGGCGGCAACGGTGCCGGCGGTGGCATTTACAACGCAGGCCCCTTGACGGTGGACCGAAGCACTCTGAGTGCAAATCTGGCCGCTGGCGGTTCCGGCGGCGAGGGCGGACCAAACGGGGACGGTACCGGCGGCACTGGCGGTACTGGCGGCACCGGCAACGGGGGCAGCATTTTCAACGCGGGTAACTTGACGATGGACCAGAGCACGTTGTCTGGAAATTCGGCTAGAGGCGGCCCCGGCGGCCTCGGCGGCCTCAGTTGCGTCCACTCCTACTGCAGCCGGAGTTACGGCGGCACTGGCGGCAACGGCAGCGGCGGCGGCGGCTACAACACGGGAACCTTGACGATGCGCCAGAGCACATTGTCCTCGAATTCGGTCGCTGGCGGTCCCGGCGGCTTCGGCGACTTCGGCGTCGGCGCACCCGGCAGCGCGGTGGCCGGCGGTATCTACCAGAGCAACGTGCTCACGCTCTTCAATTCCATTGTGGCCGGGAATATTCCCAGCGAGTTCTTTGGTACGTTTACGGCCACCGGCAACAACATCGCCAATGGCAACCCGCTCCTCGCCCCGCTCGGCTACTACGGCGGTCCCACGAAGACTCAGCCGCCGATGGCCGGCTCGCCCGCCATCGACGCCGGCGCCGCGACCACCTTTACGAACGACCAACGCGGCTTTCCCCGCCAGCGCGGCCCCGCGCCCGAAATCGGCGCGGTCGAGGGCGTTTTCAATGTCGCCATACCGCTGGCGAACCTGACGCGCTTGGCCAACGGAACGGTCCAGCTTGCAATCACCAGCTTCAGCGGCCCCGCCCACACCGTCCTCGCCGCCACCAACGTGGCCCTGCCCCGGAATGGCTGGTCGAACCTAGGTTCCGCCGCCGAAAACCCGCCCGGCTCCGGCCTGTTCCAATTCACCGACCTGCAAGCCACAAACTACGCGCAGCGCTTTTACCAGATATCGGTGCCCGTGAGATAACGAACGCGCTCATTCCGGAGCGCGAGTTCAATCAGCGCCTCACCGATGCGTATCCGGCGCGAAACGTGGAGCGGTTTTATGCGACGGCGACGCGGCCAACCGCGGCGTGCTTGCCGACCGCACGCAGACAATTGGCCGCCGGTTGGTCGTTGGCGCAAAGCAGCACATGACCGTGACGGTATTGGAGTTGATGAAGAAATAATCCGGGAGCACTGCCGCCCAGGCGTGTTGATTCAACCACCCCGGTTTGTCTTGATTCTGCCGGGAAAAATAGCGAAGTCTCTGCGCGTCCATGAGCAAAACGCTGTCTTCGTTGGCTTGGTTTTTGGTCGCCCTGCTGGGCGCGTGGGCATATGTGACGCTCGCGCTGCATCGCGGCGAGCAGCTCAACTCGGTTTACATTCTCATCGCGGCGCTTTGCACCTACGTCATCGGTTACCGGTTTTACTCGAAGTGGATCGCCGCGCGCGTGCTGGCGCTCGACGACCGTCGCGCCACGCCCTGCGAAGTCCATGACGACGGCAAGGATTTCGTGAAGACGAACAAGTGGATCGTCTTCGGCCATCACTTCGCGGCGATCTCCGGGCCGGGGCCGCTCGTCGGACCCGTGCTCGCGGCGCAATTCGGTTATCTGCCGGGAACACTTTGGATTCTCATCGGCGTGGTGCTCGGCGGCGCGGTGCAGGATTTCGTGATCCTGTTCGCTTCGATCCGGCGCGGCGGCAAATCGCTCGGGCAGATGGTGAAGGAGGAATTGAACACGACGGCGGGCTTGATCGCGCTCGTCGCCATTCTCGCCATCATGGTGATCTTGCTCGCCGTGCTCGCGCTCGTCGTGGTGAAGGCGCTCGCGGAAAGCCCGTGGGGCGTGTTCACGGTGAGCGCGACGATTCCCATCGCGATGTTCATGGGCGGATACATGCGCTACTGGCGCATCGGCAAAGTGCTGGAAGCCTCCACCATCGGCGTCGTGCTGCTGCTGCTTGCGGTGTGGGGTGGAAAACTCGTTTACGAAAACGCTACGTGGTCGCAGGTTTTCGGGTTGAAGGACATCTCCCTCGCGTGGGCCATCATCCTCTACGGCCTCGCGGCGAGCGTGCTGCCGGTGTGGCTGCTGCTCGCGCCGCGCGATTACCTGAGCACGTTCATGAAACTCGGCACGATCTTCGCGCTGGCGCTGGGAATTTTCTGCGTGCTGCCGAATTTGCAAATGCCCGCGCTAACCAAATTCGTGGACGGCTCGGGCCTGGTCGTCGCCGGAAAATTGTTTCCTTTCTGCTTCATCACGATTGCGTGCGGGGCGATCTCCGGTTTCCACACGCTGATAGCCAGCGGGACGACGCCGAAGATCATCACCCGCGAGAGCTACGCGCGTCCGATTGGCTACGGCGCGATGTGTCTCGAATCGCTCGTGGCCATCATGGCGATCATCGCCGCCTGCACGATGGAACCGGGCGTTTATTTCTCGATGAACGTGAAGGGTGAAGCGGCGGTAACGGCGGCAAAGGTCGCGGCGCTCGGCTTCCCCGTGACAGTGGAGCACATGGACACGCTGGCGAAGAGCATGGGCGAACACACGTTGTTCGGTCGCACCGGCGGCGCGGCGACGCTGGCGGTCGGGATGGCGCAGATTTTTTCCAAAGCCGTGAACGGTCGTTGGCTCGACCTGTGGTATCACTTCGCGATCATGTTCGAGGCGCTGTTCATCCTCACGACGCTTGACGCCGGCACGCGCGTGGGGCGCTACATCCTTCAGGATTTTCTCGGCGGCATCTGGAAACCGCTCGGCAACACGAAGGCGCTCGGCCCGAATCTGCTGGCGAGCGGCTTGATGGTCGCGGGCTGGGGAATTTTTTTGATTCAAGGCGTGCGCGATCCGCTCGGCGGGATCAATTCGCTCTGGCCGTTGTTCGGCATCGCGAATCAAATGCTCGCGGCCATCGCGCTGTGTCTGGCGACGACGATTATTCTGAAGATGGCGATTGGAGCGCCGTGGCTCGCACTGGTCACGCTCGTGCCGTTGGTGTGGTTGCTCTCGGTCACGTTTACGGCGGGCGTGCAGAAGATCTGGCATTCCGACCCAAGAATCGGTTTTATCTCCGGTGCAAATGCAGCGGAGATAAAGCGAGCGATGCTTGAAGCGGCGTTGTCAGGTTCAGCAACCTCAGAGTCGCCAGCCGAGAACAAAGAGATCACCCAATTGAGAAAACAGAAATTCAATCTGTGGCTTGATGCTTTCGTAGCCATCGCTTTTCTGATCCTTGTTTCCGTAATCGTGTTGCTCAGTGTGCGCGAGTGGATTTTGCTTTTATCGCGGCGCAAACCCGCCGTGCTGCGCGAGACGGAACCGGTCTGGCTGCCGGATTACGCGGTGGCGGAAGGCGGCGGAAAATTTGCCGGCGCGGCGGGCACCGCGGCGTTGACGCTCGCGCTCGCGAAGGAATTGTCCGGCGAAACCCAACTCGCCCGCGCGCAACAGACCGAAGCGCACGAATGTAAATGCGACGCGCCCGCGAAATCCCCGGAGCAAATCTACGTGGAGACGACTGAAAAACGTTTCACCGGCGTGCGGCGGTGCTGTTGAGCGGTTACAGGTTGCAGGTTGAAGGTTGCAGGTTCAAACTTCGACGACGACAACTTGCAACCTGCAACTTTCAACCTGGAACATGAAACTGGGTTTATTCGGCGGCTCGTTCGATCCGGTCCACCTCGGCCATCTGCTCGTGGCGCAGGCGGCGCGGGAGGAGCTGGCTTTGGACCGGCTGTTCTTCATCCCGGCGGCGCGTTCGCCCTTCAAGCCGGAATGCGAACCGGCGCCGGACGCGTGGCGCACGGCGATGCTGCGGCTCGCTCTCGCGGGCCAGCCGCATTGCGAAGTGGACGAACAGGAACTGCGCCGCGGCGGGGAGTCATTCACGATTGAAACGGTGCGCGATTACGCGCGGCGATTTCCGGGCGCGGAATTGTTCTGGCTGATCGGCGCGGACAACGTGGCAACCCTCAACCAGTGGCGCGAAGCCGGTGAATTGTCGCGGCTGGCGGAGTTCGTGGCGATTCCGCGCCCCGGCGAAGCGGAAGTCACATTCCCCGCGCCGTTTCGCGGTCGGATGCTCAAGGGTTTTCCGCTCGGAGTGTCGTCGTCGCAGATCCGCGCGCGGGTGAAGGCGGGTTTGCCCATCGAGCCGCTCGTCCCGTCCGCCGTGGCCGGGTTCATCCGCAACAATCAGCTTTATCTTTGAGATGTCGTCCTCCTCCTCGTTCTCGTCCTCCTCCTCGATTTCCTTCCAAGTTTTTCGAGGACGAGAACGAGGAGGAACGTGTGTGATTAAAAACGGGTGAGGGGAATGGCGCTTAGATAAGGAAAAACGCGTCAGCAATTGTACGCGAATATAACTGGATCCTTGGAGCGAGTTGTTTCAAAGTGGCGCATGAAACAAACGACTCCATTCCTCGCTGGATTTTCACATC
>SIBJ01000110.1 GCA_009695195.1 Pedosphaera sp.
CCGGCAGGAAATCATTGCCGAAGCCACCCAGAAAAAATCAACGACACATGCCCTTAACTAAGCGCCATTCACGGGTGAGGGCATTATGGACTGCGGTGGCAAGTCGGACGCGACACCGCTTTGGCACCGGCGACGGCGAGGGAAATGAGCAACCCGCCCCGTGCGCTCGAAAGCGGTGTCGCGTCCGACTTGCCACCGCAGTCCAAAAATACCGCCAGCACCCGCTCACCCTCACCCGCCTTTAATCGCACCCACCGGCGCCGGCGGGTGCAGGTTGAACTCGCGTCCGCCGGCCGTTGCCGGCATACTCTCGCCGCCAATGTCGAACACCGAACCCGTTGAATTAATCTGCGCCAAGTTTGCGGAAAGCCTCGCGCGCGGGACTTTCGCGCGGCTGGCTTTGTCGTCGCCGGTTGAGGTGGTGGATGCGCCGGAAAAAGTCCTCGGCCGCTTCGTGATGCTGAAAGGCGTGCCGCATCTTTCGCTCACGCTGCGTTATCCAACCCGTGACGTCACCAAGAACCTGCCCAAGAGCGACGCGGTGAGCTGGTTGCGCGCGCAACTCGGAACGCATTTTCGCAGCGCGCTCGTCTGCACCACGCAGCGCGACTGGCAGTTCATCTCCAACGAAGCGGGCGTGGCGCGGCTGATTGATCACCAGCCGTCGGCGAAGAAAACGCCATCGCCCGAGCACGACCGGAAACGCGCCGGGTTGCTCGACGATTCGGCGCGCGACTGGTTGCAAGGCCTCGACGTTCTCGACCGCGAGGGAAAACTGCGAGTCTCGATGGCCGACAAGCATCGGCAGATCAATCATTACCTCGAAATCTTTTCGCACCTCGCGAAGGAGTGTGGGTGGATGGAAAAAAACATCCAACATCCAACATCCAACATCCAACGCCCAATGGTAACACCAACGCCCGAACGAGGCGCAATGGAGGTTGGGTGTTCGATGTTGGAGGTTGGATGTTCTCAAACCAACGCGCCGAATCGGAGTTCGGCGCTCCAACTCGTGGATATGGGTTGCGGCAAGGGCTACCTCACGTTCGGGCTGTGGCATTTGTTTTCGCGCGTTTGGAAACAACCCGTGCGCGTGATCGGCGTCGAGACGCGAGCGGATTTGGTTTCCACGACGAACAAGCTCGCGAGACAGATCAAGGCCGACGGACTCGAATTCGTTCGCGGCGAAATCCAGTCGGTGAAACTCCCGCCGGTTGATGCGCTCATCGCTTTGCACGCGTGCAACACAGCGACGGATGACGCCATTCGTCGCGGCATCGAGTTGGGCGCGAAGTTGATCGTCGTGGCGCCGTGCTGCCACAAAGAATTGCGCCCACAACTTGGCAAACCCGAACCGCTCGCCGCCGTGCTGCGCCACGGTTTGATGGAAGAGCGGATGGCGGAGTGGGCGACGGACGGCTTGCGCGCGCTGTTCCTCGAATGGGCGGGCTATCGCACGAAAATCTTGGAGTTCGTCGCCAGCGAGCACACGCCGAAGAATCTGATGATCGCCGCGATTCGCGAGGGCGAACCGTTCGTGGACGATGCGGCGCGGAAGAAGATCGAGGAGTTGAAAAACTTTTTCAGCGTCCAGCACCAAGTGCTCGATCCGCTGCTGGGGAAAAATCAAACCGCTTCGTAGGCCGCGCGGCGGGTCTGGATTCCTTCCGCCAGAAAATCCCGTTCGAAATCCGTCAACACTTCGGCCAGTTCCGTTGGCGTTTCCGCCGGCTTGAATTGCCGGCTGGCGGCGAAGACGGTTTGCATCTGCTCAAAATATTCTTCGTGGTCCGTGCGCAGGAACACGCGCCCGCCGCGAACCAGCGCCGCGTGCGCCAGTGCCGGAAAACCCTCGTTGATCATGCGGTGGCGACGGTGTTTGAGCTTCGGCCACGGATCGGGGAAATAAACGTGGATGGCACCCGCCGAGTGCGCCGGCAGCAGCCATTCGAGGAAGTAGGCGTTCTCGATGCGCACGCCGCGCAGGTTTGCCAGCGCGAGGCGGCGGCCTTTTTTATCCAGCTTGCGGATGCGGCCGAGCAATCGCTCGACGCCGATGAAGTTCTTTTCCGGATGTTGCTTCGCGTACTCGGCGATGAACGACGCGTCGCCGCAGCCGAGTTCGACTTCGAGTGGTTGCGCCTTCTGAAAAAGCTGCGTGAGGTCCAGCCGCTCGACAATTGAGGGCAGTTCGTAAAGCAGGTCTCCCGAAATCACCGGCGAACTGGTATTGAAATGGTTGCGGGCGGGTTGCAAATAAAAATCCAAAATTGGAAAAATGGTCGGGGCGGCGAGATTCGAACTCGCGACCTCTTGTACCCGAAACAAGCGCGCTAGCCAGGCTACGCTACGCCCCGAACCAAGGGCCGAAAACTTGCCCGCGCGCCGATTGAAAAGCAACGATGAATTTCGCCGCCGCGATTCAAAGCCGGGCGGGCGCGGGCGGGCTAGGGCTTGCGGGCCAACGGGCGTTGGGTATTCTCCCCGCGAGACCTATGTCCGCTGCGCTACAATTTCTTTTGAACGGACGCGTCGTCACTCTGCAAGACGTTTCGCCCAACACGACGCTGCTGGAATTTCTCCGCGCCAGCGGCCTCACCGGCTCGAAGGAAGGTTGCGCCGAGGGTGATTGCGGCGCGTGCTCCGTCGCCATCATCGAACGCGATGCGGACGGCAAACCCGCTTACCGCTCGGTGAACAGTTGCTTGATGCCCGTCTGTCTGGTGGCCGGACGTGAAATCGTGAGCGTCGAAGGTATCGCCAATTCCGCACTCCGAACTTCCCACTCCGCACTTGCCGACCTGCATCCGGTCCAGCAGAAAATGGTCGAGTGCCTCGGCTCGCAATGCGGCTATTGCACGCCCGGTTTCATTTGCTCGATGTTTGAAGGCTACTACCGTGACGACCTTCACACCCCGGACGATCTTGATGATCAGCTTTCTGGGAATCTCTGTCGTTGCACTGGCTACCGGCCGATTCGTGACGCGGCGATTGAGGCGTTCGCCGAACGGCACATTAAAAATGGCGAAGACGCTTTCGCCGAACGTCTGAAGCTCGCGGATGCGACGCTCGCCGCCGTGCGGTACGAATCCGGCAGTGAAAAATTCTTCCGCCCGTCCACGCTGGCGGGATTGCTGGCCTTGCTGCGGCAACATCCCGACGCCCGGCTCATCGCGGGCGCTACCGAACTGGGGCTCGACATCACGAAGCGATACAAAAAATTTCCGACGCTCATTTCCGTCGAAGCCGTCGCGGAGTTGAAGGAGATCAGAGCCACGGACGCCGAGTGGCGCATCGGTGCGGCGGTCACTCTCACCGAAATCGAAGACAAACTTGGCGCGGAATTCCCCGCGCTGGGCGACATGTTGCGCGTGTTCGGCTCGCGGCAGATTCGCAATCGCGCCACGATGGGCGGCAACCTCGTCACCGCTTCGCCCATCGGCGACAGCGCGCCGGTTCTGCTCGCGCTCGATGCTTCGGTGGTGATGGCCTCGCGCGATGGCGAACGTGTGTTGCCGATCGTGGATTTTTTTGTCGCCTATCGCAAGACCGCGCTCCAGCCGTTCGAGATTTTGAAGGCGATCGTCATCCCGCGCGGCGTTTCGCAGCCGGGGCTGACGCGGCGGACGGAATGGTTCAAGGTTTCCAAGCGTCGCGAGATGGACATCAGCACGGTGGCGGGGTGTTTCACGTTGGACGTGGACAAACAAAAAATTGTCCGGCACGCGCGGCTGGCGTTCGGCGGCGTGGCGGCGATGCCGGCGCGGGCGAAGAAAAGCGAGGCGGCGTTGATCGGAAAAATTTGGAGCGGGGAAACGCTCCGGGAAGTTTTGCCGATTCTGCGCGCCGAGTTCACGCCGATCTCGGACGTGCGTGGGTCGGCGGAATATCGCAACGGCTTGATCGCGAGTTTGCTGGAGAAGTTTTTTGCGGGCGAAACGGAGCGCGGCGTTCACGCCGCTTCACCACTCGAACGTCGAAGCGGCCTGAAGTCCGCGCTCCTCACACCACCGCACGAGAGCGCGCACAAGCACGTCACCGGCGAAGCCATCTACGTGGACGATTATCCGGCCGGGAAAAACTTTCTCGAAGTCTGGCCGGTTTGCTCGCCGCACGCACGGGCGAAAATTCTCCGTCGCGACGCCGCCGCCGCGCGGCAGATGCCCGGCATCAAAGCCGTGCTGCTTGCCGAGGACGTGCCCGGTCGGAACGACGTCGGCGCGGTGAAGCAGGACGAAATCCTGCTCGCCGACAAGGAGGTTTCATATCACGGCCACATCGTCGCGCTGGTCGTCGGCGAATCGCAGGAGGCTTGTCGCGCGGCGGCGGAGAAAGTCCTCGTTGAATACGAGCCGCTGCCGCCGGTGCTGACGTTGCGTGATGCGGTGGCCAAGGGAAGTTTTCACAACGAGCCGAACTTCATCCGTCGCGGCGACGCGGAGAAAAGTTTCGCCGCCGCGCCGCAGAAGTTCGAAGGCGAATTCGAGTTCGGCGGGCAGGAACATTTCTATCTCGAAACGAACGCCGCGTGGGCCGAGCGCGGCGAGGACGGCTCGATGTTCGTCTGTTCGTCCACGCAGCATCCGTCCGAAGTGCAGATGGTCGTCGCGCACGTTCTGCATCAACCGATCAACAAAATCGTCGTGGAATGCCCGCGCATGGGCGGCGGTTTCGGCGGGAAGGAAACGCAGGCCGCCACACCCGCGGCGCTGGCGGCGCTCGCGGCGCATCACACCGGGCGACCGGTGCGCGTGCGGTGGAATCGGGATCAAGACATGGCGATCACCGGCCATCGGCATCCGTTTCTCGCGAAGTTTCATGTCGGCTTCAACGAACGAGGCGAGTTGCTCGCGGTGAAGGCGCACCTGTGGTCCAACGGCGGTTGGTCGCTTGATCTCTCGCAGGCGGTGACCGACCGCGCGCTGTTTCATCTGGACAACTGCTACTACATACCGGCGGTGGAGTTCCGCGGACAGGTGGCGAAGACGAACCTTTCCTCAAACACGGCGTTCCGCGGTTTCGGCGGGCCGCAGGGGATGCTGGTGATTGAAGAAATTCTGGATCGCGTGGCGCGGCGGTTGGGGTTGGCGCCAGAGGTCGTGCGCGAGCGGAATCTCTACCGTGGGACGGATGAGACGAATACGACGCATTATGGGCAACTCATCGAGGACAACCGGATTCAAACGATCTGGCAGGAGTTGAAAAAGTCGGCGGAGTTGGAAAAGCGGCGCGGGGAAATCGCGGAGTGGAACGCGGCGCATCCGCACGCGAAGCGCGGCCTCGCCATCACGCCGGTGAAGTTCGGCATCAGCTTCACCGTCACGCATCTCAATCAGGCCGGCGCGCTCGTGTTGATTTATCAGGACGGCACGGTGCAGGTGAATCACGGCGGCACGGAGATGGGGCAGGGCTTGCACACGAACGTCGCGACCATCGCCGCGAAGGAACTCGGCGTGAAGTTGGAAAATATCCGCGTGATGCCGACGAGCACGGATAAAGTTCCGAATACGTCCGCGACGGCGGCGTCGGCGGGGACGGACTTGAACGGTGCGGCGGCGAGGAATGCCTGCGAGATTTTGCGGGCGAGGTTGGCGCCGGTCGCCGTGAAACTTGTAGGAGACGAGGTGACGAGGCGCAAACTAATTGCCGATTGCCGATTGCCGATTGCCGATTCGGAAATCCAATTTTCCGACGGCCTTGTGTTCCATCGCGACGCGCCGGGGGTGAAAATTACCTTCGCCGAAGTTGTTCAGAAGGCCTACCACTCGCGCGTGAGCTTGTCGGCCAACGGATATTACGCCACGCCGGGGATCCATTGGGATCGCGTGGCGGGACGCGGCAAGCCGTTTCATTATTTCGCCAACGGCGCGGCGGTGACGGAGGTCGAAGTGGACGGCTTCACCGGGATGCATCGCGTGTTGCGCGTGGACATTTTGCACGATGTCGGCGATTCGGTGAACGAAGGCATCAATCGCGGCCAGATCGAAGGCGGCTTTGTGCAAGGCATGGGCTGGCTCACGGCGGAAGAACTCAAGTGGGATGACCAAGGCCGATTGCTCACACACTCGCCGGACACTTACAAAATCCCGTCGGTCGGGGACACGCCGGAAGTTTTCAACGTGACGCTGCTCCAGAACGCGACGCAGAAAACCGTGGTCCATGGTAGCAAAGCCGTCGGGGAACCACCGCTGATGCTCGCCATCTCCGTGCGCGAAGCGATTCGTGATGCGGTGGCGGCGTTCGGTTCGGGCAAGGGCGAAGTCGCGCTCGCATCGCCTGCGACATGCGAGGCGATTTGGATGGCGATTCAAAAACGAAAACATCCAAGCACCAACATCCAAGCTCCAGAGAAACTTCAAGCTCCAACTTCCGAACCCGCTGTCGCCACGCCTTGATTTTTTTGTCCGAGCGCGTGGTTGACATTCACGTGGCAGGGGCCGATGATTTTAACAGATAACGCCAACAGAAAAGGCATCGTATGCTAACCCGAGTTGCTCTCCTAATCGCAATCATCGCTTGCATTACCATTTGCGGCCTAAGCTATCGGATTCAAAGGCAAACTGTGCAACTACGGCAACAGCTTGCTGCCGAAACCAAACTTCGGCAGGATCGGGAAGGCGAACTCGCCAAGGGCAAAGCAATAGCAGCCGAAACACAAACGGTTCTTCAGAAAACCCGCGCTGATTTGGAAACGGCCACGGCGAAATACAAAGAGGCAACTGACCGAGCGGCTGTTTCTGCGAGCGAGCTTGCGGAAGTCAAAAGAGAGTTGTCTGAATTTCAAAGTGTCTCCGAAGCGGCGTTGCGTTCGCAATCGGAGAAAGCGTCGGTTCAGATCAGAAAGCTTCGAGACGATTTTGATGGAGCCGTTGCAGAGAACAAATTTTTGTCCAGAAAACTTCAGCGACTGACCAGCGTCATTGACCGAGATGGGCTCGGCCCACGCACCGAGTGGAAAGCTCCCAATGCGCCAGTGAATTTTACCGGGAAGGTCACGGTGCTCGATCCTAAGTGGCAGTTTGTCGTTCTGAATGCAGGCGAGAACCAGGGCATTCTGCCGTACGCGGAATTGCTGGTTACGCGCGGTGGCGAGGTTGTCGCGAAGCTTAGAATCAAGTCGGTTGAAGACAATCAGTGCATCGCAAACATTCTGCCCGGGTGGGGAAGCGGAAAGGTTGCCGAAGGTGACACGGTGATCCCCGTGCCCCCAGGGTTATAGCGCGCTCGTCATCTGACCAGTTCCCGTTTCGCCGTCGAAGTTTGAGTTTCGCCAAGTGTTTCTGCCCGCTTGTCTATGTATTGCGCCAGGATGTCCACGGCGATCTCCATCACGCTTTGTGAACGGATTTTGATTCCCACCGGACAGGCGACGCGGGCGACTTCTTCCGCCGTCGCGATTTTCTTTTTGACGAAATGCTCGGCAATCGTTCGTGCCTTTCGCGCGCTGCCGATCATGCCGAGGAATTGAAACGGGCGGTGAATCCACGTCTCCAGCACGAGCGCGTCGTGCTTGTGGCCGCGCGTGACGATGAGGCCGAAAGTGGGCACGGTCGGGAACGGCGCGGCGCAAAGTTCGCCACAGTTGCCGGTGCGGATCGCAACGTCACGCGGGAAAATTTCGTGGTTCGCCAGTTCGGGGCGGTCGTCGAAAATCGTGACGGCGAAATCCAGTTGCAACGCCAGCGGGGCGACGGCCTGCGCGATGTGGCCGGAGCCGGCGATCCAGAGGGCGCACGGCGGGGTGATGGTTTCGTGAAACAGCCAATCGGCAGCAGGTGAGCGGGTGAGCGGGTGAGCGGGTGAGTGGGAATCGCTTGGCGCTAAATCGTTGAATCGTTGAATCGTTAAATCGTGTTTCACGCCCCACGATTTCTCTGCGTCGCGCGCGGCGAGTCCGTTCCAGAATTTTTCGCCGGCGGTCTGTGCGTTGGGCAGGATCACGCCGAGAACTTTTCCGCCGCAGATCAGGCCGTCGTCCCAACCGAAATCGTGATCGAGGACGAGTTCGAAGGTCTGCGGCTTGCCGTCCCGCAGGGATTGGAGCGCGAGCCGTTGCGCCTCAGCTTCGAGACAGCCGCCGCCAAGTGTGCCTTTGATTTTGCGGTCGGGATAAAATAGCGCCTTCGCGCCGAGTTTTTGCGGGCTGGAACCTTTCACGCCGGTGATGATGCCGAGCGCGACCGGTTCGTTGGCGCGCGCGGCTTCGGCGAGCGAGTGAAAGATCGAAGCGGTCACGCCGGAAACGTAACGTGACGCGGCGGAACGTCCAAGATGGAAAACCTCGCGCAGGGTTTGACGAACCGGGCCGGATGTCGCACTCTGCGTGCCGATGAAAACGTTGTCATGGATTCTGGTCTTGGGATTGGCGATGGTTTCGAGCCAGGCGGAAGACGCCGCGAAGACGCGCGCCGTTTCCTTGCAGGACTGCCTCCAGGAGGCGCTGGCGCATAACCTCGATTTGCAGATCGAGCGGATCACGCCACAGATTTCGCTCTACAATCTGCGCGGATCATACGCCGGATGGGATCCGAACTTCTCCATTTCGGGGGCTCATAATTACAGCCTGTCCGGCGGCGGCCTGGATCCGAACACAAAACTTCCCAGCCCGGCCTCGATCAGCGACAGCGATTCCTTCACCACCGGGTTGGGGGGCGTGTTGCCGTGGGGCACCACTTACGATTTGTTCGGCAACATCAGCGAAGCCTACGGGCAGATTTCCACGAACAACTTCGACAACGCGCGCGGCGCGATCGGCATCAACCTGACGCAACCCTTGTTGAAAAATTTCCTGATTGATGGCACGCGGTTCAGCATCGCGGTCTCGAAGAACCGGCTCAAGTATTCGGAACAGGGATTGCGCGGGCGCGTGATGGACACGGTGACGAGCGTGGAGAAGGCGTATTACGACCTCATCGCGGCGCGCGAGAACGTGAAGGTGCAGGTGAAGGCCCTGCAACTCGCCGATCAATTACGGTCGGAAAACAAGAAGCGCGTCGAAGTGGGCACGCTGGCGCCGCTCGACGAGAAGCAATCCGAATCGCAGGTGGCGGCCCGGCGTTCGGACGTGTTGAGCGCGCGGCAGGTGCTGGCCGCGTCGCAGAACGCGCTCAAGTCGCTGCTCAGTGACAACTATCGCCAGATCCACGAGGTGGAATTGGAACCGACCGAGGCGATGGCGGCGCCGGCGCAGATTTTCAACGTGCAGGACAGTTGGGGCAAAGGGCTGACGCAACGACCGGAACTGATCCAGGCGAAGCTCGACGCCGAGCGGCAGGGCATCCAATTGAAATATGACCGCAACCGGATTTTCCCCGAACTCGATCTCACGGGCAGTTACGGCCACAGCGCGGGCGGCGCGGGCATCGCCGAGTTCAGCCAGGGCTTCGATCAGTTAGAGCGCGGTAACCAGCCGTTCTATTCCTACGGGGCCAGACTCACCGTGCCGCTGAACAATCGCGCGGCTCGCAATAGCTACAAGGCCAGCAAGCTGGCGAACGAGCAGATTCTCCTGGCGTTGAAAAAAACCGAGCAAGGCATCCTCACGCAGATTGACAACGCCGTGATCGGCGCGCGGGTGAGCCTGGAACGCGTCGGCTCGACCCACGAGGCGCGACGCTACGCGGAGGCCGCGCTCGACGCCGAGGAAAAGAAATTGCAGAACGGCAAGAGCACCAGCTTCGTGGTGCTGCAATTGCAACGCGACCTCACCGCCGCGCGCTCGGAGGAAATCCGCGCGCTGGCGGACTACAACAAATCGCTGGCGGATCTCGCGCGCAGCGAGGGCAGCACCCTCGACCGCCGCGCGATCAACGTGGAAGTGAAGTGACGGTCACGGCGATTTCACATCGCCGAGCAGCCACGCCGCGTCGCCGACGAAATCCACCGCGAATTCACGGGCGTGGCTGTTTTTGATCGGCAGATATTTTCCGGTGGCTTCCGCGAGCGTCCGCCCGTCGGCATCCTTCGCCGCGGCTTTTGCTTCGAACAACCGGCCTTTGCGATTCGCGGCGAGTTCGCCCGTGAGCCGCACTTCCGCGCCCGGCGGCATCGGGTTCAGATAACGCACCTTCAGCTCTGCGCAAAAAACAAAACTCTTGGTCTGCACCGCGCAGGCCCAGACCATGATTTCATCCAGCACGGTGGCGATGGCGCCGCCATGCACCACGCCTTTGAAGCCGCCGTGCTCGGCGCGCGGCGTGAACTTTGCGTGCACGATCCTGCCGTCGGTGACAAACCGCAGGTTGAAGCCAAGCGGGTTCGCTTCACCGCAGACGAAGCAGGAGCGGGTGTGGGGCAGCGTTTGCATCGGATGAAATTGCGGTCGGCGCGGCGGCGACGCGAGGAGAAACTTCGTTGCCAAGCGGGCGGTCGTTGCTTCAAACTCCGCGCGTGAATTTCCGGGAAAAAATTGTGACGTGGGAAAAACTTCCGGCGTGGCGCGCGGCGATGCGCGCGAGCGGGAAGAAACTCGTCGTCACCAACGGCTGCTTCGACCTGCTGCACCTCGGGCACGTGACTTATCTCGAAAGCGCGCGCAATCAGGGCGACGCCCTGTTGATCGGTGTCAACGGCGACGAATCGGTGCGGCAGTTGAAAGGGCCGACGCGACCGCTGAACTCCGAGGGCGACCGCGCCGCTGTGCTCGCAGCGCTCGACAGCGTGGACGGCGCGTGCATCTTCGCGGACAAGACCGCCACGCGATTTCTCGCCGCGGCGCAACCGGATGTCTATGTGAAGGGCGGCGATTACACGCTGGAGACGTTGAACCAGGACGAACGCCGCGCGGTGGAATCTGCCGGTGGGAAAATCGTCATCATCCCGTTCGTGCCGGGGAAATCCACCACGGCCATCCTCGAAAAAATCTCGAAGCTCTGAACGCAACGTAGCGGCTTTCGGCAGAAAGCCGCATCCTCTGCCGTGTTCCCTTTGCTGAAGTTTGCGGCGCTCTGCCGAGACGCCGCTACGGTGCGGAGATGTTCCGGCCCCGGCCCGTTGACTTGTCGGCGTTCGGATCGTTGGCATCCAGGATTTGTTGGACGGCGAGCGCGAGCTTCGCGGCCAGTTCGGGATTCCCCGGCGCGATCTGCGCGCGGACTTTGTTCAGGAAGGCGTTCAGTTCGTTGAGCGCGGCCGTGGCGTTGCCGCGCTCGAAGGCGCGCGTTGCCGCGTTCAGGCTCGCGAGCAGGGGTTGCGTTTTCTTTACCGGCGGGTCGGCGTCCGCCAACAAGCTGATGATCAGCCCGACGGATTGCGCGGGCGTCAGCACTTCAAACGTGGTCGAGTTTGTGCCCGTGGCCTGGCCGTCGCTGACGATGAGTGTGACGTCGTGCGTTGCGGGCGGAAAGTCGTTGGTGACGATCATGCCGGTGGCGAAATGGTTCGTGCCTTCCCACCAGAAGAATTGCAGCGGATCGTTCTCCACGTCGAAGGACGCCGAGCCGTCGAGCACGACGGCGGCGTTGCTGCCGAGCGGAGCGAGGATGATCTGGTTCGTGAAATCGGGGAACGCGGTGAGCGGCCCGACGGTGAACTTGGCGAATGGCGCGTCGTTCACCGGGCGGACAGTGATGCTGACGGTGGCGAGGTTGGAGTTCGTCTGCCCGTCGCTGGCGACGAACGTGAAACTGTCCGGACCGAAATAATTTGTGTTGGGCCGGTAGATCATGTTGGGCGGCGCGCCGGTGATCGTGCCGTGGGCGGGTGAGCCCATGGCGAACGCCAGCGAGTCACCGTCCACATCGGATGCGCCGAGTGTGATGGCGACGGTGGTGTCCTCGTCCAGCGCGACCGATTGCGAGAGCGCGACCGGCGGGTCGTTGACCGGAAGCACCACGATGTTGATCGGCACCGTCGGCGAGTCCACCAAGCCGTCGTTGATCTTGAAGGAGAACGAGTCGGGCCCGTTGTAATCGGGTGCCGGAGTGTAGTCCACGGTGGCCACGAGACCATTCCGCGAAAAGGCCTGGACGAGGGGGCCGAGCATGCCGTGGGTCGGCGGCGTCACGATGAAAGCTTTGAGCGGGTCGGTTGGATCCTGATCCGAACCGAAGAGGAAGAGGTAGAGCGTTTCGTCTTCGTTGACCGTTGCGCTGCTGCCCATGGCGAAGGGAACATGATTGATCCGGAGCGCGGCATTGGAACTCAAGACGCTGCCGAAGAGGTTCGTCACGCGCACGGAGTAGTTGGTGATGGACTGGGCGGTCACAATGAAGCTGTAGCTGGAGTTGGTCGCGCCGGAAATCGTTTGGCCGTCACGCAGCCATTGATAACGTAATTTCGGCGAGCCGGCGGCGGTGGCGCTGAAGGTGACATTCGAGCCGATGGTGACGCGCTGGCTGAGCGGCTGAACGAGGATTGACGGCGGGACTTTGCATTTCCCTGCGGCGCCGGCGTTGCGGATCGCGATGATTTCAGCAGGCGAAAGGGCGCGATTGTAAATGGCCGGTTCGTCGATCTGGCCGCCGAAGAACGAATTGGAAAGCGTGGTAGTCGGTCTGCCGACGTAAAGCGGGCTGGCGTGAATGGCGCTTAGATAAGGAAAAACGCGTCAGCAATTGTACGCGAATATAACTGGATCCTTGGAGCGAGTTGTTTCAAAGTGGCGCATGAAACAAACGACTCCATTCCTCGCTGGATTTTCACATCTGCTGTCTGGCAGTCA
>SIBJ01000111.1 GCA_009695195.1 Pedosphaera sp.
CCGCGCATGAGGAAACGGAGGCCGAAAAACTTTCCCTTGTTGATGCGCCCCCGGCAGGAAATCATTGCCGAAGCCACCCAGAAAAAATCAACGACACATGCCCTTAACTAAGCGCCATTCCCCTCACCCGTTTTTAATCACACCCGGCTGGCTTTGAAGTCGCATGGTTTCCTTCGCTCATTGTTTGGCTTCAACCCGTAGCGTGTTGATCTGATCTGGACGCTTTGTCTGTGCTGGACGCATTGGCTTTCGGCATTTAACCTCAAGTTGTGATCGGCTTCCGGAAAACCCTGATGGTGTTGTGGCCGGCCGCGGTTTTCTTTTTCGCTCCCCGGCTTGCGCCCGCCAACCCGGATGCCACCAACGCCCCGGCGGAGGCGGATGATTATCGCCCGGCGCAGTTGCTCGAGAAGCGACCCATTTATTATCCGGCGCGGGCGCAGAGCAACCACCTGACCGGCGTGGTCAAATTGGAATTGACGGTGAATCGTAAGGGCGGGGTCGTCGGGCCGAAGGTCATCGCGGGCAGCGGCAGCGGTTTACTGGATTTGTCGGCCGCGTACGGCGTGCTCGGCTGGAAATTCAAACCGGCGCAACGCGGCGGAAAGCCCGTGGAGGAAAATTGCGAGCAAGTCGTTGAATTCCGACCGCCGAAAAATTCCCCGCCGCCCGCCGGGGAAACAAATTCCCCCGCCGAACTCCGAACCGACTACACGACCGCAACGCCGTACCCCCGGTCGTTGGCCATGGCGCGGCGCGGCGGCGCCGTGGAGGTGATGCTGCTCGTCCTGCCGAGCGGCGAAATTGCGGACGTTGCCATCGCGAAATCCAGCGGCTACCTCGAACTGGACATCACCGCGCTGGCAACCGCGTACGAGGAATGGCGTGTCAAAGGCACGGGCGCGACCAACTTCTACACGCGGACGGTGGTTTTCCAATTACCGCATTGAACTCTTGATCACGGCCGCGCGGAACGACATCAAATCCCTGACCCAGGCCGAACTGGCCGCGCGGTTGGCTGAACTGAAACAGCCCGCGTATCGCGCCGGTCAGATTTTGCAATGGCTTTACGAGCGCCAGGCGACGAGTTGGGACGCGATGACCAATCTGCCGAAGCCGCTGCGCGCGGAACTCGCCAAAAACTTCACGCTGCAAACCCTCGAACTCGTCCGCAAACAGGGCGCGCGCGACACGACGCAAAAATTTCTCTGGCGCCTCGCCGATCACGCGCTGGTCGAGAGCGTGTTGATTCCCGCCAACCCCGCGCTCTACGGCGAAGCCAGCGACCGCCACACACTCTGCGTTTCCACGCAAGTCGGTTGCGCCTACGGCTGCAAGTTCTGCGCGAGCGGACTGGATGGGTGGAAGCGGAACTTGTTGCCGTATGAAATTGTCGAGCAAGTGATGGCGGTCGAGCGGTGGAAAGCGGCCGAAATGCGGAATTCGGAGTGCGGAGTGCGGAATGAAAAACCGGAACCGCGCGCCGAAGTTGTTCCGCACTCCGCACTCCGCACTCCGCGTTTGATAGACAATCTGGTCATCATGGGCATGGGCGAGCCGCTGGCGAACTACGACTATTTATTGAAAGCCCTGCGCATCCTCAACGCGCCGTGGGGCGGCGGCATCGGCGCGCGCAAGATCACCATCTCGACGAGCGGCCTCGCGCCGCAGATCCGCAAGCTCGCCGACGAGCCGGAACAATTCCGCCTGGCGGTTTCACTCCACGGCGCGACGGATGTCGTGCGTGAAAAGATCATGCCGGTGAATCGCAAGTATCCGCTCCGTGAACTCACCGCCGCGCTCGATTACTATCAGTCGAAGAAAAGCAAAATGTTGACGTTCGAGTTCATCCTCATCGCCGGCGTGAACGATTCGCTCGAACAAGTCAAACCGCTCGCCGCGCTGGCGAAACGGCTGTATGCGAAGGTGAACTTGATTCCCTACAACACCGTCGAGGGCCTGACCTGGTCGCGCCCGGACGAGAAAACGTGCGAAGCTTTCCTCGCCGCGTTGGTGAAGCAAAAAGTCATCGCCACGTTGCGCCGGGAGAAGGGTCACGACATTGATGCCGCCTGCGGGCAGTTGCGGTTGAAGACGGAGAAGGAAATCGATAATGCGTTGAACCATTGAATCGTTGCATCGGATTTGAGAACTCCGATGCGGTGCAACGATTTAACGATTTAACGATTTAACGATTCAGCGATTCACGTATTATTGTCCCGTGATTGCTTTGCTTGACTACGGCTCGGGAAATTTGCGCAGCGCCCATCGCGCGTTGGTGAAGGCCGGCGCTGAGGTGCGCATCGCTCAGCGCCCGCAGGAGATCGGCGACGCGCGCGGCATGGTGCTGCCCGGCGTCGGCGCGTTCGACGATTGTGTAAACGCGCTCCGCAAACAGGAGTTGCTCGAAGCCGCGCGCGAGTTCATCAAGACCGGGAAGCCGTTCCTCGGCATCTGCGTCGGCTATCAGGCGTTGTTCGAGCGGAGCGAGGAGTTCAACAGTTGCGCGGCGGGCCTCGGCATTTTTGGCGGCAGCGTCGTGCGCTTTGCCGAAAAGCCCGGCCTTAAGATTCCGCAGATCGGCTGGAATCAAATCCGCCTCGCTCGCAACGATTGCCCGATTTATCGCGACATTGCCGACGGCAGCTACGTTTATTTCGTCCACAGCTTTTTTCCCAAGCCGACGGACGCGGGCATCATCGCCACGCAGACGGATTACGGCGAGACGTTTGCCTCGTCCGTCTGGCGCGACAACGTCTTCGCCACGCAATTTCACCCGGAGAAAAGTCAGACGGTCGGCTTGCAGCTTTTGAAGAACTTTGTCGCGTTGGCCGGTTGAAGCTCCAAATTCCAAGCTCCAGCCTCCAGAGAAGCCTCAAACTTCAAACTCCAAATTCAGTCGCGGGCCGCCCGTAGTTCGTTTGGTGATGGGTGTTTGAAGTTTCTCTGGAGTTTGGATGTTGGTGCTTGGAGTTTTTCGCCGTTGGCGCTTGGAATTTTCCCGCGCCCTGCTAACATCGGGAATTCGTTTTACCAAACAACATCGAACAAAAAATTATGCCACACGAACTCCCCGCACTTCCCTACGACAAAGCCGCCCTCGAACCGCACCTTGACACCATGACGATGGAGATCCACCACGGCCGCCATCACAAGGCCTACGTGGACAACCTCAACAAAGCCATCGCCGGCAACGCCGCGCTCGAAGCCAAGTCGCTCGAACAAATCATCCGCGACCTCAGCGTCGTGCCCGACGCCATCCGCGGCCCCGTCCGCAACAACGGCGGCGGCCATTGGAATCATTCCTTCTTCTGGAAAAACATGGCGCCCGGCGCCGGCGGCGCGCCGTCCGGAAAACTCGCCGACGACATCAAGGCCGCGTTCGGTTCGTTCGCGGATTTTCAGGGCAAGTTTGAAATGGCGGGCATCGGTCGCTTCGGCAGCGGCTGGGCGTGGCTTGTTTCCAACGGCGGCAAACTCGAAGTCGTCTCCACCGCGAACCAGGACAACCCGCTCATGGGCAAGGCCGTCGCCGGTTGCGAAGGCACGCCGTTGCTTGGCGTGGACGTTTGGGAACACGCGTACTATTTGAAGTATCAGAACAAGCGCATGGATTACCTCAAGGCGTTCTGGAACGTCGTGAACTGGAATGCGGTCGCGCAGAATTACTGAGCGACAAGGCGGATCAAAATCTCAAGGCGCGCGGGCGAAAGCTGGCGCGCTTTTTTTCTGGGAGCGATGTAGCGGCGTCTCGGCAGAGCGCCGCCATTCTTTCCGTTCAGGCGAAATAATGCGGCGCTCTGCCGAGTCGCCGCTACGGCTTTTTACTGCGCCGCCTGCAATTCCTCGTTGAACTTCTCCAGTTCCAAGCCCGCCGCTTCCCATTCCTGGTTCGCCGCCGCCAGCCGGTCGCTGACCTCCATCAACTCGCGGTTGATCAGCGTCGCCTTGCCGCCGATGGCGTAAGTCTCCGGCTGCTCCAGTTCCACCGCCAGTTCGCCCTCGCGCACTTCGAGCGCGGCGATTTCTTTTTCCAGCGCGGCGACCCGTTTCTCGATTTCCTGCCGCTTGCGTGAACGCGCCTGGCGCTGCTCGGCTTCCGCCCGTTTCTGTTCTTTGCGATCCACTTGCGGCACGGCGGGTTTGCTCGCGGGGGATTTGTGGTTGAAGCTTGAACTCGTCAACGCTTCCCGCGCCGACTGCGAAGTCTTGTCGAGGTAATATTGGTAGCCGCCGGGGAAATGCCGCAGATGTCCGGCTTCCACGCGCACGACGTGGTTCGACAGTGCGCGGATGAAATGCACGTCGTGGCTGATGAAAATCATCGTGCCCTCGAACTGCTTCAACGCCTCGATGAGCGCGTCCACGCTCGCGAGGTCAAGATGCGTCGTCGGCTCGTCCATCAGCAAGAGGTTCGGCGGATCGAGCAATAACTTCACGAGCGCCAACCGGCTTTTCTCTCCGCCGCTCAAAACCGTGACGGGTTTGAAAACGTCATCGCCGCGAAACAGAAAGCTGCCCAGCACATTGCGGATGGCCTGCTCGGTGACGCGCTGCGGAGTTTCCTGCGCTTCCTGCAACACGGTGTGCTTCGGATTCAACATCGCCGCGCGGTGCTGCGCGAAGTAACCGTGTTTCACATTGTGGCCGGGGATGCGCTCGCCCGACTGCGGTTCGAGCACGCCCGCGAGCAGTTTGAGCAATGTGGATTTCCCCGCGCCGTTCGGTCCGACGAGCACCGTCCGCTGGCCGCGCTCGGCGACGAAATGCAAATGGTCGTAGATGAGATTCTCGCCGTAACCGAACTTCACCTTGTCCAGCGTGATGACCTTCTGTCCGCTGCGCTGTGGTTGCGGGAAACGGAAACCGACCGTCGCCTCCGCGTCGGACGTCTCGACCATCTCCTCCTTCAACCGCTCGATCTGCTTCATCTTGCTCTGCGCCTGCGCGGCCTTCGTGTTCTTGGCGCGGAAACGGTCCACGAACAATTGCATCCGGTCTATCTCGCGCTGTTGCGCCTTCGCGGTGGCCACTATCGTCACTTCGGCGGCGGCGCGCTGTTCGAGATATTCGTCGTAGTTGCCGGTGTAACGGAAGATGCGCGACGCCCTCAGTTCCGCGATGTGCGTGCACAGACGGTTCAAGAATTCGCGGTCGTGCGAGATGAGCAGGATCGCGCCGGGATAACTGCGCAGGTAATCCTGAAACCAGAGCAGCGTTTCGAGGTCGAGATGGTTCGTCGGCTCGTCGAGCATCAACAAGTCCGGCTCCTGCGCGAGCAGGCGCGCGAGGTGCGCGCGCATCACCCAGCCACCGGAGAGTTCGCGCGCGGGTCGGGCGTAATCCTTCTGCATGAAACCGAGGCTGGCGAGAATCTGCTTGGCCTTCGCGACGAACTGCCCGTCGTGCTCGTGCTCGTGCGGCACGGCGATGTCGAGTACGCTCTCGTTGCCGGCGGGTTCACTCTCCTGCGGCAGATAGCCGAGGGTCGTGCCGCGAAAGAGCGACACCTCGCCCGCGTCCGGTTGTTCGTGGCCGAGGATGATTTTGAGCAACGTGGATTTGCCCGCGCCATTCGGCCCGACGATGGCCATGCGCTCGCCGGCCAGGAGCGTCAGCGAAACGTCGTCAAACAATTCGCGACCGCCAAATGATTTACTGAGTCCGGCTAAAGTGAGCATGATGAAAAACTGAAAGTGCTAAATCACAGACGAAGCTGCCGTAGAATCACGGCGCGAACAATTCTCCGAGCGTGTCGAGGGTGGTGTCGGGACGGGCGAGGAAGATGCTAAACCGATCGATCACCATTGCCATTCTTTCGCGTCAAACTCGTTGGCGGACCGCCGTGTCGCAGTGAGTTCTTTCATCGCCTGACGAAACGGTTGGCGCGCCTGGTTGCGCCGGGCTTCCAACGCCAGCGTGTCCGCGATGTCGGCGGACAAATCTTCGTCCGCCAGCATCCGTTCCAGCACGGCCTCGCGCTGGCGTGGCTTCAACGTCCTGAACGCGGTGACAAAAACTTCGGCGGTGGCTTCAATGGCACTCATGGGCAAAGTGTCGCAAAGGAATGCTCATGTTTCAAGGATGAGACTTTGATTTTCATTTCGCCTGCGACTGGTCAAACAGCGTCCAGTCTCCCCGCCTACTTGATCGGCGAGTAGTCGGTCGCGCCGAGGAAAACGGATTCCACCTTGTCGGTCAGCTTGCCGTTGACCTCGGAGGCGGCGCGGGCCTTTTTCCAATCGGGATCTGCGCCGAAGGCCGCCCAGGATTTTTTCGCCTCTTCGCGGCTCTTGTGCGCGAGGATGTAAACCAGCGTGTTCTCCGCGCCCTTTTCCTTGTCCGTCGGAATCCAGAAGCCGACGATTTCCATGCCGTGCTTCTTGAACAGCGCGCAGGTGTGATCGCGGAAGCGCGCGTTCAATGCCTCCAGCTTGCCCGCCGCGGCGTAATACGTGCGCAGTTCAAAGCAGCGCGAGCCCTTCGCGATGGAGGGACTGGCCGCGCCGGCGTTGGTGTCCGCGGCGAAACTTGCGAGGGTGGAAACACTGACGAGCAGTGCGGTGAGAATGGCTTTCATGGTTTTGTTTTTGTTGTGCTGTGTTTTTAGATTTTTCAGGAATTGAACCGCTAATCTGCGCTCATCTCCGCTAATCAAATTTCATCAGCGAAGATTTGCGCGGATTAGCGGTTCAAAATCATTTCGGTTTCAACTGCGGGAACAGGATCACGTCGCGGATGCTTTCCTGGCCGAGGAGCATCATGCACAGCCGGTCAATGCCGATGCCGATGCCGCCCGCCGGGGGCATGCCGTGTTCGAGCGCGACAAGGAAATCCTCGTCCAGCTTCTGTTGCTCGCCGCCGGCTTGATGTTCCAGCGTGGTGCGTTGCGCGATGGGATCGTTCTGCTCGGTGTAGCCGGGCGCAATCTCCTGGCCGTTGATGCAGCACTCGAAGACTTCGACGGTCGTCGGGTCGTCGGGCGAGAGCTTGGCGAGCGGCACGAGTTCCTTCGGTAGATGCGTGACGAACGTGGGCTGGATGAGCGTGGGTTCGACGAGCTTCTCGAACACTGCGCCAGTTACTTCAAAGTCTTCGTAGCCGGCGGCGATATCCCCGCCAAGTTTTAATTCTTCGATGGCCAAGCTGCGACGCTTTTCCGCTGACAATGCAAACCAATCGGAAACGCAGCCGAAAGTTTTTTGCGCGACTCTCTCTCTAACCAAATCTTTATATCTGCGTCTCTCCCATTTGCTCAAATCAATCTCTTTCACAGCGCAACGGTTCAGGTTCTCAATCGTTCTATCCATCCGATTGATTGTTTCTTCAATGAACTTGCACACTTCCATCGAAAGTTGGTCGCCCGAAAGGCCCCTTGTCTTTGCTGAATGTGTGTGGAAAACAAAAATTGCAACGCGCGCATTTTGCGCAAGTTCTGCTGCTCTCGGAGCGATTGTGAACGGGTCTTCGCCGGGGGTGTGCAGCGCTTCTTGCAGCTTCTTCAACTCTGTTACGCACGGATGCGTCTTCTCCTTATACTGTTGGTACGCTGCTTGATTTTGCTCGTTCTTCAAAAAGTTTACTTCTTCGTTTTTATTTTTCTCGGCCTGCTGTTGCATATCTTCGATCAGATCCAGAGCCGATTGCATAGCGCTCGCAAGTTGTTCTTTAACACCGCGAGGAATCTTCAACGGTTCAGCTTCGTTGTTACGAACTGCGTGCGCGATGTGTTTGATGAGCGACTCCACCGTCTCCATCATCGTCTCGTAATCGCCGAACGCCTGATAGGCTTCGAGCATCGTGAACTCGGGATTGTGCCGGCGCGAGAGGCCTTCGTTGCGGAAGTTCTTGCCGATCTCGAACAGCTTATCAATGCCGCCCACGAGCAGCCGCTTGTGATACAACTCCAGCGCGATGCGCAGATAAAAATCGCAGCCGAGTGCGTTGTGAAAGGTCTTGAACGGTTGCGCCGCCGCGCCGCCGGGAATCGCCTGCATCGCGGGCGTCTCCACCTCCACGTAGCCGCGACTGTGAAAGAACGCGCGAATCTCATGCACAATGGCGCTGCGCTTGAGGAAAACTTCCTTCACGTCAGGATTGCCGATGAGATCGAGGTAACGCTGGCGATACCGAATCTCCGTGTCCTCCAGCCCGTGCCACTTGGCTGGCGGCGGACGCAGCGCCTTGGCGAGAATCGTGAAGCTCGCAAGCTTGATGGAAATCTCACCGGTCTTGGTGGTGAACAACGTCCCCTTCACGCCGATGAAATCCGCGAGGTCGAGATGGATGAAGATGTTCCACTGCTCGTCGCCGATGACATTTCTTTGAGCATAAACTTGGATGCGCCCGCTCTGGTCGCGCACGTCAATGAACATGCTTTTGCCCATGTCGCGATGCGCGGTGATGCGTCCGGCCACGGCAACCTCGCGGCCTTCAGTGTAATTGTCGCGAGCGGACTTGCAGGCTTCGGAGGGGGTAAATTTATTTTTGAACGGGTCAATGCCTTTGTCGCGGAGCGCGGCGAGTTTGGCTTTGCGTTGTTCGATCAGAGAATTGGTGTCATCCATAAAGCGGTTGGAAATAGAACACAATGTGCGACGTGAAACCAAGCAAGGAATAGATTTCAAACATGGACGCAAGTCAGGGCAAGCCGAGACACAACCAAACTCGATTCGCCCGCCGGATAGCCGAGCGGACGCTTTGATTTCTTTGGCTCGTCAACAGGCGACGACGGCGACGTCAAACTTACTGATGAAACAGGCGATAGAACCGGTTGCCGGTCGGTGGGGAGACAATGACCTGGCATTGATTACCAACGATGGTGACTGCGTTCGCTGAGTTCACCCAATTCGTCGCAAGCAACCCAGGGTTTTCCTGCAAAACGAAACAGTTGAATGCCACCGGCCACCGGATGATGACTTGGTTGACTGATAGAGTGATGACCAAAGCAGGAGCCGTCGTCGGGAAGGTTTGGAGTTCCAACGCTCCGATGTCGCTGCCATCGGCGAGATAAGGAGCGGCGGTAATGCCGACGGGCCGGATTTGAAGAATCTGGTCGAGGTTGAATCCGCCCACGCTGCCCTTGTCAATGACGGGACTGCAAGACAGGGGCGCGAGCGTCAAAGTTTCTCCACCGTTGTTTTGCAACGGCCCCAAAAGCGGATCGAGCGGCAACAAGGTTGAACCGGTAAAGTCCAGGACCGCCGACCAACCGGAACTGTAGGCATCTTTGATTCCGATGAAATTGTAGCCAGCGCTGGCTACGCTGCCGAATACGTCTGGGCCTCGGTAGTCAATGTTGCCCAACGTAAATGTGAACGTGGCAAAGTTACCGGCGACGATGGTGTTTTGAACGGGCACATGGCGCGGGTCGGGATAATGATATATCCCGCCTCCCTCCGCCCGGCCGTTAAGTCCGCCGGCTCCGGTCAATCCGCCATTGATTCCGACACCCCCGGGTTTTCCTGTTCCGGGACGGATTTCATTTTTGTTGATGGTGCAATGAACCACACCCGTGCAATCAGGCGCCGGACAAGCCGATTCGAAACCGAAATGGACCGCGCCACCTTGAGCATTTCCGCCTTGTCCACCGTCGCCCCCATTGGCTGCGCCGATTTGATTGATCCAGGCATCGCCCGCGTTGCCGCCAAATCCGCCAGATGCTGTGTTCGCATGGAAAGTGCAGTTCACGACCAACATGTTATGGTTGCCGTAACCAAGGCAAACCGCCCCGCCCATTCCATCCCCACCATTCCCACCCCTGCCACCGTAGTAACCATTCCCGCCTTTCCCGCCATCGGAAAAATTATTGGCGAACGTGGAGTGATAGAGGAGCAAATCTCCGCCGTTATTGAATATGGCCCCGCCGCAGGCCGATCCGCCCAAACCACCATGACTAACAAACCCGTAGAGGACATTGGTATATCCGTTGCCCCCGTAGCCGCCAATTGCCTGACAGGCGGTAAAAAAACAATTTAAAACTGTCAGCTCACAGTGCTCCTCATTCTGAATGCAACCGCCCGTCACACTCTCCCCATCGCCACCATTGACGCTGCCGAGAGTTCCGTCGCCACCGTTGTTGCCTTTGAGATGCCCCGTCAATTGAAGCCCGGATATGACAGCGTTCAAAGGACCACCCAGCACATGAAAGACCCGGCCATTGTTGTTCACGATCGCAAGATTGGTCGGCCCGGGTCCACCGATGACAAGGTTCCGCGTGATCTGCAACTCGCCGAGGTTCAGCGTGATTGTCTGGCCAGCCAGGGCGGCGTCAAAATTGATGGTGTCGTTTGCCGCTGCGCTGTTGATCTCAAATCTCAATGTCCCGGCAGCCAGGATGTCCGCCGTACTCGTAACCGTCCGAATGGCACCCCTGACCGTCGTGCAAAGGGACAATACGAACGCCAGTAAAAGCGTCTTCGGGAATAACCCACCTGCGATTGAGCCAATTTGACGATTGTTATTCATCTTGGGCCTTTCAGATTCTAGCTTTTCATCCTATCCAGCACGGCCCTGAAAAGGATGGGGGAACTCGCCGAAATGGATACCACGAACCGGTGAGCGTGTAAAACAGATATTTTTTGGCGGCACTCTCGCACTCACAATCCATCTGTTGATGATTGCCGAAGAAACTTCTGGATAAGTCTGCTCCTTACCAAGAATCGCCCGCGTCGTTGCACTTCCTGTCCGGCGTGAACCTGTTCGCGAACGGGTCAATGCCCTTCGCGCGCAAGGCGGCCAGCTTGGCCTTGCGCTGTTCGATCAATGAATTCGTGTCGTCCATGGACATGCGGCGGGAAATAAAACACGAGACCCGGCGTGAAACCAAGCAAACAAACGGGGAGGTGAACCACGAAATTTGCTTCCCAAGCCCACCACAAGATTGATGCCCCAAATTAATTTTAGGGCTATGCACTTGATTCCCCTGACCCCAATCGGTTGTAGGAGTCGGCAGGGCCGATTACCCTCAAACCGTGTTGGAATTCAACGATCGCTTTCACGATGAAGCCGCGTGCCGCGCCTATTTGGAGTTCTTTCGTTGGCCGAACGGATCGCGCTGCCCGCGTTGTCCGGAAGCCAAGGTCTGGAAGATGAAAGCCCCCTTCTATCGTTGCGCCGCTTGTGGGCACGACTTCACCGTGACGGCGGGGACACTCTTCGCCGACACGCATTTGCCGCTGCGCTTGTGGTTTCAAGCCATGTGTGTATGTCGTCAATCAGACGAGCGGGGCCAGTGCGTTGGGCGTCCAGCGCGTGCTGGGGTTCGGCAGCTACCGTACGGCTTGGAACTGGTTGCACAAACTGCGGCGGGCGATGGTGCGCCCCGGCCGCGACGGCCTCTCCGGCACGGTGGAAATGGACGAGGTGTATATCGGAGGCGAACGTTCCGGCAAACGCGGGCGCGGGGCTGCTGGCAAGGCTTTGGCGCTGATCGCCGCGCAAGTGGACGGGAGCAAAATCGGCCGCATTGGTCTGGCGCGGGTGGCGGATGCGTCGGCGCCGGTGTTGGCGCAAGCCACACGCGCGGCGGTGAGTCCAGGCAGCCAAGTCTTGACCGATGGCGTGAGTGAACTGCGCAAAGAGCAGGCTGACCACATGACTCCACGGTTTGAACGAGCGGGGTTTTTCCTCTACGCCGGTGGCGCGGGCCAGTTGCGCCACCAGATGCGGGGGAATGAGATTGCGGAGTTGCCGAAAGATCGAGAGCTTGGAGCGGGTTGGCGTGGTGCCAGGTTTCTTTTTCATTCCCGCCTGGTGGCAGGAAAAACCTCCCGCGCCAACTCACCTTCTCATCAAATGATGGGATGACTGTGTCTGAAGTTTAGAAGTTTCTCTGGAGGTTGGAGCTTGGTGCTTGGAATTTTTAATTGTTTCACCCCTACCGCCAAATCTGCTAGACTGCACCACATGCCATTTACCGCACTCGGTCTGTCGGACAAGGTTCTCGAAGGCGTTCGCGCCATGGGTTACGTTGACCCCACGCCCATTCAACTCCGCGCCATTCCGCTCGTGCTCTCGGGCCGTGACGTCATTGGCAGCGCCCAGACCGGCACCGGCAAGACCGCCGCCTTCGCGCTCCCCATTCTCTCGAAACTCGGCCACCACGCGCCCGGCCCGCGCGTGCTCATCCTCGAACCCACGCGCGAACTCGCCGCGCAAGTCGAGACCGCCTTCCGCGATTACGCCAGATTTCTTCCCGACCTAAAAGTCTCCGTCGTCTATGGTGGCGTCGGTTACGGGAAACAGAACGACGAATTACGCGCCGGGGCGGACGTCGTCGTCGCCACGCCGGGACGGCTGCTCGATCACCTTGAACAAGGCACGCTGCGGCTCGACAAGGTTGAATTCCTCGTGCTCGACGAAGCCGACCGGATGCTCGACATGGGATTCCTCCCCGACGTGCGCCGCATCGTCGAGAAATGCCCGCGCAAGCGGCACAGCGCGTTGTTCTCCGCCACGATTCCGCCGCAGATCGAAACGCTCATCCAATGGGCGATGCACGATCCCGAGACCATCGAGATCGGCGCGCGCCGCACGCCCGCCGAAACGGTGAAGCACGTCATCTATCCCGTGTCCGATTCGCAAAAGACCGATCTGCTGCTCGAACTGCTCAAGCGCGTGAATTACAACTCCGTGCT
>SIBJ01000021.1 GCA_009695195.1 Pedosphaera sp.
GAGAACTCGATCCGCGTTCCGTTGACCTGCACTAAGGGACTGTCAGATCGAACGATCAAACGGCTGCTGGCCGAGCGCGAACATGAGGCATTCGCTTCGTTGATGGATTTTCACCGTCGCGTGAAGCCGTCGTCTGAAGAAATGGAAGCGATAATTCGTGCCGGCGGCTTCGACGAGTTTGGCCAGAGCCGCACACGACAGTCTTGGGAAGCGCAGTATCTGCACCGGACGTTTGGGGCTACACGCGATCCCGGTCATGGTTGGTTGTTGCCGCCGCCATCCTTGGAGCGATTTCCCGGCGTGCCGTTACGCGAACCAACGCGACGTGAACGACTGGAGGCCGAAACGGAATTGTTCGGCTACGCGGTGAGTGGCCATCCGCTGGAATTGTTCGACGACGTGGCTTGGGACACATATTGCCCGGTCGTGCGGCTCGGGAATCACGTCGGCGAAAAGATCGTGACGTGCGGGCTGGTGGTCGAGCAGCGGACGCATCACCAGATCACCGGCGAGCCGATGAAATTCCTGACGCTGGCCGATCGAACCGGGATCGTGGAGACGGAACTGTTCGCGCAGACCTATAAGAATTACGCACTGGCCACCGTGCGGTATCCGGTGCTCGAAATCACCGCGACGGTTGAGCCGTTCGAGAATGGGCGAGGCTTTTCGCTGCGGGTGTTGCGGGCGGGCAGGCCGCGAAGCAGGTAGCTTCAGCAGCGGGTGGAAGCAAAGCGAGAAGCTGGAACCGCGGGCAAATTCGATTGGTTACTTTATGGTTACTTTCTGAACATCGTTCGGGACGAGACGGCAAAAGCCGCAAAGAGCAAGAAAGGGCACAACCTGAAATCGTGAGACACGCGGACAACCATTGCAAATACTGGGTAAAACAGGCTTTGTTGCAATGAAATTGAGGTGGTGGTAGGTGATGGATTCGAACCATCGAAGGCGTAAGCCAGCAGATTTACAGTCTGCCCCCGTTGGCCACTTGGGTAACCTACCGTTAAGGGGCGCAGATTAAGCCAAAGCGCTTCGCCCGGCTCAAGTTCAAACTTCACGACGCGGCAATTTGTTCCGCGCGCAGCCGCGATTCGTCCACCGCGCAGCCGAGGCCGACGCCCACGGGCACGGTGGCTTGATCGCCCGCGATGGCGATGACTGCCGACAAGAACGACCCGCTTAAAAATTGCGGCGCATTGAGCGCGGCGGGATGCTGGAGATCGAAAGCGCCGAACAAAAGCAACGAAGCCGCGAGCGAGAGGTCCGGATCGGTGAGGCCGCTGGCGAAAAAAAACAAGCCGTGCTGTTCCATGTATTCGAGGATGCGGCGCGCTTCGGTGAGGCCGCCGCAACGGGGGACTTTCATCGCCACGCCGTCGAGCAGTTCGAGTTGATGAAACGTTTCGAGGTCCGCCAGCGACACGACGCCCTCGTCCATGAGAATCGGCAGCGCCCGCTGCTCGCGAAGTTTTCGGTAGCCAATCAAATGATTTGCCGGCAACGGCTGTTCCAGCGCGCGAATGCCGAGGTCCGCGAACTTCGGCGCGACGGCCAGCGCGGTGTCGAGCGTGTAACCGCCGTTGGCGTCCACCCACACGAAGGCTTCCGGCGCGAGCCGGCGGAGGGCGGCGCACAGTTGCACATCGAAGGCGGCATCGGCGCCGACCTTGACGTTGAAATTGCGGAAGCCGCGCTGCCGTGCCTCGGCGACGGTGCATTCCACTTCTTCCAGATTCCGCGCGTCCACGGTCCAACTGAGCGTGATGGTTTTTCGCCCGCTGCGCTGCCAGCGTTCGCCGGCCGTCTGTCGCAACGCGCGTCCGGTGAGATCGAACAACGCCAGATCAATGCCCGCCTTGCAAATCGGCTGTCCGGTGGAAAACGACGGGGCGATGGTGCGGTTGAGCACGCGCCACGCGCCGTCATTGTCAAACGGGTCCAAACCGATCAACGCGGGGCCGAGGTGGTGATCAATCGTCGTGCGCACGGTCTCGATGGTTTCGTAACTCCACGAAGGCGACGGCACGCTCTGCCCCCAGCCGACGTTGCCGGCGTCGTCGCAAATTCTTACCATCACCGTGTCGCGGGTCGGCTGCGCTCCGCCCGGTGACGGAAGATATTTGAAGCGGCCGGTGGTGGAATAACGCGCGACAAAGGTTTCGACGGAAACGATGCGAGTGTTCATCAGGGTTTGAAAAAGATTTCGAGCTCCGTTTCACCGCCCGGCGACGGTTTGATTTTGATCAGCGGCAACGCGCGCCGCGCCGGGTCGAGCAAGTCGAGCAGCCCGTTGCCGACCGAGAGTTTCGGCGCATGACCGGCCGGGTCATACGCGGTGAATTCGCCCTGCCGCAATCGCAAGCTCACGCCGGATTTCCATTTCAACGTGTTGCCGCTGCGCACTGGAGGGTCATGGCACCACCACTGCCAGTCGCCGGGCTGTTGCCGGCGAAGGATCACCTTGTGCGCGCGGCGATCCAACTCCGCTGAAACAAATTGCCCCGATTCGTTGCCGTAGCGGATTGACGCCGTGCCGCGCTCGTCACTGAAATTTTGGAAGCTGAGGTTGGTCGAAGCCGGCGAAGCACCCGGCTCAATCACAACTGCCTGGCCGCCGGCATGGATGACTACTTCGCCCTTGCGCACGCCCACGAGCAAATCGCCGGGCTGCCACGAAACGCGCGCGTAGGTTTCATCCGCCGACGGAAAATGCCAGGAAAGCTTTTTCTCGTCGGCTTGGTCGCGCACCGACGTGTCGCACCAGAGGTAAGCGTAGCCGCCGAGTTCAAAGAGCAACTCCTCGCCGTGCGGCGTCACGTAGCGCGTGTGCTGGATGCCGCCGAGCGATTCATCCCACCGCGCGAGATGCTGAAAGATCGGACGCCGATATTCACGGGCGAGCGCCAGCAGGATCGGCGCGTAGTAATCGAGCTGGCCGTAGGAAGGTTCGAGCACGACGTTCGCGTGATGTTCGTCGAGGCCGGAGCGCTTTCTCGCCGCGATGCTCGCGAGCGCGAGATCGGCGTTCATTTGCTGCTCAAAAGTTTGGAACAAATTTTTCCCAGTCACACGCCGCAACGGGTCCATGAAGAACAGGCGGTACTGCATGGTTGAAGCCCAGAACGTCGCGCCTTCGGTTTGCGCGCCGTCGGGCGCGAGGCCGTTTGGCAGGAGTTGCTCCTCGAACTTTCGCGTGGTGGCGTCGAGCCATTCCTGCGCCTCCGGCACTTCACCGAGCAAGGCCAGCGCCACGACGCCGAACGAGCCCCACTCCACAATGGCGTGATGCGTGTGATAGCCGGGGCCGGCGATGGCCGGCGTGTTGAACCACTCCGTGAAATATTTCCGGCCCACGCGCGCGAGCGTGTCGCGAATTTCCGCGCGCTCGGCTTCCGTGAAGCGATCGAAGGCGGCGTCATACCCGACCGCGACGCCTTTCAGCAGACGCGAGACGGCGTAGGCTTTGCCGCTGTCGGGGTGATCGTCCGCTTCGCGTTGCCACGCGCGACAACTCGCGAGCGTCCATCGCCGCGCGGCTTCGCCGTACTTCGCGTCACCGCTGAGGGCGTAGGCGAAAGTCAGATGCTCCGTGATCGCGAGATCGCCCATGATCGCGTAGAAACGGTCGTAAAGATTTTCGTAACGCGGATCGGGCGAGACCGGCGCGATCCACTTCGCGCGCGGCGTGCGGGTGAGACACCAGTCGGCGGATTGCGCGAGGTTGCGCCAGACAAGTTTTCGTTCGCCGCGAAATCGGTCCGCGCGCAAGGACGACAGATCGTTCGTGGTGAAGTAGAGTCGTGGGTGGGCGAACTCGGAAGCCGACGTGTTGGCTGGGAGGGTGAGCCGTGCCAACGCAATCCAAAGCACAGCCAGACCTACCATCGGCGACTGCCGGCGTAGCGGCGTCTCGGCAGAGCGCAGCGTTTTTCCGACGAGAGGGTTTGCGGCGCTCTGCCGAGGCGCCGCTACGGTGCTGGTGTCCATCACCCGCCTCATCTGTGTTTTCCGGATTTCAAAATCGGTTTCACGCGCCAGTCGGCCTGCTCGCCGAAGCGAACATTGTTGCCGCCCCAGCCGATCCATTTATCTCCGTAGAGCGCTCGGATGCCCGTGGTGTAGAACGTCATGGCTCCGATCAGAAAAACGCCGAGCCAGACGACCGACTTGCGGGTGAGCACGCCGTAATTGGCCGCGAGGATTTCCGGCGTCTCATCCTGCTGCCGCGCGCAAACCAGAATCAGCACGGTGCAGATGAGCGCGTTGACCATGACCATCCCTTCCGTGGCCATGCGGCCCTCAGAGAACGCCGTCACGGCTTTCGCGAAGTTCGCGATGACGATCAACCACAAGAACATGAGGTAAAGGAGCTGGCCCTTGCCCAGCCACGTGGTGGGCACGAGAGCGATCGGTTGCTTGCGATGCCTCGCCAGCACCCACACCGTGCAAGCCGTGAACGCCAGCCACATCAGCGTGAACCACGTCCACGCCGAAAAGTTGAGGTTGCCGATGAGCGGCGCGCGGAGGAATTCGGCGACCGATCGGAAGACGCCCTCGCCGATTCGATGCGCTTCCGTCCACTCGCGAACATTTTTCACAATGTTGATGTAGGCGACGATGTTGAAAACGAAAACGACGGCGAAGATTTCCGTCCACGGACGCGAGCGCGGTTCATCTCGTCGGACCGGCAGCCGCGAGGCGAGGATGCCGAGCGGAATGAGAACGGCGAGGCCGTAGAGGAATCCGGCAAACTGTTCGAGCGCGATGCTGTGCCAGTTGGCGCTGCGCCAGTGCTTCCAGAACTCGATCACGGCGGCGTTGTCGGTGAGTACGGGATTGCCGGGCGAGATGAGCAGGAGTTTGATGAATTGCGCGCTCGTCAACGCCAGCCCCCCGAGCGCGCCCGCCAGCAGCGCGGCGAACACGATCGGTTTCTGCCCCGTCTTCCGGAAGTGCAACACCAGCCCGATGTAGCAGCCGAGAATGTTCGCCCAACTGTCGCCGCGCGGCGGCGCGAGGCGGAATCCGCCGGCGCTTTGGAACAGCGGCAGATTCGAGAGCAGCACCGGCCCCACGAGGAAAACAATCAAACTCCACATTGCCATGCGGACGAGCAGCGCCGAGCCAGAGCGCCACGCACCGTAACGCCAGAAATATATCGTGCCGCCGCCAACCGCGCCGAACAGCCAGCCCAGATGCGCGCTGAGTTTGTAAAACATCACCGGCCAGTTGGTGATCATATCTTCGGCCGGGAACTTGGTCGGGTCGCCTTGCGGATGAACCAACGCGCTCACGATGGCGGTTTGCAACCCGGTCGCGGCGAGCAATTGTTGAACTCCCCAACCAACCGCAGCCCCGATCACGGTGAAGACCACCAGTTGACCCAACTTGCTGAAGCGCCGATCCCAGAGATCGAACGCGCACAAAGCCAGCAAGGCGAGCGCCGCTTCCAGCCATTCGCTGTCCAGCCAGTAGAGCGGATCGCGCTGGCGAAAATCGGAACGGTCGGCGCCGAACGCGGCGAACAGCCGGTCCTGAATGTCGAAGGGCGTATCCTGAATGACATATTGCGCCGCCCAAATCCCAAACACCCAAAGCAACGGACGAAAAATCGCGGTGAGTTTCTCGCGCTCCTCGACCGCCGCGTAAGCGGTCGCCGCTCCACCCAGCCCGGCCCAAAGAAAGGCTTCGAGGAAAGTGGCGAAAAATCCATAAACCTGCGTCGGCAGATGACCGGAAAAAGTGTAGGACGGCGGCACCATGTACGCGATCGAACCGCCGAACGCCCAACCGAGCGCGCCGAAGAACGCGAAGTACGGCACACGCCGCCGCCAATCCTCGCGGCCGGACATGAGCGCGGCAGCGATCCCGGCCAATGCGCCCGGTATCATCGCGCCGGCTTCGTGGCCGTAATTCCCACGGATGCCCCAGCCGATGGACAAGGACAACAGGACCAGAAGCACTGACGCGGTGCGGAATGACGGCGGCCTCATGGCGGTGTCCTACAGCACCGCGACGGCTTCGATCTCGATCTGATTTCCCGCCGGCGCGAGTTCGGTCACGCCCACGGCAGTCGAGGCGGGATAAGGTTTCACGAGAAATTCTTTCCGCACTTTGCGATAGACCGGCAGGTCGCGGTTGAAGTGAACGAAATAGGCGCGCAAGATCGCGACGTTCGCCATCGTGCCGCCCGCCTGTTCGAGAATCAGTTTGATGCGCTCGAACGTCTGGCGAAACTGCGTCTCCATGTCCGCGTTGTAATCGCGCGGGCCTTGCCCGGAGATGAACACCAGGCGCTGCCCTTCGGCGAGAATGCCCGGCGTGTAGCCCACGTCGGCGGCGGGTGCGCCCTCGGGATGGAGTGCTTTCAACTTCATTTTGGCTCTCGATTTCAGTTGTGAAATCTGCGCGGAAATGGCGGGCAAGCCCGCCAGCGAACCGGCCGCGACTCCCGCCAGCGTGCCGCCCAGAAACGTGCGGCGGCTTGTGCCGGGATTGCGCTTCCATTTTTCCGCCATCGCGCGCGACCATAGCGGGCGCCGGTTCCTCCGGTCAAGCGCGCACTTGGGGCGGAACGCCCAGTCGCCTCCGTACAACCTTTTGCTTCAGGTGAAGCAAAAGGTTGCAGGATCAGATTTACGCTGCGGATGCCCCGCCAGGGAACTCGCGGTTGCGGGCCCGCAACGACAATTCTCAGCCGGGCAAGCGGCGCTGAAGCCGCCCGCACTCCATACGCTGGCGCGTGGCAGGGCGGGGCCGGGTAGGCGCGAAGCGCTTGGAGGGCGGGCGGCTTCAGCCCCGCTTTGACGACCGAGCGCGTCCCCCAACGGTTGGCCGCGCTGCAATCAATCGCTTTCGGTGCCCGCAGCAAATGCAATTGCACAAATCCGGGTGTGCGCTATGAAGTGCGGGATTCAATTCATGATGACCGAGCGCAGAACGGCCGAACACGAAACCACCCGCAGCGTCCTAACTCGAGTTTTGGGACGTATCTTTTTTCTCCCGTTTATCTGCCTGCTCGCTTTTCCCGCCGGTGGCGCCGAGAAAAAGGGCGAGCATCCGCTGCTGCCGGGCGTGCGCAGCGCGGAGGTCTGGAATGCCGAGTGGCCGGGCACGATGCACGACAAACTGCTGACGGGATTCTCACCGTTGAACTGCGGCATGCGCGAGTCGCCGCAGCTCTGGGCGACGATTCACACGGGCGGCGAAGCTGCGTGCGCGGCATTCCTTCCCGACGCGGAGGACAAAAATTTTCTTCTGGTCCAGGACAGCGCGCTGCGACGCATTGATTCGAGCGGGCAGGTCGTGTGGACGCAACCGGGCCGCCAACTCCTGTTCCATGACCGGCTGCACGGGGACAATCGCTACACGCTCGGCGCGCTCCACGGGAATCAATTGACCTTGATGGACCCGGAAACGGGCGAAACTTTCTGGCAGCAACGGATCGAAGGAACGCTCGACGCGGGGAAAGTTCGCGTGGCCAAAGTCCATCCTGATTTTCCGGGCAAACAGATCGTCGTGTTTCCGCAGTATGCGAACGTGGCCTACTTGTTCGCCTTCCCTACCGGACAGCGCGAACCGAAACAAGTGTGGCGAACCACGGAAGCCGAGGTCGCGAACTGGCCGGAGCAGGCGGATCACGGCGTCGCGGCGCTGGTCGAGCCGGATGGTTCCACGATCTGGAATGTCCGGCACCACACGATCAATCAATTCGATCCGCGCAGCGGCAAGCGGCTGCGGCAATTTGAATTTGAGAGCGGCAAGGCGAAGCGGCGCAATTACGGTCCAACCATTCTCGGTCAATCCACCAATGGAACGCCGTTGCTCGCGATCCTTAGCCAACACGTCGAGCATCACCTGACCGGTCTCACGCGCCGAGTCTCCGAGAGTCTGGCGCTGGTTCTGGATCGGTTCTTCAGCTCGGTGTATGACCCGCCTACGTTTGGTGTGAGCGCGCGTTTCGTCGCGGGCGGCCTGGGCGATGCGAATGGCGACGGTGGTTTGGACGTGGTGTATTCGCTCCGCGTCGCGCAGCCTCGACTGGAAACGCAGACGATTTTTTGCGACGTGGGAAGTGGCCGCGAGCAGGTGTTGCCCGACGTCTGGCTCGCAGGCGTGGTGGACATTGATGGCGATGGCCGGAAAGAAATCCTGGCCTACGACGACTCGAAAGCGGAAATGCCCGAGAGCGGCACGCTGCAAATTTTTCGCTTCGATGCGGAAGGCAAACTCGTTGGCATCCACACCCGTCCGCATTCGGCATTGGTTCTGCGACCCCAATCGCCGACCGAGCAACCGTCCGAAGCCGCGTGGTGCAACCTCAAACCGGAGACGCCCATCGTCTTGAGCGCGCCCGGCCACAGCGGCGTCTTGGTCAAGGACAGCGCCAGCCGCCGAACCAAATTGCTCGGCTTGCAAAATGGAAAAATTCTTGAATCCGATTTCGCCGCCATCCGGTTCGAGGACAAGCCGCTGGCCATCGGCAAATGGGACGACCAAGATCCCGGACATCTGGTCGTGCAGTCGGCGGAGGGAAAATTGCGCGTGGTTTCATTCGCCGGAAAAAAACAGTTCGAGTTGCCGATCACGGACGGAGGCATGCCGCAAGTCAGCGCCGCCGATCTGAACGGCGACGGCAAATGCGAGTTGATCGTGCATACGCCGCTGGGCCGTCTGGCGGTTTACAGTTTCAACGCCAAGGGCGAAGCCCGCGTGCTCTGGACCGCGCCCTTCACGGGACAGAACTGGCGGTTGAGCATCCCGGCGCGGGACATGGACGGCGACGGCCGGCCCGATGTGCTGGGGACGGGCCGCACGGATGACGGTCGTCTCGCGGTGCGGCTGTATTCGGCGCGCGGCAAAATGATCTGGGAATCGCCGCTGCCCTTTCCCGGTTCAGGCACGATTGGCGGCTGGATCGTTGGAAATTTTCTGGGCTGTCCCGGAATTTTTGTTTCCGTCCAACAGGACCTCGCCCGCGAAGAGTCTTACATGCTCGACGGAAAAACCGGACGCGTGGTCTGGACCGGCCGGCCGCAAAAAACTCCGGACGGCCAGGTTCGCGCGTGCAACCCGGTGGGAATCCCCACCGCGTTTGACGCCGACGGCGACGGCAGGGAAGACCTGGTGCTGGACTATCGTGATTTCGTCGCGATCCAACGCGGGACTGACGGCGCGTTCATCCGGGAGTTGCTGACGATGCCCACCGTTCCCGCCGGTTGGCGCATGGCCTACAACAGTTTCATTCCCATCTTCAAACCGAGCGAAAGCCGACCGCATTTTCTCGTGCCGTTCGGCCATGGCGGCGTCGGCTTGCTCGCAAATAATCTGCACGACGAAGTCTGGTCCCACAAACCGTACTACGACACGCCCGCGAAAGTCGGCATGGTGGACGTGGACGGCGACGGGCGGATGGAAGCGGGCTACGAAGAAGCGCGCTCCGGTTGGTTTGTCTGCCGCGATCTCTGGAGCGGCGTGGAAAAATGGCGGCTCAAGCTGGACGGCCAGGGCTACGGCCCCGCCATCACCGCGGATTTTGATGGCGATGGCAAAGGAGAATTTCTGATCGGCGACTACTGCATCGGCACGGACAACCAAGGCAAGGGCGTAATCAAGTGGCGGACAAATTTGCAGAATGGCGGCTGGCCTGCCATTGCCGATCTGGACGGAGATGGACTCGGGGAAATCATTGTGCCTTGTAGTGACGGCACCGTCCGCGTGTTCAAAGCTTCCGCGAAGCAAAACTAGCCAGCGATCCGAGGCGAAGGATAGGCGTCGCGCCTGACTCAAACTGCTGGCCGTTCGCGCACCTTCGTTAGGTCACGCGCCGCTACTTCTGACCTTACTTGCTATCATAAATCCTCTTGGCGTCCGCCTCTGTCTGTGCCCAGAGATTGCTGCCAAAGCGTCGCTCAATTTCCGGCACCATGATTTCATTGTAGCCCTTCGCGTGCGCACGCACCGACTCATCCACCACGCACCCGCCGACTACACGAAGATGAATTCTGTAACGATCACAAAGAAGCTGCTCGCACTCCGAGAAATATGGAAGCAGAAATCCGTAAACCTCATAGGCAAGCTGGCCACTCTCAATGTCGCGTTGGGCCTCAACTCGGGCGGCCAAATAATCCTCTCGGGCGAGCCGTCTCTCTTGCTTGACGACATCCGTCGAAGACGCGCAACCAAACGTTCCCAATGCCAATGCGCAAAACAGAAGCTGGAGACGAATATTCATGGCGCGTTCGAGCGGTCTGACATAGTTGATCAACGTGTTACGGCCGAGACTCGTTTCGCTATGGTATCCAAGTCAACAATCGCCGCCCGGTCGCCGGCTTTCTTCACCAGATCACAAACCAGTTCAACGACCTTGAACTCCGGATCGCTTGGATAGAGCACCGAGGGATGCGCGAGGAGATCGAACACCGCGCGATGTTCGATGGCCCATTCGACGCCGAGGCGGACGGCGCGCAAGAAATCGTCGAGCTTCCATCGCGCGTTGCGGAACGCGCCGATGTCACTGATCGGACTCATCGGCACGTCAATCAAACCGGTCGGATAGACAAACGGTTGCGCTGCCGCCTGCTGCTTCACGATATCGTCGAGCACTTCCTTCGTCGCCGCTTCGCCGGCAGTGCCGTAGAGATGCGCCGGATATTTGCAACTGGCCCACTTGAAACCGCAATCGAGCAGCATCTGCTGCACGTCTGGGCGGCCATTCAAACCATCCGCAAAACCGCCGGGCGTGCGGAAGCCCGCCGGTTTGATGCCGAGCCGCGTGCGCATGGCCTCGGTGCAAAGCTGCACGTTTTCGCGAATCACCTGCGACGGCGGTTTGCCTTCGACCAGCCACGGGCCGCGTTTGAATTTGTATTGGATGTCGTCGGGCTTCGAGGCGAGGACATAAACGTGGTCGTAGGTGTGGTTGCCGATCGGATGACCGTTCTGATCAAGCTCTTTGAGCCAGTCCACGTTCTCCTGCTCGAAGACCTGGCCGACGGCGAAGAAATGAATCACGCCGCCGTGCGCCTTCACGCGCCGCGCGGCTTCCACCGAGTAACGTTTGGCCTCGTCGTTGAGATTGCCTTTCTCGTAATCCCAGCGGGTGTCCTCCCACTTGGGAAAATTGCGCGCCATCTCAAGGTCGAGTGTGATGGCGATCAGCGCCTGGTCGCGCGGCGGTGAAGTGACTTGCGCCAAAGCGTTCACGCCGCCAAGTCCAGCGGCTACTCCGGCAACTGAGACCGTGCGCAGAAAATCGCGACGAGTGTTGGCGTGGCTGGAGCGGCGGTCTCCGACCCGGCTCGATTCTGCGGTCGGTTCGCAACGCGCCGGGTCGGAGACCGGCGCTCCGCACGGCAAGCGATCATTTCTTTTTTGGTTCATATTTGATCCATGAAATTTGGGTGACGAGTTGGTTGAGTGAAGCGAAAGCGATATGCGCGCTGGTCGCAAACTTCGGCGTCACATGCGCCGGGAACGTCGCCAGCGTGGCGTCGCCGACGAGGAACGTATTGAAGTCCTTCGAGAGATTTTCGTAGCCGGCGCACGTTCGCGCGTAGCACATGTCCGTGGCGTAGCCGGTGAGCAACACGTGCCGGATGCCCTGTCGCTGGAGAAACGCGCGCAACTTTTCGTAGCCCTCACCGTCGTAAACCACCACGTCGTCCGGATGAACGGTGATGTCGCGCGTGACGGGAATGGGCAGCTTCCAAAAGTTGGTGTTGTTGTAGCGGTCGGAAGCGTCGAGGCCGGGGAATTGCTTGAAGTAATCCACAACTGGTTTGTCGCTCGACAGCGTGAGCGACTTCACCAGCGGCTCGCCTCGGTAACTGAAGCCACGCAGCTTTGCGTCGAGTTCCGCCGCGCCCTGCTTGCGCTCCGCCGCGTCCGGGTTGCGCGTGAACGAGCGATACATTTTCCGGCGGATCGGATCGCACTCGCCCGGCAGGCTGTAAAGGATCACGCCGACTTTGCCGCGCAGCGATTTGTGAAACGGATCAATCACCCCGCGCGTGTGCTTCGCGGCCAGATGATTTTTCTCCGGCGTGCAAAAATCGCAGACCCCCGCCGGCTCGGGCGTCGTCCAACCCTGCCCATCATCAATGCCCCACGGATGCACCATCACGATCGCGGTTTCTCTGGCGCGGAGATGATTGGGCGCTTCGATGATGCCGCGGGCGTTGTAGCTCCAGCGCCACGCCCGCACGTGGAGGTCGGCGCCCGGATCGTTCACGATGGCCGGCGCTTCCCAGCGATTCGTTTCGCGGATCGGCTCGACCCACTCGGGATGGTCGGCGAGCAAAGGCTTGGGTCGCTTGATGGGCGTGAGTTTGTTCTCGTAAGTGCGGGGCGCATCGGCGGCGAAGAGCCAGGTGCCCGCCATCAGCAGACTGAGACTCGCAAAGGATGTGATTTTTTTCATGGTTTTGAAGGAATGAGTTTCGTGCTTTGAAGGTAGCTGAACAAGTCGCGCAGCTCCTGGGGCTTCAGCGGTTTGACCAGACCCTCCGGCATCGCTGACACGGCGGATTCGCGCAGCGAGACGACCTGCGCCTGCGAAATGACGACACGCTCACCGGTGCTCGTGCCGAGCGTGAGGTTGCCGCTGCTCTGGTCCAGGATCATACCGCCAAGCACGCGGTCATCTTTCATCTCGACTTCGTACGACAGGAACTCCTTCCGGACGACAGCGCTGGGGTCAACGATGCTGCCCAGCAAAAATTCCCGGTCCGCGCGATTGGCCGTCGTCAGATCCGGGCCAATCTTCCCGCCTTCGCCGAACATCGTGTGGCACACGCCGCAGACCTTCGTGAAAATTTCGTGACCGCGCGCCGGATCGCCGGGGCCGACGTTGAGGTCGTTGTTGAGCCGGCGCATCTCGGCGAGCTTCTCCTCGGGCGTGCCGCCGCTGAGTTTGCCCCAGTGTTTTTTGACGAGGCCGTTGAGTTCCTTGTCCTCGTGCAGCGCGACGACGCGGAGTTGCTCGACGGAGAAATCCGCGGCGGCCAAACGCCCTGTGTCCACTGCGCGCAAAACTTCCGCCGCCCACGGCTTGCGACTCAACAAAACCTGCCGGACGCGCGTGCGAACGCGGTCGCTGAGTTTTGGGTGGCGCGCGAGCAATTCGCCCGCGAGCGTCGGCCGGTCGAAACCCGGCAACGCATCCAGCGCCGCGAGCTGGAGCGGTTCGGGCGCATCGCCGACGAGGTTGAGCAGGCGCTCGGCGTCGGAGGCGTCGCCCAGTTCGCCGAGCAATTGAATCAGGTTGAGGCGGAGTTCCGGCTTGGCGTTGGCGTCCGCAAGCAACGAACGCGCACGAGCCACGGCATTTGCCCGGCCCGTTCGGGCCGCGACGCGAATCAGCACCGGATCGGTCGTGTCATCGCGCCAGAAGGAATCGAGTTGCGCGGACAGCGCAGGCGTGACGTGCTCAATGCCGGCGCGGTTCTTGTTGGTCCGCACCGCGGCAACCTCCGTGTTCGCGAACAGCCCGCCAGTGCCAAACGCAACCACCCCTACGGGCCGGTCGTGAAACCCTTGCTCAAGAGCCGTGAGCAACCGATGGCGTTGCGCATCATCCGGCGCGCTGGCGAGCAACTTGGCGCAAGCATCGAAAGTCGCCGGGCTGCCCTCGGCATTCCACCGCCGCATCAGCCGCTCCTGAATCACGTCGAGCACCAAGACGGATTTCCAAGCCGCGGGCGAAATGAAGAACTTTTCCACGCCGGGCAGCGCATCCACTGCGTGGCGTTCGACGGCCCACCACAGCAACAGCGGCACGTAAGGATCGCCGCTGTCCGCGTCACGCAAAAGCAAAGCCTCAATGATTGGCAAAGCCTGCTGACTCGGGAGGCGCTTGGCAGAGGACGCGAGTTGACTGCGGACGCGAACATCCGGATCCGTTTTCGCCAACTCGACCAAACGTCCGGCCGACGCAGCCGAAACATTTTTCTCATCGCCCAGCAAACGAACGCTCCATTTGCGAATGGGCGCGCTGCGATGCGCGAGAGCCTTCGCCGCGAACGTTTCGTTGAACCCGCCGCTGACGTAGAGCGCCCACAAGGCTTCGAGCGCGAGATGGTCGTTCGGCGTTTCGAGGACGAGCGAGCGCAGCACGAGGATGGCTTCCGGGTCGCGGCGGTCGGCGAGCACGCGGCGGGCTTTGCGAACGAGCCAGTCATTACGATCACCGAGGAGGGCGATGAGTTGCGGCGTGGAGAACTTCCGGAGGTCCGGTGCGGGCGCGGGTTTCGTTCCCTTGGCCGAGATGCGATAAACGCGTCCGTTGCTGCGATCCCAATCCGCATCGGGATCGGGATGCGCCGTGCGTTGGTCGGACCAATCGGCCACATACACGGCGCCGTCCGGCGACATCGTGACATCGCTCGCCGCAAACCACTTGTCGTTCGCTTCGAGCAGATAGCCGCCGTGCGCCGACGCGAACGTCGAACCCCAGCGAAACATCTCGTGCCATTGCACGCCGTGGCCGAGCAGGTCGCCGCAAACATAGCGGTCACGGAAGCGCGCCGGCAGGTTCGTGCCGCGATAAATGATCCCGCCATCCGTCACGTGGCCGCCGGTGAAGTTGGTGTGCGGGATGTGATCGAAGAAGCCGAACGCGTAAGGATTGTGCAGCGCGCCATGTTTGCCGAAACTTTTCCAGTAATACCCGCCTTGCACGCCGTGGAGATTGCGATAGCCGCCGAAGTTGGTGCTGTAAATGAGTTCGCCCTCGTCGTCGAAGTCGAGGCCCCACGAGTTGCCACCGCCCTCGCAAAAGAGTTCGAACTCGTGCGTCAGCGGATGATAGCGCCAGATGCCTTGTTGAAATTCAATCCCGCGAATCCGCGACGTGACCGTGCTGCCCTGGCAACCGTAGAGCCAGCCATCCGGTCCCCACGTGAGCGAGTTGGCGACCGAGTGCGCGTCCTCCATTCCGAAGCCGGTGAGGCAGACGATAGGATCGCCATCGGGAACGTCGTCGCCATCACGGTCGGGATAAAACAGCAAGTAAGGCACGTTGAGCACGAACACGCCGCCATGCCCGAACGCGAGGCCGGTGGCGAGGTTGAGGCCGTTGACAAAATCATGCCCCTTGTCCGCGCGACCATCGCCATCGTTGTCTTCGAGGATCGTGATGCGGTCGGCGCCCCTCGGCCCGTGCGGCGGCGGTTCGGGGATGCGGTCGTACGTCGTCCGCGACCAGCGGTCCACCACGGCGCGCTTCAGCCCGGCGGGATTCGGGTATTGGAGATACTGCATCACCCACAGCCGCCCGCGATCATCGAACTCGATGCACACGGGCTGCGCGATCATCGGCTCGCTGGCGACGAGTTGCACTTGCAGGCCGGCGGCGAGGGTCATGTGGTTCGGCGCTTCGACCGGAGGAAAACCCTGGGCGCCGGCTTCGGAGGTCAGGCGCAGCAGCGTGAGCAAACTCGCGGAGAGCAGGGCCGGCAAACGGTTTCGCTGCATGATCACAAGTGGTCGGGTGGCTGAATCATCATCAAGCCGGGCACGAGCCGATACTCGGGCAAAAGTTTTGCCGCAGCAATTGGAAAAGCGCGCCGCGGGGCGGCAGGGGTGCGATTAAAGGCGGGTGAGGGTGAGCGGGTGCTGGCGGTATTTTTGGACTGCGGTGGCAAGTCGGACGCGACACCGCTTTCGAGCGAACGGGGCGGGTGGCTCATCTCCATCGCCGTCGTCGGTGCCAAAGCGGTGTCGCGTCCGACTTGCCACCGCAGTCCATAATGCCCTCACCCGTTTTTAATCACACCCGGGCGGCATTGTTTTCGACTTGCGGTGGCTGCGGCTACGCTCTAATTCCTCACCGGAAACAATCCTCTATGAAATCGAAACTGCTTTTCCCCCGTGTCCTCGCTCTGACGTTGTGCTTCGCCTGCGCGGTCGCGCGCGCCGGCGACAAACCCGCGGCCACGCCGGCCGAACTGGCGTTCGCGCGCTTGAAGAATCTCGCCGGCGAGTGGCACGGGCGGGTCGGTGATCGCGCGCAGGGCCCGGAGGCGACCGTGGTCTATCGCCTGACGGCCGGCGGCAGCACGGTGATGGAAACCCTTTTCCCCGGCACGCCGCACGAGATGGTGACGATGTATCTGCTGGAGGGCGGCAAGCTGGTTTTGACGCACTACTGCGCCGCGGGCAACCAGCCGAAAATGGCGCTCACCAAGAAATCCACGCCCGACGCGCTCGATTTCAATTTCATCGGCGGCGCGAACATCTCCTCGCGGCGCGACGGTCACATGCACGCGGCGCGGCTCCGTTTCACCGGCAAGGATGCGCTCGAAGCCGAGTGGGATTATTTCAAGGACGGCAAGAAGGCGGACACCAAGAAATTTTTCCTGACGCGGAAAAGCTGACTGGCATCAGCCAACGATCCGGTAGAAGGCGTGGCGAGACGCGACCGGAGCGCGGCATTCATGCCGCTTCAACTTTCGCACGCGGCGCGATTCGGGAATACCAAACCGTGATCTGCGGCGAAGCGGCATAAATGCCGCGCTCCTTCGCGCCGACAACCTCGCCGGGCTTCTCCACAAAAATTCCAGATCCATCGTTCCGGCTCAATCGCCAGCCATCACTGCGGCGAAGCGCAGCCCGCGCGTGCTCACACGCAGTTGCTTGAAACCCAATTCCGCCATCACCGTTTCGTAGATCAAAGCGCCGGGCAGGATCACGTCGGCGCGCTTGCGCGGCAGGCCGACGATCTTTTGCCGGGCGGCGAGCGGCAGACGCCAGAGTTTTTTCACGTGCGCCCGCACGCGCGCGAGGGTCAGGCGCTTGCGCTCGATGCGCTGGCGGTCGAAGCCCTCCATTTTCGCCTCCATCCGCGCGAGGATGCTCGTGGTACCGCCGGTGCCGACGAGTTGCACGACGCCGTGTTGGGGATCGAGCTTCCTTTCGCTGCGCAATTCCGGGCCGAGCCGGGGATGAACGTGCGTCCGCAAAAAATCCCGCAGCCATTTCCGCAAGGCCGCGAGTTCGGCGGGCTTCGGCGGGTCGCTCACGGGAAATTTTTCCAGCAAGCGCACCGTGCCCAGCGGGAAGCTGTGGCGGAAATGTTTATGGTCGCCGTGGCCGAGGATGAATTCCGTGCTGCCGCCGCCCACGTCGAGCAGCAGCAACGGATGCCGCTTCAGCCGCGCGTCCGTGGTCACGCCTTGGAACACCCAGTCGGCCTCCTGCTCGCCGGAGATGATCTCGACTTCGAGGCCGGACGCGCGCTTCACGGCCTTGAGCAGCGCGCGGGAATTCTTCGCGTCGCGCGCGGCGCTGGTGGCGAAGACATGGATGGATCTGGCTTTCCACTCGCGGGCCGTCCGGGCGAACTGCGCCACGGCGGCGGCGGTCTTGGCGATGGGTTCGCGCTGGAGTTTGCGCGTGGAATAGAAACCGCGACCGAGCCGCGTCTGTTTGCTGTCCTCGCACAGCGGGCGCACGACGTGACCGTTGACTTCGGCGACGAGGAGCTTCACCGAGTTCGTGCCGATGTCTATGACCGCGCGGCGGCGCTTGCGTGGCATGTCGGAATTAGAACAACACCTGGCGCGTTCCCCAAGTCAAAATCGGACGCGCCGGTTCAGTCCACTCTGTGCCCGGTGAGGACGGCTTCGATTTTTTTGCGCAGGTCGGCGTTGATGAGTTCCACCGGGCGATGCGCGTCAATGATGTGGAAGCCGTAGGTGCTTTGCAGCGATTTGAACGCCCGGAGCATCAGCGCCTGATATTTCAGGAACGAATCGAACAGATCGCGCGAGAGGCCGAGGTCCATGCCGCTCTCCCAGTAATCGAGCGTGGAATATTTCGCGAATGTCCGCTGCACGAGCTCCTCCGGCGCGACGTTGAGATAAAACACCGCGTCCGGCACGAGCGCCATGCCGTAAAGATTTTTCAACCACTTTTCGTCCATGCCGCGCACGATGTCGCGCGCCATCAGCGTATAAATGTACCGGTCCGACAAAACCATCTGCCCCGCGCGCAACGCCGGCAGGATGATGTTCTCCAACTGGTCGGCGAAATCCGTCGCGTAAAACAAACTCAGCGTCGTGTGGCTGAGAATGTTTCCATCCTGCGCGTGATCCAGTTCTTCGCTCACCAGCGTGGAGCGTTTCAAGCCGACCTGCACCGTCGAATGACCCGCGCTCTCCAGCCAGTCCACCAGCATCTGGATCTGCGTGGAACGGCCCGAGCCGTCCGCGCCCTCGACGACGATGAGCTTGCCGGCGAGCTTCGATGTGTCCACGCCAGGGATGCCGTGGCCGTAAAAGCGGCGCTTGGATTTCAGCGGCACGATGACGTTGGTACTGCGCGAGCCGCGCGCGGCCACGCCGGTTTTGGTTTTCGCCGCGCTCATTTCTTCGCCTCCCGCTTGTTCCGCGCGAATGCACCGAGGTCCACCTCGGTGGCCACGAGCGAGCGCACGACATTTTGCTGCGCCTCGATCGTCTGATTGGCGTCAATGAGCGTGAAGTTGAACTCGTCGCTCATCGCAAGGTATTGCTCGAGGATGCGGCCCTGAAAAATCCGGAAACTCTCATACGGATCGGTCGAGAGCCGCAGGTCCATGCCGGCCTCAAAATATTTCAACTCCGGCCGGCCATCGAGAATGCGCGTCAACGAAACTTCGAGGTCCGCCTTGAAAAAAAACACGAGGTCCGGCAGTCCGGCGAAACCGTAGATGTCCCGCACCCATTGCGGCGGACAGCCGCGCACGATGTCGCGCGCGAACGCCGTGAAGATGTAGCGGTCGCACAACACGAGATAGCCGGCGCGCAACAACGGGACGAGTTGCCGCTCGTAACGATCCGCAAAATCCGTCGCGTGGATCAGGCTGAACGTCGTGGGCGTGAGCAGTTCCTGTTTCTTGCCTTTGCTTGTGGCGCTCTTGACCAGCGCGGAGGAATTCCATTCGCTGAAAAAGACCTTCAGCCCCTGCGCCTCGAGCCAGCGCTTGAGCAGATAAATCTGCGTGGACTTGCCCGAGCCATCCAGCCCCTCGACGGCGATGAGCCGTCCGGGAAAACCGAGTTGGGCAAATGTTTTCATGTCCGCGCTAATGCAAACACATTGCCACGCGGCGGGAAACTCCAAAGTTCAAGAGCGCGCGCCGCCGGGCGTTTCACTTCTTCTTGATGACTTTCGCGGGCGGGGAATTCGTCGGCGACGTGAAGGACCACGGCCAGTCGTCGGTGGACGGTTTGCCTTGCTCGATGATTCCGTTGGGCCCGGCGCCGCGCAATTCGTAGATGTCTTTATCGCTGTGAAGGTAAAACATCGGCAGGCCGCGGCTGATGTCGCGCGGGATGCGGTCGAGATACGCGGGCACGAGTTGATCGAGCGTTGCGGGAAACGCGCCGTGTGCGAGGCGATACCGCTCCAGCGCGCAGGCGATGACGCCCTGGTTCACGGCGGTCTGCGCGAACGACACCGACGCCGAACTCGCGCCCCACCAACTGCCTTGCTGGAACAATTGCTGGGTGGCGCTCTCCATCGGCAACCCGTTCAGGTCGCTCCAATCATAGTCGTCACTGATCCGGCCCGTGGCGAAGTTCACCCGCGCCATGGCGTTCTGCCCGGCCTGGTAAATCTGGACGGAGTTGTCGTACCACCGCACGCGCGGCTGCCATTCCCAATCGGAGTTGTCGGCGAAACCACCGCCGGCTTGCGGGATGACCACCGGCCCTTTGCTCAACGGAATCGCCCGCCAGGTTTCCACGTGGGCGAGCACGATGCGATGGATGACGTTGGTGTGATCGGCCAACAGGTTAAACTTCGCGAGTTCCCGCTGGAGCGCGGCGAGTTGCGATTCATTCCAGCGCCGTTCCGCCAGGCCTTCCCAGAGCGGTTGCAACGCGCGGGTGAGCAGGGCTTGAACGCGCAGGGAACTTTTTGCATCGGGCGATTGCCGCGCGAGTTGGGCGAGACGAAGACTGGTCAACACATCTTCGACGGCCTCGGGCGCGCGGTCGAGGGCGAGCAGCGCACTAGCGCGCAGTTGAAAAAGAAAATTCAACTGTTCGAGCGTGGCTAGTTCCCTCCGGTTCGTTTCATAAACCGCGGTGGCGTTGCGGTTCGTGGTCGCCCGGAAGTGCGGGAGCTGCGCCGCCTCCGCTGCGGCGGCGAGGTCGGCTTGCAACGGTTTCAGCGCGTCCCAGATTTTTGGCGCGGCCGCTTTTCGCTTCGCAGGCGGGTTGGTATTGACGGTGGTCGGCATCCTCGCGAGTTGCGTGTTGACGCTGGCAGTCATCCACAGGAGCGGCGCGTTGAGATCGGCGAAGCCTTGTTTCGTCCACGTCGCGATGCCGCCGAAGCCCACGCCCGTGCCGGTGTCCACCGCGCCGTGTTTGAGCGACTCGCGCAGCAAATACGCGGCTGTTTTGTTGGTGGGCGTCTGGTTCAGAAAAATCTGGAAGGCGGGCGCGCGCGCGAAATTTTTTTCGTCCGGCACCGCGCCGGGCAAGAGCGCGGACAAGTCCAGCGATTCGCCGCGTTGCTTCACTTCACGTTGGAAAACGGTCCAGCGCCGCCGGCTTTGCCAGTTGTGGTAACCGAAGAAAAGCAAGACGAGCAACGCCAACGCCGCCGCCAGCGCCGGCACGCCGATGGCAAAGCGCAAGACGGCTCGCCGGCCCGGTCGCCACCAACGCCGTTCCGACGACGGTTGAAAACGATTGATGACCGTCGCGCGGAAGTCGCGGTGCAATCTTCCCGCCGCCCAGACGGAGAGCAGGAGACAGTTCAGAATGACGATGCCGAAGGTGACCCACATCATCAGCGGCAGGAACTGTCGTTCCGGCATCCGGTAGAGTTTCCACTCGCTCGCCAGGTAGCACGCGAGGCTGAATTCCAGAATCGGCGGCACCACCGCGAGCGCCACGGCGATCATCGGCACGAAGCCGGGATGTTTCAGTCGCAGACCCAGCCAGCGGCCGAGCCAGCCGAGCATGAGCCAGTTCGCCGCGAGCGTCACGAGGAAGAGCAGGAGACAACGCAGCATGAAACCGAAATGCCAGTCGAGGATGTGCCCCTTCAACGGCAGGTCCCACAGCGCGGCCCAGAAAACCTGGCCCGTCGTGATGTTCGGCGGCAATTTGCCGGGCGGCTCGAGCACCGCCATCGTCATGCAAATCCACGTGAAGAAAAAATGGGCGAGCACGGCGACGAGGACGGGGAAAAACATCCGCCGGCCATACGCCAGCCACAGTCCGCGCGAAATGGACCGCTCCGTCGCGGGCGTGCTGAGGATCAATTCGAGCGCGCCGGTTTGTTTGTCCTCGGCCAACCGTTGCGAAGCCGCCACCGCGCCGTAGTAAAGTACGAGCGCGTGAATCGCCAAACCCGTCCACAGCCACGCGAAAAGCTGACCGAACACCGGGCTGTAGGCGAAACTCGGCGCGATCACTTTGCCAAAATACGGAGCCGTGACGCCGGTCGTGATGAGCACCAGCGCCACCGTCAGCGCCATGAAGACCGGCGCGCTGACCCGCTGTCGCCCAGCCAGCCAGAAAAACGGATTGATCTCCAACAACCGCCGCCGCAACGCCACGCGCGCGGCGTGACCGCGACTGCGAAATTTTTCCAAGAATTGAAAACGGCCCCACGCGCGGACAGTTTTTGGTCGGTCGCGCCAGGTGCGTTTCAATCGCCACGCCACCGCGGCCAGCCAGACCCAGGACATTCCGGCGACGGCCACGAGCGAGTACCAGTAACCGTAATTGATGCGCGCCAGCCGGCCTTCGTCGGCCCGGAGCAGAGTGTGCAGCGGACAAAGCGACGCGACCGCATCCGCCACGGCGTGCGCGATGGGATTCGTGCCGGCATTGCTGCGCACGATCGAAGCCACGGCCAGCAAGCCCGTCCCAAAAAAGAGCGAGAGTCCCAGCGCGAGCGCGACGGCGGGAAATTGGCGGACGCAAACCGATGAGGCCGTGAAGCCCGCGGCGACGGCAAAGAAAAGCGCATTCACCAGCGCCAGCACCACGCGCCAGAAGTGGCCGATGCCGACTCCGCCGACGAGCACCGGCAGCGCCAGCAGCGGAAAGATCGCGAGCAGGGAATAGATCAACACCAGCGCGTTGGAGCAGAGCTTGCCCGCCACGATCTCGGCGCTGTTCAGGTTGGTGAGAAAAAGCAAGCCGAGTGTGCCGTCGCGCCGCTCGCGGCTGATGCAATCCGCCGTGGCCGCCGCGCCGAGGAACAGGCAGTTCAAAAAAACGGCGATGGAGAAGACTTGAAAAACCTCCGGCGCTTGCTGCCGGTTTTCGAAAACGTCGTAAACCCACCCCAGCCACAGCAGCAACAGAAAGAACGCCACCGCCGTGACCCAACGGAGGCGGTACATGGCCTTCTGCCGCGCCGCGGCGCGCAGTTCTCTTTCCGCTACGGATAAAAATCGCATTTCAACCCGCCCCCGACTCCGAATAGCTGGTGGATTGACAGCCGGAGCCGGGCTTCGTTTCAAGCGAAAAGATTTTTCCGAAGCCGATGGGCAAGGGCGGCACCGCATCACATTTGATTTCCCGTCGCGCCGCGGGTTGCCTGTGGCGGTCTGCGTCCAGTAAGCTGGCCGCGCTGGTGAACACACGACACGACACGAATTTGAATCCGCCCATCAAACTGATCTCGACCGATTTCGACGGCACGCTCTTCGCCGAGTTCGAAATGCCGCCCATTCCCGCCCGCATCGTCACGCTGATCGGGGACTTGCAGGCGCGCGGCGCGAAGTGGGTCATCAACACCGGGCGCGACATGTCCAGTCTCATGGAGGCGTTGGCGCGCGCGCGCATCGGCATCCAGCCGGATTTCCTCGTGCTGGTGGAGCGGGAAATTTTTATTCACGACGGCATGCGTTACGCCGGAATTCCGGAATGGAACGAGGCATGTTCACGCGATCATGCGGAGCTTTATGCCCGCGTGCGCCCGGATGTTCAGAAGTTGTATGACTGGGTCAACGCCCGGTTTCGCGCGACGGTTTACGAGGACGCGTTCTCGCCGTTTTGCCTCATCGCCGGGCACAACGACGATGCGGACCAGATTCACGCACACTTACTCGACTATTGCCGAGGCATTCCAAACCTCACGGTCGTGCGCAATGACGTTTACGCCCGCTTCTGTCACACGGCCTACAACAAAGGCACGGCGCTCACCGAACTGGCACTCCGTCTGGGAATTGGTTCGCAAGAAATCTTCGCGGCGGGCGATCACCTCAATGATCTTCCGATGTTGCAGACCGACCGCGCGCGCTGGCTGGCGGCGCCGAGCAATGCGGTGGCCGAGGTCAAGGAAACGGTTCGCCGCCAGCAAGGGTTCGTGAGCGAGCTTTCCCATGGCGAAGGCGTCGCCGACGGTCTGGAGTTCAGTCTTCGGACTGCCGGGTTGGAACACTTAACTTGATTGCCCGGGCGTGGAGAATCACGGCTGCTAATCACAGTTTCCGACGGAAGAAAACTCATTTCCTTCTCACGGTGCAAACCGTTGGTTTTCAACATCATCAACTCAGGATAAGAATTTGACACGGTGAGCGCGATTGGTAGCTTTAATGGGCAACGGTGGTCGCGCTGAAGTGCTTCAGTGATTTTCTTTCACCTTGCGAGTAATTCATCCGATTTGAAGTGAGATTTCATGAGTGACGCAACACTAGCCGTCTCGTCGTCAGGCGGGGCACCGAAAGTTTCGAAGATTTCCGAGGCGATCATCCGCATCGCGGGCAATTCGCAGGACGGCATCCAGGCCATCGGCGGCTTTCTCGCGCGCCTCGCCGGTCGCAGCGAGCAGGAGGTCATGACGTTCATGACCATCCCGTCCACGATCTCCGGCGGGCCGTCCATCTTCCAGGTCCGCATCGGCTCGGGCGAGGTGTTGAGTTCCGGCGATGACGCCGACGTGTTGCTGGCTTTCTACCAACATTCCTACGAAGAACATATCAGCTCGCTGAAAAAGGGTGGCATCGCGCTCTACGATTCCGACCACGTCGAGCCGAAGGAGGAATGGAAAAAAGATTATTATCACGTCGGGATTCCGATTTCGAGTCTGACGGTCGAGGCCATCGGCGGCACGGCCAAGGACAAGGGCAAAAACATTTATTCCCTCGGCCTCATCGCGAAGATGTTCGATCTCAATGTGCCGAAACTCGAAAAGCTCGTGACCGAGCGGTTCACCGGCAAAGATCCGAGCATCGCGAAGAACGCGCTCGCGGCTTTTCATGCGGGTTATTCGCGTTCCGTCGGCAACTTGATTGAAACTTTTCACTTCGTCGAAAGCCAGAAACGCGAAGGCCAGCAGATCGTGATGAACGGCAACGAGGCGCTCGGCTTCGGACTGATTGCCGCGGGCGTGCGCTTCGGCGCGGGCTATCCCATCACGCCGTGGTCGGACATCATGGAATTGCTCCGCCGCGAACTGCCCAAATACGGCGGAACATTCGTGCAGACCGAGGACGAGATCGCGGCCATCTCGATGGCCATCGGCGCGGGCTACGCCGGACGCGTGGCCGTGACCGGTTCGAGCGGCCCGGGCATTTCCCTCAAGACTGAGGCTCTCGGCTGGGCGGTGATGGCTGAAATTCCGCTGATCATCGTGGACGTGCAACGCGGTGGGCCTTCGACCGGGATGCCGACCAACATCGAGCAGTCCGACCTGAACATCGCCTGTTTCGGCGGCCACGGCGATTCGCCGCGCGTCGTACTCGCGCCCTCAACCGTCGAGGATTGTTTTTACACCGCCATCGAAGCCGTCAACATCGCGCGCAGTTTCAACGTGCCGGTGTTCATCCTGAGCGACCAGGCCATCGCCACGCGCATTGAAGCCTTCCCCGAACCAAACCTGGAAAAAGTTTGCCAGGACATTTCGCCCGACCTGACGACCGTTGCCGACCACAAACCTTACGATCTGAGTGCGCCCAACAGCGTCACGAAGCGCGTCGTGCCCGGCACGCGCATCGCCAGCGGGAAATATCCCATCGCCACCGGCCTCGAACACGACGAACTCGGCCACCCGACCGGCTCGCCGAAATTGCACATGGCCATGTCGGCCAAGCGCCGCAAAAAACTTCAAGCCCTCGCCAACACCCTGCCGGTGCCGAAAGTCTATGGCCCGCCGGAAGGCAACGTGTTGCTTGTGAGTTGGGGTTCGACCCAAGGCCCGATCCGCGAAGCCGTGGACCGCGCCCGCGCCGCCGGCGACAGCATTTCCGGCCTGGACCTGCGCCACATCAATCCGCTGCCGAACGGATTGGAAAATATTTTCTCCGGTTTCCACCACGTCCTGGTCGTGGAAACGAATGACGAGGGGCTTTACGGTTACGGCCAGCTTGCGGGCGTTTTGCGCGCGCGCTTCGCCGACCCGAAAATCCGCGGCATCAACAAGACCGACGGCCTTACGTGGAAAGTGAAGGAGATTTTGGAGCGGGTGACAGCGAAACTGGCTTCCAACGGAAAATGATTTTAACGCTTTAACGCTTCGTGCAATCGCCACTTTCACTTCTCGTTCTGCGGACATCCCGAATGGATGCGGCACTCGCCTTGTATCGCACGCTGGGGTTGACGTTCACACAGGAGCAGCACGGCGCCGGGCCGATTCATCATTCGTGCGACATGGACGGCACAGTTTTGGAAATTTACCCGAGCAGCGAAGGCGGCGCGCCAGACCGCCGGGCCGGCGGAGCGACCAGCCTCGGATTTCGAGTCCCATCGGTGGATGCGGTGCTATCAGCCTTGAAGCCATTGGGCACGCCCGTCATCACGCCGCCGAAAGATTCGCAGTGGGGCCGTCGGGCGGTTGTTGCCGATCCGGACGGCAGAGCGGTCGAAATTTTGTCATCGAACGGAAAATAGATTTTAACGATTTATTAACATGAATGAAGCCATTGCAGAAATCCCCGCGCGCACCGGCAACATCGTCGTCGCGCCGTCCCCCGCTGAAGCCGAGCGCAAAGGGCTGACCCGAAAAGAAATCGTCGCCGACCATCCGACGTGGTGTCCCGGCTGCGGCGATTTTTCCGTGCTCGCGCTTTACTTCAAGCTCATCGAGAAGCGCAAGCTCTGGCACGAGAAGATCACGACCATCGCGGGCATCGGCTGTTCGAGCCGCTTCCCGTATTTCGTGCAGGCGCACGGGGCGCATTACATTCACGGTCGCGCGCTGCCGTTTGCCAGCGGCGTTTCTTTGAGCCGGCCCGACCTGCACGTTTTCGTGTTCGGCGGCGACGGCGACGCCTTCTCCATCGGCGGAAATCATTTCAACCACACCGCGCGCAAAAACATCAAGCTGACCTACGTGGTCATGGACAATTGGGTTTACGGCCTGACGAAAAAGCAGACCTCGCCCACCTCGCCGCTCGGCTTCAAGAGCAAGACCGACCAATGGGGCGCGGTGGATTATCCCATCAACCCGATGAAGCAGGCCATCTCCGCCGGCGCGACGTTCGTGGCGCGCACCACGCACACGAATCCAAATCACGTCCTGCAAATGATGGAAGCCGCGATGGACCACGACGGCTTCAGCTTCGTCGAGTGCCTGAGCGAGTGCGTGGAATTTTACGAGGGCGCGTTCGACGCCAGCAACCCGCGCAAAGGCGGCGCGTTCAATCTCGTCCCGCCGACCCACGACGTGACCGACGAACTCGCCGCTTACAAACTTGCGGGCGAACCATTCCCCGGCAGCTTCGGTGTTTTCTACAAGGTCAACAAGCCGACCAAGAACACGAAGGAAGCGGAGATCAATCGCGGCATGATGGAGAAGGTCAAGGGGCTCAAGGACTGGCAGATTCTCCAGAAGAGTTTTGACCGGATGAAGTGATTCGCGGCGGCGGACGCATCTTGTTTTTTTCACAGCCTCGGAGCGAGTCGGGGCTTTTTCTTTCCTGTGCCGTGTTGCGTTTTCCGTATTGCGTCAAGTGCTTCAGTTGCTCCCACAGACACTTGACGCAACACGCAACACGCAACACGCTTCCTCGCCATGCCGATCTACGAATTTGCCTGTCCCAAGTGCCGGAAGATTTTCAGCTTCCTCTCCAAGCGCGTGCAGCCCGACCGCCTGCCCGTCTGTCCCAAGTGCGGCAACAAAAAGTTGAAAAAGGAAATCAGCCGCTTCGCCATGTCGCGCGGCTTGAAGGAAACTGCTGCCGCGGCCGGCGATGACAGCGGCCCCCCGATGCCGGACATGGACGATCCCCGCATGGAACGCGCGATGATGGAAATGGAGCGCGACATGGACAGCCTGGACGAGAACAACCCCAAGCACATGGCGCACATGATGCGCAAGATGAAAGACCTCATGCCGCCGGGCACCATGCCCAAGGAAATGGACATCGCCATCAAACGCCTCGAAGCCGGCGAAGACCCGGAGAAAATCGAGGCTGACATGGGTGATGTGCTGGGCGATTTCATGGGCGGACCCGGCGGCGGTGCGGGTGGCGGCTACACGAAGGACAGCGGGCTATACGATTATTGAACCGGAAGTAGCTGCGTCTCGGCAGACCCACGCATTCTATTCCAGTTTCCTTCATGCTCGCAACCCGTTCGTTTTGTGGCGGTTGACCGGGCTTTGTGAAAATCCGGTGGACGCCGCCGGATTTTCACGACACCGTGTTCGCAGTGCAAAGAGTCGCTCTCCAAAACCGCGTGCATGATTTGTTACGCACCTTCAAAGTCGTGGCGTTGCTCGGGCCGAGGCAGTCCGGCAAGACCACGCTGGCGCGGCAGATCGCGTCGGCCACCAAGGACTTTCCGGCGGAGCGGAATTACTTCGACCTCGAAGACCCGGTGCATCTGGATCGGCTGGAAAATCCCAAGCTCGCGTTGGAGGGATTGCGCGGCTTGGTGGTGATTGATGAAATCCAGCGGCGTCCCGATTTATTTCCGGTGTTGCGCGTGCTGGCGGATCGGCCAAAAACGCCGGCGCGCTTTCTGATTCTCGGCAGCGCGTCGCGCGATTTGATCCGGCAAGGTTCGGAAACGCTGGCGGGAAGAATCGGTTTCGTCGAAGTCACGCCGTTCACGTTGAGCGAAGTCGGCGTGGCGGAGGTGGAGCGACTCTGGCTGCGCGGCGGATTTCCGCTGTCGTTTCTCGCGGCGAGCGAGGCGGACAGCGCGCAGTGGCGGGAGTTTTACATCCGCACGTTTCTGGAGCGCGACATCCCGGCGCTGGGCATCCAGATTCCGCCGACGGCATTGCGCCGGTTTTGGATGATGCTCGCGCATTATCACGGGCAGGTGTTCAACGCGTCCGACCTGGGCCGCTCGCTAAGCGTGGCCGACACCACCGTCCGCCGCTACCTCGACGCGCTGGTCGGCACGCTGATGGTGCGGCGTTTGTCTCCGTGGTTTGAAAACATCGGCAAGCGGCAGGTCAAAACACCGAAGATTTATTTTCGCGACAGCGGTTTGCTGCACCGGCTCGCAGGCGTGAACGATGCCGGGCAATTTCACACCTGGCCCAAGCTCGGCGCGTCGTGGGAAGGCTTCGCGCTGGAGGAAATCATCCGGCTCGCGGAGGCTTCCGAGGAAGAGGCGTATTTCTGGTCGGTCCACAGCCAGGGCGAACTGGATCTGCTGATCGTGAAGGACGGCCGGCGACTCGGTTATGAATTCAAATACGGCGACTCGCCGAAGATGACGCCCGCTTGTCGCATGGCGCTGGAGCACCTGAAGCTGGATCAACTCACGCTGGTTTGTCCGGGCGATGCGGCGCACGAACTCGATCAAAAGGTGCGGGTCCGGGGATTGAGCCGGATGGTCCGCGAGGGCGAATTCTGACGCGGCGCGCCGACGGGGCCGTAGCGCCGGGCCGCAAATAATTCCAGATGCCGCCGGCATGAAGAAAAATTGCGGCTCTCTGCCGAGGAGACGCTACAATCCACAGCATGGCCCACATCCACGAAAAAACTGATTTCACGGTCGCGATCTTTGTCGTTCACAACGAAAAGGTATTGCTCATTCACCATCGCAAGCTCGACAAGTGGCTGCCGCTGGGCGGGGACAGCGGTTGTTTGACTCACCACCGCTTTGGGAGTAGAACACGGTCGTGACAATTGAACTGCCGGATGAACCTTTGGCCGCCAGCCTGACGCCGCAGGAGTTGCGGTTGGAACTCGCTTGCGCGCTTTATGCGCGCGGACGCATCGGCAAAGTCGGCGGGGCACATCTGGCGGGCGTGGACTTTTTCACATTCCAACGCGCGTTGGGTGAGCGGCAAATTCCCACTTACACCGAAAAAATGCTGGGTGAAGACCTGGAGACCTTGAAGCATCTCTTTCCGTCGTGATTGTCGTCGCCGACACTTCCGTGCTCATCAATCTCTGCCGCGTGGGTCAGGGCGGTCTGTTCAAAAGCCTGTTTAACGAAGTCATTGTCCCTCCCGAAGTGACGGCGGAGTTTGTCCATCTGGCTGCCTCGGTCCCGCGCTTCGCCGGGCTGGCGCTTCCTGCTGGAATTCGCGTGCAATCCCCCGCCGCTTTGTCGCCCGTGGTTCGCGCCGCAAAAGGGTTGGATGCCGGCGAAGCCGCCGCGCTGTCGCTGGCGGTGGAAATCCATGCCGACGCGGTTTTGGTGGACGAACGGCGCGGATACGAAGTCGCGCTCCAACTCGGCCTGCATGCCATCGGCGTCCTCGGTATTTTGTTGCGCGCAAAGGCTGCGGGAATTTTGCCGCAGATAAAACCCGCCGTGGATGCCCTCCAGCGCGATGCCGGATTCTGGATTTCCCAACCGCTGCGTGAACAGGTTCTGCGGTTGGCCGGCGAAACCGCGTAACGGTTCGCTGGTAAAATTTCCATGGCCCACATCCACGAAAAAATTGATTTCACGGTCGCGATCTTTGTCGTTCACGACGGAAAGGTTTTGCTCATCCATCATCGCAAGCTCGACAAGTGGCTGCCGCTGGGCGGGCACATCGAACTGGACGAGGACCCGGAGCAGGCGGCGTTGCGCGAGGCGAGTGAAGAGAGCGGGTTGGAAGTCGAACTGCTCGGCGAACGTCCACCCACGACCGAACCCGGCACACACGCGCTCATCGCGCCGCGTTTTCTCGACATTCATCGCATCAACGAAACGCACGAGCACATCGGTATGATTTATTGGGCGCGGCCGAAAAGTGGTAACACCAAACTTGCCGCCGAGGAGCATCACGACATCCGCTGGTGTTCGGCGGCGGATTTGGACAAACTCCAGCCACCGATGTCCAACGCCGTGAAATGGTATTGCCGCAAAGCCATCTCGGAAGTCCAAAGTCTTGAGCCTAAAGTCTAAAGTTGAATTGCATTACGCATCACGCCCCTGAGATCAATCATGCTCCAACGAATGACACTCTTTCTCGCCGCTGGAATGTTCGCGCTCGCGGTGCAGGTCGGCGTAGCGGCGGAAAGTGTTTCGCGCCCGAACATCCTCATCATCCTGGCGGACGACCTCGGCTACTCCGATCTCGGTTGTTACGGCGGCGAGATTCAGACGCCCAATCTCGATGCGCTGGCGAAACACGGATTGCGTTTCACGCAATTCGCCAACACCGCCCGCTGCTGGCCGTCGCGCGCGGCGTTGCTCACCGGTTACTACGCGCAACAGGTTCATCGCGATGCGTTGCCCGGACTGGGCGGCGGCGGCGCGGGCGTGCGGCAGAGTTGGGCGCGGTTGCTGCCGGATTTTCTCCGACCGCTCGGATACCGCGCGTATCATTCCGGCAAATGGCATGTTGACGGCCAGCCGCTGGAGAATGGATTCGATCACTCGTACCGCTTGGACGACCAGGACCGCCACTTTTCGCCGCGCGTCCACTGGGAAGACGACGTGAAGCTGCCGCCCGTCGAACCCGGCACGAATTTTTATTCGAGCATTGCCATCGCCGATCACGCCGTCAAGTGCCTCAAGGAGCACGCCGGGAAATTTTCCGCGCAACCTTTTTTCCATTACCTCGCGTTCACCGTCCCGCACTTTCCGGTTCAAGCGTTGCCGGAGGACATTGCGAAGTACCGCGAGACCTATCGCGACGGCTGGGACGCGATCCGCCAGCGCCGTTGGGAACGTCAGCGGCAATCGGGTCTGCTGACGGCGGCGCTTTCGGCGCTCGAACCGGAAGGGACGCGGTCGCGGAGTTTGTCCGCCGCGGACTTGCGCGATCGCCTCGGCCCGGGGGAGGTCATCCGCGTGATGCCGTGGCCGGATTTGTCGCCCGCGCAGCAGGAGTTTCAGGCGGCGAAGATGGCGGTTCACGCCGCGATGGTGGATCGCATGGATCACGAGATTGGCCGCGTGCTCGATCAACTGCGCGCGATGAAGGCGCTCGACAACACGATCATTCTTTTTCTGTCCGACAACGGTGCGAGCGCGGAACAAATGATTCGCGGCGACGGCCATGATTCGTCTGCGCCCGTCGGCTCGGCGAAATCGTTTCTGGGAATTGGTCCGGGTTGGTCCACGGTGGCGAACACCCCCCTCCGCTTTCACAAGTCGTGGGTGCATGAGGGCGGCATTTCGACGCCGCTGATTGTGCATTGGCCCGCCGGCATCAAGGCGCAGGGCGAACTGCGAACGAACCCCGGCCATCTCGTGGACCTCGCGCCGACGCTCCTGGAAATCGCGGGCGGCAAAAAACCGGCGACGTGGCACGGCGAAAAAATTCCAGCCGCGCCGGGCCGCAGCCTCGTCCACGTTTTCAAAAAGGACGGCACGGTGGCGCAGGAATATTTCTGGTGGCTGCACGAAGGCAATCGCGCCATCCGGATGGGCGATTGGAAACTGGTTTCGCGCATGCCGGAAAGCCGGTGGGAACTTTACAACCTGGCGCGCGACCGCAGCGAAACAAAGAACCTCGCCGCGCAAATGCCGGAGAAGGTTCGCGAATTGGAATCGGCGTGGACCCGGCACCTGGAGGAATTCAGTGCGCTGGCCGCCCAGGATTTGCCGCCACAGCAAGGCGCAAAAAATCCGGGCCCGAAAAAGGCGCTCCCGGCCGTCAAGCCGTGATGACCCATCGCCAACTCAAGACCGGCTACCTCACGCTCACGGGGCTGAACACTCTCGCGGCGTCCTATTTTTTCAACTACCTGTTCTTTTTCCTGCGCGATCACTTTGGCTTCGGCGACCGTGAAAATCTTTGTGTCACCGCATTGCATGGCTTCGTTTACACCTTCGCCGCGTGGCAATGCGGTAAATTCGCCCAGCGACGCGGCTACGTGTTGAGTCTGAAACTGGGTTTCCTCGGCCTCACTGCGGCGATGATCATCGGCGCGTTTCTGCAAAGCGCGGCGGCGTTGATGGTGCTCGTCGTTTTTTACAGCGTCGTGCTGCTGCTCACGTGGCCGGCGTTGGAAGCCCTCGCCAGCGAGCGCGAATCGCAGGCCGGCACGCAATGGATGGTCGGCATCTACAACTGCACCTGGGCCGGCGCGGCGGCGCTGGCGTATTTCACCGGCGGAAAATTTTACGACGCCCTCGGTCGCGGCGCGATCTTCTGGCTGCCCGCCGCGCTGTTCTTCGCGCAGTTTCTCCTCACGCTCTGGCTGGAGAAACATCACGCCGTCGTGCTCGCCGCCACGCCCGAGCCGCCGAAGGAAACACATCACACGCCCGAAGTCATCGCGTTCCGGCAGTCCGTCGGCCCGAAAGCGTTTCTGAAAATGGCGTGGCTCGCGAATCCGTTCGCCTACATCGCCATCAACACGCTGCTCGCCGTCATGCCCGGCATCGCGGAACGGCTCGGACTTTCGCCGACGCGCGTGGGTTTGTTTTGTTCACTGTGGTTCTTCGGTCGATTCGCGGCGTTCGCGCTGCTGTGGAAATGGACGGGCTGGCATTACCGCTTCCGCTGGTTGCTCGCGGCGTTCCTGCTGCTCATCGGAAGTTTCGCCACGATTCTGCTGGCGAACGAACTCTGGATCGTCGTGCTGGCGCAGGTGTTCTTCGGTCTGGCCACCGGGCTGATTTATTACTCGTCGCTTTTCTACGCGATGGACGTGGGCGAAGCGAAGGGCGAGCACGGCGGGCTGCACGAGGCGTTCATCGGGTTGGGAGTTTTTCTCGGCCCCGCGGTGGGCGCGACGGCGTTGCAACTCGCGCCGCAGAGCGCGAACGCGGGCACGTGGGCGGTGTCCGGTTTGCTGGCGCTGGGTCTGGGCGGATTGGTGTGGCTGCGATGGCGGCGGGCGGATTGATCCGGCGCCGTTTCCACCGCACCCGCGCGCGCTTGCTTCGTTTCGCGGGGCACGGCAAGCTGGCGTCGCCCGGCGGCCACGCGTTCGACGGGCCATCAATATGCCGACTCATCGCCCGCCGCCAGTCCCATCGCTCTGGGTTTTGCTTGCGATGGCGGCGGGAATTTTTTCCATCGGTTCTTTCGCGGCGCCAGCCAACGTCACGGTCAAGTCGGTTTGGAAAAACGAGCCACCTCACACGTCCATCATCGCGGTGACGCAATCGCGCGACGGTTATCTCTGGCTCGGCACGTTCGACGGGCTGGCGCGCTTCGACGGCGAGCAATTCAAGAATTTTGACGAAGAGGAATTGCCGGGGCTGAGCAGCGGGCCGGTGTCATTTCTTTTCACCGACAGCCGCGGCGATTTGTGGGTCGGCACGGACACGGCGGGGGTGATGTTGATCAAACAGGGCCAGGTGCGGCCACTGGACATCGGGACGCGCTCGCGCGCGGGGCGGCTCGTCGGGGCCGCGGAGGCCGCCGATGGGACGGTCTGGCTGGCGACCGCGAACGGGCAGTTGTGCCATTATCACGACGGACACATGGAAGTCTGGGGGCCGCTGTTCAGTAACTGTCGCGGATTGATGCTGGAAAAAACCGGCCGCTTGTGGCTGAGATCGGACACCGAATTATTCCGCCTAGAGACTTCGGCGGTGGTTTCAGGAAAAGACCTGCCGACCATCGAGCGGATCCTCGTTGGCCAGATAGATTCATTGTTGGCGAGCCAGCGCGGTGGGTTTTGGTTGCTGGCTTACCCCCGCATTTTGAAATACGTCGAGGGCAAACTGGCGGGGGAACCCATCCCGTATCCGTGGGGAACGAACGCGGTGCTACTTTCGGCCTTCGAGGATTCCCGGGGAAATTTGATTGTCGGGGTGCGCGATCGCGGGCTGACGTGGTTCGCGCCGGATGGAAAAGCGGAGTCGCTTACGAGCGAGAACGGATTGTCGCACAACACTCCCCTGGCCTTGCACGAGGATCACGAAGGCAGTTTGTGGGTCGGCACGGACGGCGGCGGGTTGAACCGGGTGAAACCACAATGCTTCCGGGTGCTGGAGGAATCACGTTCCGCCAGCGTGCAGTCGGTTTGTGAAGACGCGGACGGCGGGCTTTGGTTCGCGCCCAACGGCGGCCAGTTGAAACATTTTCAAGACGGCAAGCTGCGCACCTACGGGAACCTGACCGACCTCAACCTTCGCTCAGTGTTCGTGGATCGCGATCGCAAGGTGTGGATCGGGACGTTCGGCAGCGGACTGTTGCAACTTGAAGGCGAAAACTTCCAGCCGGTGCCGGGCTACGAAAAGTTTCCGCGCGACGTGACGGCGATTCATCAAGATCGCGGAGGAACGCTGTGGGTCGGCACCGCGGCGGGGTTGGTGCACCGGCGGGAGGGGGTGTGGAAATCGGTCAACGCGTTGGCGGGAACCTCAGTCTCGGCCATCGCTGACGATGCGGCCGGAAATATCTGGGTGGGAACGCCGACGGGCTTGGGTCAGTTGCGTGGCGAGTCGGTCACGATGTTCCGGGAGAAAGACGGCTTGTCGGGCGATGCGATTTCCGCGCTGCTCGTGGATGCATCCGGCGCCTTGTGGGTCGGCACGCGCAATCGCGGGCTGACTCGGATGGCCGATGGCAAGTGGACGCCGCTGACGAAACGCGAAGGGCTGGCGAGCAACAAGGTGAATTATCTTGCGGAGGACGCGCAAGGCGGGTTGTGGGTCGGTTCGTCGTCGGGGTTGATGCGCGTGGAAAAGCAGGACCTGGATGAATTTATTTCTCGCAAGACGAGAACCGTGCGTTGCCGCACCTTTGGCAGCGCGGACGGTTTGCTTACCGGCCAGGGCGCGGTGGGTTCGCAGCCCGCGGCGTGGCGCGGGCGGGAGGGTACGATGTGGTTCGCGACGACGCGCGGATTGGGCTCGGTGAACCCGGCGCAGATCGTCCGCAACACGAATCTCCCGCCGGTGATGATCGAGCGCGTGCTGGTGGATGACGTGTTGCAAAACGCCAACGTGCTGCAGGTCAACTGGCCAACGGAAATCACCATCCCCGCGGGCAAGGAGCGGCTGGAAATCCATTACACCAGCCTCAATCTCGCCGCGCCGGATCGCGCACGCTTCAAGTATCAACTCGAAGGACACGAATCCGGTTGGACGGAAGCCGGACGCGAGGCGCACTTCAGCAATCTGTCGCCGGACCGTTATGTCTTTCGCGTGATCGCCTGCAATGAGGACGGCGTTTGGAACAACGAAGGCGCGACGCTGACGATCATCGTCGAGCCACCGTTCTGGCGGACGTGGTGGTTTCTGACGTTCTGCGGCGTGGCGTTGCTCGGCGGAATCGTGGCGACGGTGCATTTTATTTCGACGCAGAAATTGCAGCGGCAGCTCGCGCAGTTGAAGCAGCAGGAGGCGCTCGAACGCGAACGCGCCCGCATCGCGCGCGATCTGCACGACCAGCTCGGCGCGAACCTCACGCAGGTTTCGCTGCTCGGCGAACTGGTCGAGACGGATAAAAATTTACCGGAAGAAGTCGAGGGCCACGCGAAACAGATTTCGCGGACGGCGCGGACGACCGCCGCGGCGCTCGACGAAATCGTCTGGGCCGCGAACCCGTCGAACGACACGCTGGACAGCCTCGTGACCTACGCCTGCAAATACGCGCAGGAATATTTCGCGCTGGCCGGCGTGAGTTACCGGCTGGAAGTGCCGGGCAATCTACCGGTCGTCACCATTCCGCCGGAAGTGCGGCACAATGTTTTTCTCGCGTTCAAGGAGTGCGTCAACAACGTCGTCAAGCACGCGCAGGCCTCGGCGGTGAAAGTGCGGCTGGTGCTCGCGGCGGCGCAGTTCACGCTCGAAGTCGAGGACAACGGCCGCGGCCTGCCGCCGGACGCGCGGGACAAGGGCAGAAATGGATTGCGCAACATGCGCAAACGCATGGAGGATGTCGGCGGCGCCTTCACCGCCGGGCCCGCGCCGGAGCGGGGAACGCTTGTGCGGTTGACCGCGCCGCTCGGGGAAAAAACCGGCGACCGGACCGGGAATTGATTTTATGCCGATCACCGTTTCCATTGTGGAAGACAACGAGGAGTTGCGCGGCACCCTCGCGAAGGTCATCGGGCGCACGGAGGGCTTCGCGTGCGTCGGCCAGCACGCCACCGCGGAGGTCGCGCTGGAAAATCTTCCCCTCGAGAAACCGGAGGTCGTGCTCATGGACATCAACCTCCCCGGCATGAACGGCGTCGAATGCGTCCGGAAGTTGAAGCAGTTGCTGCCCGGCACGCAGGTGATGATGCTGACGGCGTACGAGGACACGGAAAATATTTTCAACTCGCTCGCCGCCGGCGCGAGCGGCTACATGCTCAAGCGCACGCCGCGCGTGGAGTTGCTCGACGCCATCCGCGAAGTCAGCCGCGGTGGTTCGCCCATGACCACGCACATCGCGCGGCTCGTGGTGCAATCCTTCCAACGTCCCGTCGCGGCGGCCGAGCCGACGGAACATCTTTCCGAGCGCGAACGCGAGGTGCTCGAGCTCTTGAGCCAGGGCCTGATGTACAAGGAGATCGCCGAGAAACTGGGGATCAGTTTCGAGACCGTGCGGACGTACATCCGGCGCGTTTACGAGAAGCTTCACGTCCGCACCCGCACCGAAGCCGTGGCGAAGGCCCTGCGGCGATGACCTTGGTGTTTGGTGTTTGAGGATTGGAGTTTCGCTCCCGCTGTCCCCCACAATGGTGACTGTCTGGTCCGGCGACGCCTGTTAAACTGTCCACATCGTTGAGAGGCAAAAGTGCCGTGTTCCGTGTGTGACTCAATGTTGTCGCAGGAGGGTCGGACGAAAGTCCGGCCCTTCTGTTTTTTCTGTCCATCCTCCCGGAAACGGGCCAAAGTCCGTCTCAGACCGAATACCACCATGAAAACTTTTCTGCCGATCGTCCTGCTCGCCGCGGCCCTGCTCACCGGTTGCGCCAGCCGGTACACCATCACGCTCAACAACGGCAACCGCATCACGGCCACGAGCAAACCGAAACTTCAAAACGGCAATTACGTCTTCAAAGACATGAAGGGGCAGGTTGGTTACATTCCCGCCGGACGCGTGCGCGAGGTCTCGCCCGCCAACATGTCCAGTTCCCGGATGAGTTCCGGCTACTCCGCCGAGCCGGTCAAATAGCCGGCGGCTTTGGGTTGCCGCCATTGATCGTCGGCGTCAACGATTTTTCCCGGCGAGAAATTTCTCCGCGTATTTTCCGAGCAGATCGGCTTCGAGATTCACCGCGTCGCCAACTTTCCGTTCGCGCAACGCCGTCATTGCAAACGTGTGCGGGATGATCCAGATGCGAAAACTTTTTTGTTTCACGGCGGCCACCGTCAGGCTGATGCCATCTACCGCCACCGAGCCTTTGTGGATCACGTAACGCATCACCGCCGGCGGCGCGGCGATGTCGAGCAGGTGATCGCGCCCGACGCGCTCCCACTTCGTGATTGTGCCCAGGCCATCCACGTGACCGGTGACAAAATGTCCGCCGAGTTCCCCGCCCGCGCGCAATGGCCGCTCCAGATTCACGAGGGAACCAACCTTGGTGAATTGCAGGTTCGTCAGTCGCCAGCTTTCTTGCAGCAGGTCGAATTGAATCAGCCGGTCTTTTCCGCGCACCGCGAGCTTCACCGCCGTGAGACAACAGCCGTTCACCGCCACGCTCGCGCCCGGTTTGAGTCCGCGCCCGATGGTGCGCGCCCGCACGGTGAGCTGGATGGATTTCGCCGTCGGTTTGATGGCCTCAACCTTGCCCGCCTCTTCGACGATGCCTGTGAACATGAACGTATGTTGCAGGTTGCAGGTTGCAGGTTGCAAGCGGGGAGTCAGCGTAGCGGCGTCTCGGCAGAGCGCCGCCACGTGGGGACGGAGCATGCGGCGCTCTGCCGAGACGCCGCTACGAATCCACTCTTGCCGTCAGCAGCAAATCTTCGCCGAGGCTGCGCCACTCGACTTCGCGTAGCTGGATCAGCTCGCTCAACTTCTTCACGCCGTCGCCCGCGACGGCTTTCCGGGCATCGCGGCCGCCGAGAATCTTCGGCGCGTAAAAAAACACCACGCGTTGCGCGAATCCACCGAGGAGAAACGACGCGTTCACTTCGCCGCCGCCTTCGACCAGCAGGCTCGTTACGTTCTCCGAGCCGAGCTTCGTGAGCAACCAATCCAAGGCGATTGATGATTGATGATTGACGATTGACGATTTGGAAACTGGGGCGATCAGGACGTTTACGCGTTTCGCCAACGCGACCACGCAATTGTTTGGCGCGCGTTTGCTGACAACAATCGTTGTGAGCGCCGCAGATTCATCACTGACAACTTTTGAGTCCAATGGCGTGCGCGCCATCGAATCCAAGACAATCCGGCGAAGTTTTGGATGTTGGATGTTGGATGTTGGATGTTGGATGTTTCCTTTTGATTTGTCCGTTGGGCGAAATGTCAGCGCAGGATTATCCGCCAGAACCGTGTTGACGCCGGCCAGAATCGCATCGGCGCCCTGCCGCATTTTCATTCCGTGTGCCCGCGCCTTTTCGCCCGTGATCCATTTCGACTCGCCGCTGGCCGTGGCGATTTTTCCGTCCAGCGTCATCGCCGCTTTCACGGTGACGAACGGCGTGCGCTCAACGATCCAGTGATTGAAAGCCTCGTTCACCTTCGCGCACGTGTCGCTCAAAACTCCATGAACGACTTCAATTCCCGCGCGCTTCAGAATCTTAAAACCTTTCCCCGCGTGTTTCGGATTCGGATCAACCGCGCCGACGACCACGCGCTTGATGCCAGCCGCAACGATCGCAGCCGTGCAAGGCGGCGTGCGTCCGTGGGTGCAACAGGGTTCGAGCGTTACGTAAAGCGTCGCGCCGTGCGGATTGTTTCCCCGGTTTTGCGCGTCGCGGAGCGCCTCGATTTCCGCGTGGGCCTCACCCGCCCGCCGGTGCCAGCCGCGCCCGATGATTTTGCCGCTCTTGACCAGCACCGCGCCCACCATCGGATTCGGCGAAGTCTGGCCGTAACCGCGCCGGGCGAGCCGGAGTGCGAGGCGCATGAAATGGGCGTCAGACATCGCCGCAGCGTAGCGGCTTCCGGCGGAACGCCGCCATCCGAAAAGCTTGGACAAGCGCAAACCGCGGGCAGCGGCGAGGTTCGCGAATGTGAATTACTCCTCCTTGTTTTGGTGGCCCATTGGTGGTCTGAATCACTATGAGCCGAACCGGCTCATGACGGGTCGCCACGTCACGTCCTGCCAGGATGCAGTGGCGGCTCCGTCATCAAACAACAAAAACAAGAAAGTGAAACCTATGAAAAACTAACCAGACTCGTGTCGGCATTCGGCATCGCTTCCGCGCTGGCGGTGACGAACGCGCGCAGTCAGAACACAGTCAGCGTGGATGAACTCGGGAACGGATTCTACAACGGCGCGGTAGTCGGTGCCGGATTCCAACCGGATCACTTCAACGGGGGAATTCCCGGCTTCGCTTACACGTTGCCCTTCATCTACACGTTCCCGCAGCCCGTGGCCGACATCCTTTTGAATGAGCCGGGCAATCCCCTGCCGTCCGACCTGTTGCGTTTCACGCGCGACCCCAACGGACCGAATACGCTCCTGTTCTTCTATTCGGATGCGTCCGCCGGTGACCCGCCGGATGCGCCGGCCGATGTGCTCGGGTTGCCGAATGTCGTGAATCTCGTTTTGGTTGCCACCGAAACGGGCTTGTTCGGGAATCCTTACACGGAAGCGGGCCCCAACGGACTCGTTTACACGGCCAACCCTGGCATGGCGGGCGACGATGGCTCTGGAATTGCGACGCAATACACGTTTATCAACGACACGGCGGTTCCCGAACCAGGCACGCTGGCCCTGTCGGCGGGTGGCCTTGGGATGTTTGGAGGGTTCAAATTGCTCCGGCGAAAAGTCCGTTCGTGAGCGGGCTCAGAGAGTCCACTGGGGTGCTGAACTGACGACCGCAAAGCGACAACCCATCGGCGAGCCGTACCCAAGCATCCGGCTCGCCGAAAATCCGCGCCCAAATTGGATTCGACGAGGTCGCGTCGAAACCGCGCCGGGCGAGGCGAAGGGAAAGCGAAGGAAGAGGGGAGAAAACAAGTGAGCACGGCTTTGCTCTGGTTCACCGTTTCCTGAAATTCCGTTGAACCGCTAATCTTCGCTTATCTCCGCTCATCAGCGCCGATGAGCGAAGATTAGCGGTCAAGAATTGAGTTTCTTGCGGATGGTGATGCAGGTGTCCAGATTGCCGTTGAAGCTGAAGTAGCCCACGCAACCGCCATACGGCCCGCGTGTCGTGCCTTCGAGGTCGGCGATGATCTGTATGGCGCGAATCTTCCCCGAAAGCTTTCGGGGCTTCGCGCAAAGCTACTCAATAGACTGGTCAAAGATCGCGAGCGGCGGCGGCGCGAGCACCAACGGCCAGTATTCCGTCACCGGCGGATTCTGGGCGTTGCCCACCGCCATCCAAGGCACCGGCGCACCGACGCTCACCATCGCCCCGGCTACATCCGGCAACATCCGGCAACGCCTTCGCCGTTCCGCAGCGCGCCACCCGGATGCTCGTCTAGGATTTTCCGATGCGGGGCATGGCGGCGGCTGATGTGCTCGAAGGCCCACGCCCCGCGACGCCGCGGAGGGTGCCGGATGGTTACGGCGGGCTGGTGCTGTAGGTATCCTGAAATTCCAAGCTCGTCAGTTCATCGCGCCAATTGATGCTTTGGTAGGTGAACGACACTTCCTCGGGTTGGACGTAGGGCGCGGCGGCTGGGTCGTTCGCGTTGGGTTGCCAGTTGCGGATGGCGACGACCTTCGCGTTGTTGAGCGTGTAGGTGAAAATGTTGGTCGTCACGCCGTTCGTCGGCGTGCCGTAGAATCGGATGACCACCTGCGTGAGGATTTCGTTATTGGCCAGCGCCCGGTAGAACTTCGGCGTGTTCGAGTCGAGCTGCTTCACGAGGGTGAGCGGTCCATGCTTCCGCTGGCCGGTGGTCAGACCCGACGCCGCATCAAACGGCAGCGTCAAGCCGTGTTGCAAGCTCGCCAGCCTGATGCCGGTGCCGCTGCCATCCGGCAGCGTGTCCACGCCGGTGAAAGCGCCTTGCACCTGGGCATTGATGGACGTGATATAGGGCGAGAGCACCCGGGCCACGATGACGACGGGCGGCGACGGGGCATAGCAGCGCAGCGCAGATCCTGCCATCAGCGCAGCAACCAGGACAAACAGCCGACTCGATTTCATTTTCATATTCTTCTCCTTCACTAGGGTTTCACTGACAAACGATAAAAACCTGTCCCGCCGCCCGCCGGCACCTGCAGTACGGTCAAAGAACCAACCGCCGTCACATTGCTCACCGCGGTGAACTGACTGCCAACACTCGCCGCGCCCAGAAGCTCATAGTGTTTCCCGCCGACGCTTCGCCAGGACAGCACCACGTTGCCGCTGGCAGGTGGTTTCTGAATGGCAGAAAACCGCAGCACCGACTGCGAGTTTTGCGGGTCGGTTCCGGCCCAATACTCCTGAAGCAACGAGTGGCCATCGCCGTCCGCATCCACATTTGCGTTGGCCACCGCCGGATTGGAACCGTTCGCGGTCTCGAAATAAGTGGGTACGCCATCGTGATCCATGTCCGGGTCAGAGTGAACGTCGGACGCCACGATCGTGTGGCCCTCGCCCGCGGCCACGTCCGGACCCTGGGGGAAGAAATTATGCAGCGCCGGAATCGAAACCGAGCACGGCAGGGCGCGGAGCACCAGCAGCACCGGTAGTCCGTTGGAAACAGCCCCCGTATCCCTGCAAAGAAAACGGCTCGGCAGATTGTCGTGTCCGGAAACCGCCACGGATCGGTCCTGCAAAAGCGCCACCGACGAAAGGCGCGAGAGATTCCACAACGTGTAGAATGTGCTTCCGCCTGCGGCCGAGGAATAAACCGCGACGCCCTCGACCGCCGTCAGATCGGTGCCGGACGCAGCCATCGCCAGGCAACCGAGCCCCGCGAACACTGCGCCGACCACGCACTGGTTGCGGAAAGCCCGGTGCAAGGGCGAGCATGGCCTTCGGGTAGTATCCATTTTGGTGTAAGGCGTCGGCAACATGCGCCTTTGTCCGCGGGATGGCAATCCCGTTCTCGTCATCCCGTTTTCGTCAGTCGTCCGCTTCGCAAGAGCCGCCGCCGACTTCAACTTTCGATGACGACAAATCCCGTCCGCCCATCGAGCGCGGCGAAGGAGAATACCATTTGGGGGTCTTCGACTGAGGAGCAACAAAGCCAGACGGCCTTTTGCGCGCGAACCCTCCGGGCGGCGGGTCTTTCGGCTTTGGCCTGCGTTGGCTCGGTCGTTACAGCCCGCTGCGGGGATGCTCCAACCTCGCCGCCTTGGCCAAAACCAAAATCCCTCGCCGCAGCGCTCCTCGCAATTTTCAGGCAGGCTCTCAAAGCTGAAGTAGCCCACGCAACCGCCATACGGCCCGCGTGCCGTGCCTTCGAGATCGGCGATGAGTTGCATGGCGCGAATCTTCGGTGCGCCGCTGACCGTGCCCGCCGGAAACGTCGCGCGCATCAATCATTGCTGAGGCTCTCCGCACCTGCTCAACTCCGTCGCAATGAAGCCCACGATCCGCCTCTTGGACTCAGCCGATCAATCACCATGGAAAGACAGCGTGTCTTCAACCGATAGGCTTCCGATCCGCGACAGCGGTGCATGGATTGATACGAAACACAAGCTCCTTACCTACTATGCCCACCTGTTTGCGACGGGCATGAAGAATTCTTGGAAGAGCCGCGTTTATCTGGAATTATTTTCTGGCCCGGGGCGATGCTTGATTCGAAAAACAGGGAAAGAAGATCTCGGGTCACCGCTGAAGGTCATCGAACACGAATTTACGAAGTTCATCTTCACCGAAATGAACGCCGCCGTGGCGGAAGCCCTTGCTCAACGCTTAGAGCCATTTGAAAACGCAGCGAACACGGAGATTTGGTGCGGTGACTGCGCAGACGCCATCAACCAGATTCAGATTCCATCCGGTTCATTGACGCTGGCGTTTATAGATCCGACGGGGATTGCACACGCGCCGTTCTCGTTGATTGAAACCCTGCATCGTAAGACGCGCTGTGATCTCCTGATCAACATTCAACATGGAATGGGAATCAAGATGAATATCCATCAATACACTCCTGATGCGGGCGAGCAGTCCGCCCTGACAAAATTTCTCGGCAATGATTCGTGGAAGCAGTTGCCGCGTCACAATCCGCGCGAATTCTTCAGAGGCGTGCTGGAACTCTACAAGGAACAACTGCACAGCCTCGGCTTCAAAAGAGATTGTATTGGCCGTGAGGTGCTCATCACGAATGACAGCAACACTCCACTCTATCTGCTTCTATTTGCGAGCAAGCATCCAAAAGGGAAGGAATTCTGGGATAAAGCCATGAAAGGCGTCTTACCGATGGAATTCGACTTTGGAAGTTGACCAGCCGATGATGCCTCAGACGCGACCATGAACCTCGTTCTCGAAAGACCAGTTCAAATTCAACGGCAAATTGCCCGGCCTTTGCCCCGCAAGAGCGACAACCGCGTCGGCATGTGGTCTTCGCCCGCCGTCATTGCGCCGAACAACTTCGTTTACAAGAGCCTTTCCGATTGGGCGTTCAATGTTGCGGTCGGTTGCTCGCACGCGTGCCGGTTCTGTTACGTGCCGAGCGCGGCGACCATCAAACAAGGGCCGAAGCTCGCGGAATACGGCGTGCAAGACCCGGACGCGGAATGGGGCGACTACGTGCTGCTGCGTCCGTGGGAGGAGGACAAGTTTCTGTCGTCGCTGCGCGCGGCGGAGAACACGCCCCGCTCGCAACTCAAGCGCGACGGCAATCGCGCCGTGATGTATTGCAGCACCACCGATCCCTACCAGGTCATCCATCATCCCGACCCGGAACGGCAGCGGATGCTGTCGGCCCACGCGCGCCGGCTAGTGCGCCGCTCGCTGGAATTGATTCGCGACCGCTCGACGCTCAACGTCCGCATCCTCACCCGCAGTCCACTGGCCCGGGCGGACTTCGATTTGTTCAAGAGCTTTGGCTCGCGCCTGTTGTTCGGCATGAGCCTGCCGACGCTGCGCAACGATCTCTCGAAGATTTACGAACCGAAAGCGCCCGCGCCGTCGCAACGCCTCGCCACCCTCCGCGCCGCCCACGAAGCGGGCCTGAACGTCTATTTGGCCGTCGCGCCCACCTATCCTGAATGTGACGAGCCGGATTTGCGCGCGACGCTCCAGGCCGTGGCCGAAATCAAACCCGTCACCATCTTTCACGAACCGATCAACATCCGCGCCGAAAACGTGGAGCGAATCCAGACCCACGCTGACGAACTGGGCGTGGCCTTGAAGACCGACGTGTTTGAATCCCGCGAACGCTGGCAGGATTACGCCGTGAACGCGCTGCAAACCGTGGAACGACTGGCCGCCGAAGTAGGCGTTGCCGACCGGCTGCATCTCTGGCCGGATAAATCACTGGGCAACGTCGGCGTGGCGAACCGGATGCCGAAACCGCGAGAATACCTGAGCTGGCTGCGGAGATCGTGGTCTCGCGTCAGCGAGTGGCCGAGGTAGGCGAAGTCGATGGCGGCGGATTAACTTTTGGAAGATTTCATGTCGTCCAAGAATTTTATCCACTCCTCCTCCTTGTATCGCCCGACATCGACTGTTTCTAGGAACTTTTTATGAGCCGAGACCAATTCGGGTTGGCGCAGTCCGTACCCTCTGTCTTCTGGAGGAATCTGCTTCTTGGCCGTCTGCACTTTGCAGAACGATAAAAGTTCTCGGAAATCTAAATTTTGCCTGTACGTCTGTTGCCCTTTGAGCGGCGCGCCTGAATCGTCAGCAGTATCAAAGAATCGAGTTCCCACTTTGTCTTTGTTCCGCCGATTGCGGCAGTTTTCAAAGAGCTTTGATATGTGTGGCCCTTGCCTGGAATCGAGGAAATAGACGTTCTGGTGAGCGTTCAGTAATTGCAGTGTATTCAGGGCGTTCACGTCAGATTCGTTTACTATCGGAACGATGTCCGATTTCCTCGCCCCGACTCTGTAAATCTTATCGTCATACATCATGACTGTATGCTTTGGCGAAAGCGGGAGAAACACCTGAAGTCCCTTCGCAGCCCATCCGGCGACGCCTCCGCCGAAAGCGCCAAGAAAGTATTGGTTCATCTTTGCGACGGGATGGTCGCTAGTGATGAAATCTTGAGATGTCTGATTGATGAGGAGTTTGATTCTCAAATCCAGAATGAGGGGAAGCATTTGGGCTGATGTTGCCAGCGTCAGGTTCGCCGGTCTTTCCAACCCAATCTCCACGGCATTGATTTCATCGGCAGTAAGTTCGCCGGACTCAAGTGCCATGCGCTTGATGTGCGGTTCAATAGCTGCTCGAAAGAATTCTGCGCCTTCTTCTGACGCGTAAAGCGTTCGACCATGCTGAAACAACGTGAACGCGAATAAGACCGCACAATCTTCGGTGAAGGTTTTTGGAACTGTGCTGCTTGAAATAATCTTGCCGATGACTTTGCTGGCAGGAGCTTCAACTGCTGCGCCCAGCGCCTTTTCTGGTTTAGGGTCTTTTCCATAGAAATAATCCTCCGCGCACTGTCCATCGATGTTGCTTGATGGAATTATTTTGTTCTGTTTGAAGTTGAAAAGAGCAGTGTTTTTTCCGCCATCAAACGAAAAGGCGCGCAGATAAAACTGCGGAACATAGTGCTGGTTTTTGTACTCCGCCATTTACCACTTTCAGTTTGAGCCTCGTTACCTCGGCTGCTACACCGTTTTCGCGAACGTCTCCGCCAGCGCCACGGCTTTGAGCATGGCTTTGCTTTTGTTCACCGTTTCTTGAAATTCCGCTTCGGGTTCGGAGTCGTTCACCCAGTCCCGACGAGTCGGGACTTGCACGCTGGCTTTGCCACGCTTGAACACGGCGTCAGCTTTTCGCGAAAGTTTCAGCCAAGGCAACAGCCTTGAGCATCGCCTTCGACTTGTTGACGGTTTCCTGGAATTCACTCTCTGGCTCTGAATCATTCACCCAGCCTCCTCCCGCCTGGACATACGCCTTGCCGTCCTTGAGCAGGGCGGTGCGGATGGTGATGCAGGTGTCCAGATTGCCGTTGAAGCTGAAGTAGCCCACGCAACCGCCATACGGCCCGCGCGTCGTGCCTTCGAGATCGGCGATGATCTGCATGGCGCGAATCTTCGGCGCGCCGCTCACCGTGCCCGCCGGAAACGTCGCGCGCATCAGGTCGTAATTGGTTTTGTCGGCGGACAACTTGCCTTCCACGCTCGATACGATGTGCATGACGTGGCTGTAACGCTCGATGATCATCAGGTCGCGCACCTGCACGCTGCCGAAATCGCACACGCGCCCGATGTCGTTGCGCGCGAGGTCCACGAGCATCACATGTTCGGCGCGTTCCTTCGGGTCGGCGAGCAGTTCCTTTTCCAACGCGGCGTCCTCATCCGCCGTCTTGCCGCGGCGGCGCGTGCCCGCGATGGGGCGAATCTCCACCTTGTTGTCCTCGCAGCGCACGTGAATTTCCGGCGACGCGCCGACGAGCGAAAAGCCGTCGAGTTCGAGCAAAAACATGTAGGGCGACGGATTCACCGAACGCGCGGCGCGGTAAACGTCCAGCGGCGATGCCTTGGTCTCCACGCTGAAGCGTTGTGAGCCGACGACCTGAATGATGTCACCCGCCGTGATGAACTTCTTCGACGCCTCGACGTTGGTGAGGAATTTTTCCTTCGCGACGTTGGACGTGAATGGGAGGGATGCGACTTCGGCTGGGACGGATACGGGATGATGTTCGGACGGTTGTTCCAACAAAGAAAGCAGACGCTCGATTTCTTCCACCGCACTTTCGTAAGCGTCGGTCGGGCTGGTGGCTTCATCAATCGCGGCGTTGACCAGCACGGTGATCGTTTGCGCGACGCGGTCGAACACGAGCAATTGATCCGCGACGATGAAATACATCGTGGGCGTGCCCAACTCGTCATGCGCCGGGCGCGGCACGACCGGCTCGACGTCGTGAATAAATTCGTAACCGATGAAACCCACCGCCCCGCCAGTGAAGCGCGGCAAACCAGGTAGCATGACAGGGCGATAGCGTTTCATCACGCGCTCGACCACTTCGAGGCCGTCCTTCACGCAATTCTCGCACGGCTCTTTGCCCGGTACGGGGATGGCGAACTTCTCCACGACCTTGCCGCCTTCGGTGACTTCGATGCGACTGCCCGTTTGCTTGATGACCGCGCGCGGGTTGCAGCCGACGAACGAGTAGCGACCGAGATGTTCGCCGCCTTCGACGGACTCGAACAGAAACGATTCGCCCTGCCCGCGAATTTTGCGATACGCCGAGAGCGGCGTTTCAATGTCGGCGAGAATGCGACTCGTGACGGGGATCAGGTTGCCCTGTCCCGCGAGTTTTAGAAATTCTTCAAGAGTTGGTGAAATCATTTCGGTTCACCGCCTCGCAGAGCGATTGCGGTTCAGGACGAAAAGTATGAAGTGTCCGGGTGCCGCGCAAACAGAAAGCGGACGATAGAAAGTGGACAGAGTTCCACAAAATGGAAGCGGCAACCCTCCGTCATGCTCTCCAGTGTCCGGCATTTCCTTCGGAAAGCAAAAGGCTGCTTCGGCGGCCAATGCTGGCGACGGCATGGCACCGGCCCTGCTGAATCAATTCCGTCATAACGCGTTTGTTGCGCAGATGACAGCCTCACTAACCGTTGGAAGACTAAGCATGAACATTCAAGGCATGGATCATTTGTTTCCGCGAGAGTATCTGCGCGCGGCGCTGCTCGTCTCTCTGTTGAGCGTGTGGGTGTTGGTGGGTCTGTTCTACTATCTGAACCGCTTCACCAAACGGGATTATTTCACGGTGTGGACTGCAGCATGGCTGTTCTATGCGTTGTGGCTGACGCTGGGGCTGCGATTACAAATTCAAAACTCGCCGACCGGCGGATTTCTTTTCATGGCGGCACAGTCCTGCGCGGCAATTTCGGCGGTGTTCCTGTTGTGGGGAACGTTGCGATTTATCGATCTGGCCGTGCGCCAGTCTTTGTTCGGTCTGTTCATGTTATTCCTGACGGTATGGACATTTGTTGGACCGCAGTTGTCGTCAGATTCACTGCAAATTCAATTGCCCGTGTTCATCCTGCTTGGGTCGGGAAGCGTTTTCGCCGGAGTATGCTTTTTCCGGATGCGCAAGCGCATGCCGTTCGTGGGGGCCGGGATGTTGTCCACCGGCTTCATGCTGTGGGGACTTTATCTCTGGAGCTATCCGTTCACCCAGAAACATGAGAACCTTTACAGTGCCGGTTTCTTTGTGGCGGCGGTGCTTCAATTGTTCATCGCCGTAAGCATGATCGTGCTGGTGCTTGAGGAGGTCCGATTCAAAGCCGAAGCGGCGCGGATTGAGATCGAAACCGTGCGTTCCGAGAAGGAGGCATTGCAGACCAAGGTCATCTCCACCGAGGAACAGTGTCGCAATCTGTTTGACCAGGTGCGCATGACCAAGGGCACCCAGCAGGCCTACGAGGAATTGCGCCGCACGCAGCACGTCGTGGTTCAGCAGGAACGCCTGCGCGCGCTGGGCCAGATGGCCAGCGGCATCGCGCATGACATCAATAACGCGCTGACACCTATTGTGGCCTACTCGGAATTGTTGCTCAAAGAAATCCCCGACCTTCCCGCTGCGTCGCGCCGACATCTGGTGATCCTGCAAAAATGCGCCGACGACATTGCCCACATCGTCGCCCGTATGCGGGAGTTCTATCGCCGCCGCTACGAGGGTGAACCGTTGGTGAAAGTCAGCCTGAACGAGATCATCCAGGAAGTCGTTGAACTGACCCGTCCACGCTGGCGCGATCTTTCCCAGCGTGAAGGCATTTGCATCGAGGTGGAGTCCCAGATCGAACGGGAACTGCCCTTTCTCCTGAGCGATCCCAGTGAATTGCGGGAGGCGTTGACGAACCTCGTCTTCAACTCCGTGGATGCCATGCCGCATGGTGGTAAAATCACGCTCTCCACCCGCTTCGTCAAAACTGCCGGACCCGCCGCCGCCACTCCAGCAGAGCAGATTCAGGTTGAAGTGAGGGACGACGGCACGGGCATGGATGAGAAAACCCGGCAAAGCTGCCTGGAGCCTTTCTTCTCAACGAAAGCACAGCGCGGCGGCACCGGATTGGGACTGGCCATGGTTTATGGCATGATGCAGCGCCACGAAGGGAACGTTGAAGTTGAGAGTGAACAGGGTCGCGGCACCTGCATCCGGCTGTCCTTCCCTTTGCGCAACCAGACTGTTGCTTCAACCGCCCGGCAGGCGACCCAATCCAAACTCGCCCGATCCCTGCGCATCCTTTGCTGTGATGATGAACCCATGATCCGGGAACTCCTCACGGACTGCCTGGGAGCTTTCGCCCACGAAGTGTCAGTAGCTGAAGGCGGCGAGGAAGGACTTAAAATGTTCCGCTCCGCCGTGGCGCAAAAACGCCCGTACGAAGTGGTGATCACCGATCTGGGAATGCCCGGAATGGACGGTCACGCCGTGACGCGCGCCATCAAGGCGCAATCCCCGCACACTCCGGTCATCATGATGACCGGCTGGGGGACGATGATGAACGCCGAAGGCGATTCCGTCATCCAGGCCGATGCGCTGCTGTCGAAACCGCCCCGCTTCAAGGAACTGAACGAGTTGTTGATTCGTGTCACCAGCGCGGACAAAGGTCTGACCTGACGCCGCGCGACGACCAAGACAGCCGCGCTCCGAATTTCAAGAATTCATCAGGCTGGTGTGATCTCCGTCAATTGCTTCCGGCATCACTTCGCCGCTTGCGGCGGCTTCGCCAGACTGAAAGCAGCGTGTAAAACAAGACCGCCACCGCATAGGCCACTATGCCCATGCCGATCCCGACCGATATCAGCGAGCGTTCACAAAACACCACCAGCGCCACTCCGACCGCCGCCGTCAGCAGCGTGTTGCCTGCAAGACAGAACAGATAGAGCGATATCCGAGTTTCGGAAACGCGCTGCACATACCAGTCGAGATACACGGTTTCGCCCATCGAACGCATGAGCCAGGCGGATTGGAAATTTCGCGCCGCCACCAGCACGCTCGCCGTGCTGACGATGATGGCGGACATCGGCCACATCGCGAGCGAGGTGACGAGGACCACATTCACCACCGCGCCCCATTTCCAGCCGAGCCACTTGGCAATGGGATTGCCCTCCAAAACGAGATGCGGCGTCGCGACCCAGGTGCTGAGGAAATCTGTCCCGCGCGCGAACACCAGAATCGCGAGCATAATGAAATACTCACGGCTGGCGAAAGGAACGGAATCGTCCATGGGGGAGAAGGCAGAATGAAGAATTAAGAATGAAGAAGCCGAGGGAGCAACGCGGCGCGAGCGGGGGAATTCTTCATTCTACATTCTTCCTTCTTCATTTCTTTTTATACATCTGCTCCGGCGTTTCCAATTGAGCTTCGGTGACCCGGAACGTGTCGCCCTTGCCCTCGACCGAACGGAAGAAGCACGACTGGTAACCCTCGTGACACGCTGCGCCGATTTGTTCGACCTGAATGAGCAGCGTGTCGCCGTCGCAATCGAACGCGATGTCCTTCACGGCTTGCGTGTGGCCGCTGCTCTCGCCCTTCATCCAGAACTTCTGGCGCGAGCGGCTCCAGAAGTGCGTCTTGCCCGTGGCGATGGTGGATTCGAGCGAGGCGCGGTTCATCCACGCCATCATCAGGACGCGGCCCGTCTTCTGTTCCTGCACGATGGCAGGAATCAATCCGTTCGCGTCGAACTTCAGCTTGTCGTAAAAGCTCATGGAAGTTTCATTTCACCACAAAGAAACGAAGCGACAAAGTGGAATTTTTCCTTTGCTCGCGCGCGATCACACCGGTTGCAAGGAGTCGTCCTTGATGGGCACGAAGCGAATCTGGATGCGGGCCTGCAACGCTGTCGCAATCCGCCGGAGCATCGAAAGGGAATGTCCTTCGTAGTCGGCGTCCTCCAACCGGCTGATGACGGAGGGAGCGGTGCCGATCAGTTTGGAAACCTGCTGCTGGGTCAGGCCGGCTTTGGCGCGGAGTTTGACAAGCTGGCGGGCTACGTCCGCATGGGTGCGTTCGGCTTCCAGCGCGGCTTGGCGGTTGGGACGGCCCGCGTAGTAACGGTGGTGTAAAACTTCGACGGCGTCGGTGGTGGATTTGCGTTTAGTAGTCATGACTGGATTTCCTCGTAGGTATGGCGGCTCGGTGCGGCCTCGTATTTCAATTTTCTGGCCATGGCCCGATCAATTTCCTTCGGCGGAACTTCGCGCTCTTTGACGAGTCCGTGTGACAGGACGACGGCTTCCCGCCGGTGAAAGAAATACAGGACGCGGTAGTTGATCCCCTGCAAGGCCACGCGCAATTCATAAATGCCGTCCCGCAGAAAGTCCGCCTCGGGCCGGCGCAACTCGTGGCCCAGCTCACCCAACCGTTCAATCCGGACGACACACTTGTCGCGCGCTTTGTCCGGGATGGAATCAAGCCACGCCAACAACGGCACCGTGCCATCGTCTTCACGGTAGAGAACGATTTTTGTCCGGGGCATTCGCGCGCGGTCATCATCGCAATATTGCGAAGGAAGTCAAATTGTCAAATGACCAAGGTTCTGCCCAAAGCCGGGTGTGATTAAAAACGGGTGAGGGGAATGGCGCTTAGTTAAGGGCATGTGTCGTTGATTTTTTCTGGGTGGCTTCGGCAATGATTTCCTGCCGGGGGCGCATCAACAAGGGAAAGTTTTTCGGCCTCCGTTTCCTCATGCGCGG
>SIBJ01000112.1 GCA_009695195.1 Pedosphaera sp.
CTATGTTTTTTGTTTTTGTTGGTTGATCCGTCCACGGCGCGCACGGAATGCGCGTCGCGGAAATTTTTTCAGGCACAGCCGCAGCCGGCGGTGTTGCAGGCTTCGGCGGGAACTTCCGCGATCGCTTCAGCCACGCCGGGTTTGACCTCGGGGAAATCCACGACGGTCTGGGCGACGTGGTTGACGTAGTTGGTGAGGATGTTGAGCGCCACGTTTGCGGTGGTCTCAACGATCTCGGCGTCGGTGAGCTTGGCGGCGCGGGCGGCCTTGAACTCGGAGTCGCTCAGTTCACCGCGCTGCACGACGATGCTGCGGGCGAGATTCAGAATGGCGGCGGTGTGTTCGTCCGCGGCCGAGACCTGGCGCGCGTCGGTGATTTCGCGCTGAGTCAGGCCGACCTTGCCACCGATGTAGGTGTGTGCGCTGCGGCAGTAGGTGCAGTCGTTGATTTCAGCAACGGCCAGTGCGATCTGCTCGCGCACCTTCGCACTGAGCACGCCGCCGGCCAGTGCGCCGCTGAAGTTCAAGTAGCCTTCGAGCGCGGCGGGCGAATTGCCGAACACGCGGAAGAGGTTGGGGACGATGCCGAGTTTGGCCTGCACGCCGTCGAAGAGTTGTTTGGTCTTGCCGGTGGCGCTGGCGGGATCGAGTTGAGTGATGCGATTCATAATTTTGTTTGTTTCGTTTTTCAGTGCTGCGTTGTTGCAGCGATATACCCCCATACACAAGACACGTGCCAACGAACTGTTTAGACCTGAAACCATCGAATCATTGGGCTTTGTTTGAATTCACTCCCGACCGAGGAACTACGACATCTCGGCAAATACGAATGATCGTTGCGCCTGGCTACGAACTGTCGTAAACCATCCGTGTGAACATGGATGCCTTGCAGGAAGTGATCCTGGCAATTTCTGAGCAGAGATCGGTTGACGCGATTCTTCTCCAAATCACCGAACACCTTGGTCAAGCCTTGCGCATGGATGAGGGGATGTCGGGACCACTGACTTCGGATGATGCGCTCGTGCGAATCTGGCTGATCGAGCCGGGCGACAAGTGCGCCGTTTGCAACCATCGCAAGGTGTGTCCCGATCAGCGCGAGTGTTTGCATCTCGTGGCGAGCGCGGGAAAGTTGAAGAACCCACGCAAAGAATGGCGTCGTTTGGATGTCTTAAGCGAAAAGGCTGAAGGCTGGTCGCGCGCTCCGCTTGGCGTCACCAACATTGGTATGATGGCGAAATCCGGAGGCGAGATTGCCACGGACATGATGGAGCCGGGACCGGGTCACGATGGATTGCCTGATTGGGGGCCGGGCGAGGGCGTCGTCTCATTCACCGGGCGCGCCCTTCTCTACCGCAAACAAGTTCAGGGAGTGCTGGCGGTGTTTTCGCGCCGGAAGCTGCCCGACTCCACCAACAACTCGCTGCGCATTTTCGCGAATCATGCGGCGGTGGCCATCGGCAATGCCCGCGCGTTCAACGAAATCGACCTTCTGCGCCTCAAGCTCGAACAGGAAAATCTGTATCTGCGCGAAGAAGTCAGCGCCGCGCTCGGCGTCCACGACATCATCGGCGACAGTCCTGGTTTGAAGAAGGTGCTGCAGCAAATCCAACTCGTCGCCCCGACGGATGCGACCATTCTCGTCACGGGCGAGAGCGGCACGGGTAAGGAACTCGTTGCGCGCGCCATCCACGAGAACAGCCCGCGCAAGGGCCGCGCGCTCATCAAGGTGAACTGCGGCGCGATCCCGGAGAACCTGTTCGAGAGCGAGTTTTTCGGGCACATGCGCGGCGCGTTCACCGGGGCTGTGCGCGACAAACCGGGCCGCTTTGAACTTGCCGACGGCGGCACCCTCTTCCTCGACGAGATCGGCGAAATCCCCCTCGCCATGCAGGCGAAGCTGCTGCGCGTCCTGCAGGAGCAGGAGATTGAACGCGTTGGCGACACGCGCACGCGGAAGGTCAACGTCCGCATCGTCGCCGCGACCAATCGCGATTTGAAAAGGGAAGTGGCCGCCGGCCGATTCCGCCAGGATTTGTTCTATCGGCTCGGCGTATTCCCGCTCGAAGTCCCGCCCCTGCGCGACCGGAGCGAAGACATCGCGACACTAGCCGCGCACTTTGTCCGTGCGACCGCCAAGAAGATGAACCGTCCCGCGCCGCGCTTCACCAAGGCCCACGCCGAGCAACTCACCGCCCACGACTGGCCCGGCAACATCCGCGAACTTCAGAACTCCGTCGAACGCGCGGTGATTCTTTCGCAGGGCGGGCCGTTGCAATTTGAGATTGCCGAGTCCAAGGACATCGAGTCATCCATACCCAGGCAAACGGCGACCCTAGCAACCCACCTGCTGACCCGGGATGCCCACAAGCGATTGGAACGCGAGAGCATCGTCACGGCGTTGAAGCAGAGTGGTGGGAAAGTTTTTGGAGCAGACGGCGCGGCGGAACTGCTCGGCATGAAACCCACGACGTTGGCCTCCCGGATCAAGGCACTCAAGATTGTGCGTGGGCGACCCGGTTGAATTTGAGTTATCATGCTCAACGACGACGAAGCGTTGATCAACTACGCCAAACCCATCGTGGCTGAACTGCGCGCGAACATGGTCCGCGTGGATGCGGACTACAGCGCGACGCCGTTCAAGGCGAAGATTTCCAACGCGGAACAATTGCGCGTCCACACGATGCTGGTCATCGGTGGTCGCGACATGGAAGCGGGCGCGGTGAGCGTCCGTCTCCACCACGGCGGCCCGCAAGGCGCGAAGCCGAAGGCGGAAGTCGTGGCGGATATTCTGGCGAGCATCAAAGAGAGAAGGGCGTGAACGTGTTTTAGCCACGGCTTGCACGCAAGCGAGCAACGACGTATTCTCTGACCATGAGCACGATTTCAGTCAGCGACCTCAAGAAGAAACCCGCGAAGCAATGGCTCAAGTCAGCGGGCAAAGACGACTTGGTGGTGACGTCCAAGGGCCAGCCCGTGGCGGTGCTGTTGCGCATCGCGTCCGCTTCGGTGGAATCCACCCGCGCGCTCTTGCGCAGTGTGCGGGCACTGCAAGCGCAGGCGAGTCTGCAACAAGCCGCAGATGCCACTGGCGCGGCTGAGCTTTCCCTGTCCGACATTGATGCGGAAATTGCGGCCAGCCGTCGCGCCCGCCGCCGGAAATGAAAATCGTGCTCGACACCAATATCGTCGTGTCGGGCCTGCTCAATTCGCAAGGAAATCCCGCCCAAGTTCTCACGCTCGCCTTGGCCGGTGCGGTGCAAGCTTGCCATGATAAGCGCATCCTCGCCGAGTATGCCGAAGTGCTCGCCCGCCCTCGTTTCAAGTTCGATCTCAAGCGCGTCCGCGAAGTGCTGAACAAGATCGAGATGGACGGCCTGGCCGTTGATGCCAGTGAACATTCCGACTTGGATTTGCCGGACGTGGATGATGAGCCGTTTCTGGCTGTCGCGCTCGCGGCGGCGGATTTTCTGGTGACTGGAAATTTATCCGATTACCCGCCTGACAAGCGGCGGGGTTGCGCGGTGGTTTCGCCCGCCGCGTTCATGGAGCATTGGCGGAAGTTGCAAGACGAAGATTGACTTGAATCAGTTTGATCGAATTCGCCGTGCCCGCTGGTGGTCGTCCGCAAGGACTTCGGCCTCACCTACCGCGACAAGGATAACGCGAATATGACGCTGCTGTCGCCACGCAGCTAAACTACGCCTCGCATGAGCGGTTCATCGGCTTCCTCATCGAGCATTACATGGGCAACTTCCCGCTCTGGCTCGCGCCGGAACAGGTGCGCGTCATCACGCTCAACGACGACGAAGCGTTGATCAATTACGCCAAGCCCATCGTGGCCGAACTGCGCGCGAACATGGTGCGCGTGGACACGGATTTCAGCGCGACGCCGTTCAAGGTGAAGATTTTCAACGCGGAACAAGAGCGAATGTTTCCCGCCTCCTCTCGTCGTCGGCTACGGCTGGTCATCGGCGGTCGCGACATGGAAGCCGGCGCAGGGAGCGTGCGTCTCCATCACGGTGGCCAACAGGGAGCGAAGCCGAAGGAGGAAGTTATCGCGGATATTCTGGCGAGCATTAAAGAGCGAAGGGCGTGAGAGCCTCTGTGCAAGTCAGAGTTACCGCCAGAGGGAATGGGTGGTCATTCCGCCAGTGCTGGTGTTGAGTAACACCAGAATCGGTTCAGGAACTTTGTTGGGAACAGCCGGGCGCGTGCCGATGAATGCGATGATTCGTTCATCCGGCAACACTTGTTCCAGCAGTCCGATGCCCGTGTCGGCGGTCCAGCCGGTTTTGCCATTCGGCTCGAGTCGTGTCACCAGCAGCGTTCCGCCGGAGTCAGTCGAGGAGCGGTGCGTCAGCAAGACACTGTCGGGTGTGGCGAGCCGTAACAAGGCCACTCCCTTGGCGTCACGGACTAGCGCGCAATTCTGATAATCCAAATCCGAGATGGGTTCCATCGCTTCTATGCGCGGGCGCGGAGCGGAAGCATCAAGGCGGCCACGATAGAGCCGGCGCGATTCGTTGGCAAGGTTGACCGGACAATCGAGCGGCACTCGAAAGCCCGTCTTGAAGTCACTTGCCAAATCTTTTGCCGTCAATACGCCAAACCATTCGTTCGAGGCGAGCAGTCCGCCGGCGCAAAGCAATGATTCGGGCGTGGCGTTCGGATTGATCCAGCCGACGTTTTTCGGCACGGGAACGGATTCGGCTTTGAAGGTGGTGGCATCAATCGCATACGCCTTTCGCTGGTCGGGGGAAACGACGATGAGCTGGTCCTTAAATTCGCAGCGCGCGCTGGTGAGAAACACCGCCAGTTCGGGATTCAATTTCGTGAAGTCGGAGGAACGGAGCACGCGCTTGGTTTCCAGGTTCACCGCGAACAAGTCCAACGCCTGCACCCAGACGACGTTTCCGGTGCCACCGAGGATTTTCGTCATCGGTTGGAGAGCGTTGCGTTGCTGCTGGCGGAGGAGGGTGATTGTTTCCTGTTTGGTCGGGTCGGTGAGTGAAATCAGCAGCAGATCCAGCCGGAATCGGTCTTTGTCGGGGTTGCGGTGCAACGTCGGGAGATAACGCTCCGTGGTCTGGAGGATTTGGCTGATATGGTGCGGTAACCGCACCGCCGGCCCGAGCGGAATGCCGGTGGATTTGTTGGAAACGAAATGCCACGCGGCCAGCCCCGTGAACAGCAGCACAAGCACGACAGCAGCGAGAGCGATGACGAGCGGAGACTTGTTATAATACATGGCGGCTTATTTGGTTCGGAGTAAACGCAGGATGAGTTTCCATGCCTCAAACTCAGAAACCTTCTTCGGGGAAATGTTCTTCGACGTTTCCCAATCGTAAAACTTCCGCAGGGCTTCCAGAAATTCAACCTCGCTGGAAAATGTCTGATGATCGGGATAATCGCCGTAATCGGAGCGCGCGAACCGCCCGCCGGTCCAACTGATGTTCGTGCCGCCTTCCTTGTGTGATGTGGTGAAGCACGCGCCCCGTTTCATCGCCGCGACGATGGTTTGTTGCAACGCGGGAACGGTGTCGAGATGTGCCTCGGCGTTCAAAGACGCGGCGCAAATCTTTTGATAACGTGCGGACGTACCCGCATCGGCCTTCGGCGGATTGGCAGGCATGAAATCGCGTGTCCAGTGACTAAACCAACTGTCCGCCGTCTTGCGGTAATAATCGTGATGCGTCGCCGCCGATTTTGCCCACGACGTCTCGACGCGCAGCGAATAACAATTCTTGAGCAGCATCGCCGCCTCGAAGCGCAACTCAAAGTCATACAGCGCGCCGACCACATTGGCCTTGGCCGTCATGGTCAGGCGTTCGTTGACCACGGCGACGGTAAACAGCGTCATGAGATCCCGCTCCAGTGCAAACTGGATTTCGTGCGGCGGGCGGTGGTCGTGGAAATGCAAGAGGCGCTTTGCGCTGGTGGCGGTTTCCCTGGAAGTCAACGCGCGCTTCGGCACGCTGGCGGGTTCAGCGGAAAGCTGCGCGACAAGCTCCGGTGCGAAACCGGTTGCCCGCGTTTGGGCGAACTGGGTCAGCGCGTCCGGCTTGCCTTGGGCGGCTTTGCGGATGGCATCCATGTCCGGATACGGTGCGGGCGGCAACGGCGGTTCGAGCACGAAGAAATGCCGAAGCACGGTGGTGAACTCCCCTGCGTAGTCGGAGTTGTTCCGCGCGTAGAATTTCACTTCGCCCACTGATTTTTGCCGTTCGTCTTTCACCGCCTGTGCCAGTTTGATGGACGCGCCGCACGGCGCGGCGGGAAAGCCATGCTCGATAGCGACGATAGTGTTGCCCGCCTTCAGTTCCGCCTCGACCAGTTTCCGCAGCTCGGCGGGAAAGGTTGCGAACTCCCTGGCAAATTCGGCGGGAAGGGTCATGGCTTTTTCTCCTCCGTGCTTTTGTTCAACGCCTCAAGGAAGACGCGGGCGTTGACTTCAATCTCGTCCATCGCCGTGCCCCGCGCGCGCACGGTTGCGAGGTCGTAGATCGTCTGCACCGGCGGGCGTCCGTCCACGCCGAGCCGCTGATGGATCGTCCACCACGCCTGCTTCCAGTAATTGAACCGCGTGCGCAGGTCGAGCAGCACGTTGTGGAATTTCGGGTCGTCCTCCGGCAGCTCGTTGAACTTGCGGATGCCCGCCGCGATGTCGCGCCCCTCGGCGAGCACCGCCTCCACGACTTCCGGCGCAGGCTTTTCCGCATAATCCACCGCGCGGAATGCATGTTCGCGCATCTGCGCGTCCTTTGAGCGGAGCAGTTTCGCCAGGTCCGCCTGCTGCACGTTGATGTGCTCTATCACCACTTTGGTTCGCTCCGCATTCGGCTCTTCAAACAAGAACGGCAGCCATTCTTCCAGCGGCGCGTCGGGCTTGAGCGCGGCAAATTCCTGCGCGCGGACTTCTGCGGGATCCGGCGCGGGCGGTTCGGGTTCGACGGTTCGCACGCGGAAACGCAGGCTGAACTTCGCTTCCTTCGCCGGCTCGGGTTTTCCCGCGTCCCAGCCGGACTCGATCCATTTGCTCCACTCGCGGTCGCTGGTCTGTGGATGTGATAAGAGCGGCAGATTGAAGAGGAGGTTGTGTTGCGCGTTGAACCGCACTTGCAGGAATTTCTTTGCGGCACTGGTCGTCAGCGGCACGGTGGCGGGCACGATGTGTTGTTCGTCCACGGTCTTTGCCTCGTTCAACCGCAGATTGTCGAATGGCAGACGGCGTCCACCCGGTAGATAAACTTCCGCCGTCGCGCCGTATTCATCGGGCGCGGGAACGGCGAAGTTCTTCGGGCAGCGCACTTCAATTTCGAGTTCGAGCGGTTTGCCGTCCAGTTCCGGCGCGAGGTCGGCGAACAAGCGGCAGAGCGCGAGCGCGACGAGCGCAATGCCCAGCACCACACCGCACGCGACGCCCAGTCCCTTGAGAAATCCCGGCGCTGCGCCGCCCGCGACCCATCGTGCGGCGGTCAATCCGATGACGAACGCCGCCAGCCCGCCGAGAATGGCGGTGAAAACGACGAAGTAGCCCGACTTGCCCTCGAAGCTGGAGACGCGATACCACTCGACGCAGAGCGCCGAGATTCCGCCCGCGCAAACCAACCCGAGCACACCGCTCAGGATGGCAATGGAAAATGAGGAGAGCCAGGTCATGGGTGAAGAGTGGGTTGGGTTATGATAAAAAAGTTGGGGCGGATTGAGAACGTTGTCTTGGTCTCGCCGTTTGAATCCCAAAGGGATTCCGACCCAAAGCCCAAGGTTGCGAGGCACGAGCTACCTTGGGTAAGCAGAATCGAAATCGTCCCAACCCCAACGGGGTTGTGTCTTTGCTATGGGTGGTGTCGCCGCAACCCCGTTGGGGTTGAAGACCCTGCTGGAGCAAACCCAGGGTAGCTCCTACGTCGCAACCCTGGGCTACGTGACTCAATCCCTTTGGGATTGGGAACAACTGCCACGCCTCAAATGCTTGATTGTGTTTCATTCGGTGAGCCAACGCAGCCAGGCCGGGCCTTGCCAGACGGTGGGCCGCCAGTTCCAGCCGGCGTGGTTCACCGCGGTGATGAGCGGCGATTTCATTTCGTTCAAATTGAACGTGTAGGCGTAACTCAACTCCGGTTTGAACCGGCCTTGCTCGTCGAGTTGCAAACCGAAGACGCGTTGATGTTCGTATTGAAAAAATACGATGCCGAGCCCCGTCTTCCATTCGACCTCCGCGCCACCGCGACCCGCCGACCAGTCGAAACTGGCGACGTAATCCGTCGCGCGCACCGTGCCGTGCTTTTCGTCGAGCGTGAGCCGGATGCGGAAGGTGCGCTTCATCCCGCGCGCGCGGGCGAGGTCAACCCACTTCGCATCCGCGTAACGCCACGTCGCAAAAAACTCATTCGGTTGCGCGCCGCGTTCGATGCGGAAGGGAACGTCGAGGGTGTTGACCGCTTCGAGGCGTGCGGCAAGTTCGGTTGCGGTGACGGGAGCGCCGCCCGGTTTGGCCGGACTCGTCCCGGCCCAGGCCGCGCCTTTGAAGAAGTAAAGCACGACGACGAGCACGTAGAGCGCGATGCCCGCGCCGATGAGTCCAGGTGTCAGAGGATTTTTCGGCGTGCTCTTGCTGGCAGGTGCGTTCGCGGTGAGGGCTGGAGTTGAGGCATTCAGCGGTGCATGACGCGGGATTTCGAAACCGCCAGCAACCATGCGCTCGCGAATTGCCGTATCGTCCTTGCCGGTCCACACGCCGACCATGGTGCCGAAGTGCAAGACGTAGGCGCGGTCGCCAACGGGCCGGGTCACGACGTAGCCACGCTGCGAATCGCCCGTGCCCTTGAGCTGATTCAAGCCGGTCGTGCGGAGGTATTCGATCCACGCTTTCTCGGCGGCGAGGGAACCTTTGAAACGCGCGAGGAGAACGGTGCCGCCATCCGGCAACGGGGCGAACTGCGCGAGTTCCGCCGCGCTGAACACGCCGCCGGGAAGGTTGCGCGCATCGGTGATGAGTTGAGGATCGGCGTCTGGGCCGAAAAGCGCTTTGGCGTCGCCGGCTGTGGTGGTGCTTTCCGCAGTGTCACGCTGGGCAATCTGTTCCAGCGAGGCAGTGCGCGGTGCTTCGGCCTTGGTGGTTCGCAGCGCGATGTAAAAATGTCCGGCAAGTTGCGGCACGACGACGAGCGCGAACAAACCGGCGAACCAATAGACCGGGCGCAGCGATGCGCCGGAGCGCGCCATGAAGAAACCCATGAGCGTGCTAGCCAGCGCGCCACCGCCGAGCAGCACGAAGCTGATGGCGAGACCGGGGTTGGAGCGAAGAAGTTGAAGCATAGCGATGGCGTTTTAGCGTTTGAACAGGGTAGAGAAGATTCCGAACGCCCCCGCACTAGGTCCCGACCCCGGGGCCTTTAAGCCGTTCATCACTTTGTTCGCGCAGACGCGCAACGCGACGGCCAAGGCGACGTTCACCCGGCCAAGCCACCACCACGATTTCGCACCCGGCACTAAGAGAGTGGCGTAAGCCAGCGGCACGGCGAGGAAGGGAAGCAACCACATGAGACGATCGAGAATGCCAACGTCACGGCTGCTGGAGGAGTAGTGGCGCGCGCAGAAAAGGAAGACCAGCGCCGTGAGCAGAGTCATCGCGGCTTCCGGTCCGAGGAGAGAGGTGAGTTGGCGGTTCATGATGATTCAGGGGCGCGGCGTTCACGCCGATTCAACGTCCAAACGGCGAGCGGGCCGGGAGTTTTACGCGTCTCGCGGAAGTGAATGTTGAAGCGGGCTAAAGCCCGCGCGCCGGCACAAAGAGAGCGGCTGCATTCATGGTCGCCGCTTCGCTCTGCCGGCGCAGTCCAAGACGCGGCTGGCATAAGCCGCTCAATGAAATGATGGGTTGAGGTCATTCGTTGTCAGGGATTTTTTCGGTGAAGGTTTTTTCAAAGGCGTCGAGCGCGGGCTGAAAGTCAACGCCCGCGCCGGCGAGCTTGGTGGCGATGGATTGGAACAGCCGGTTTCCCCAACGGTGCGCCCCCTTGCGACGGCTCTTGTCCTTTAAGAAGAAACGAAGCTCGGAGTGCATGTATTTAGTGATGCGATCCATGGCGTTGCGGGCCGGCAGCGCGAGGAGCTTCTGTTCTTCCGGCGTGAAGCTGGCGAAATCCACAAGGGCCAACGCGTGATCCAGTTCGCCGCTCGACGGCGTGGCCCTCGTCAGTTCGGCGACGAGACTCGCGACCCAGTCAGGATTGCTTCGCAGTTGGACGAGCGCGGCGTCGCGGACGTCGCGGTCTTGGGATTCACCCGCGAGGCGAAGCAGTTCGGTGAAACTGCGCTTGGGGTCGAGCGTCGGAATCTGCGCGATGTTTTTCCGGCTAAGTTCGCTGTTGCTGCTGAACCGGTGGGCAATGCTGCGAATCTGACTTCCGCCGCCCGTCACAAGCCGATAGCCGAGGTAGCCACCGCAAAGCGCCAGACTGATGGCGGCGCAAACGGTCCACGAAAGATTCACCGCCCTCAGCGGGAGGCCGGGCGCGAGCTTTGGATTAAGGCTCAAGACCACCAGCAACACGGTGGTGAGGGAGATAAGGTAGATCACCGGGAGGTAGAGGAAGCGCGGCGTGAATCCGGGTCGGATATACAGGGCGATAAACACGAACGTGACGACCGCCAGCGCGAGGGAAGCGGCGACGGTGAGCGTGTAAAGTGCGGGCCGGCCCAGTCGCAGCCAGTCGAATCCGCCGCTGGCGGTCACGCAGAGCAGCGCGCCCATCAACAGCAGCCAAAGGGGAATCAAAATGAAAAGGGCGGAGGTTACCCATTGATTGTCGTTTACGTGCTTGCGCGCGAATTCCCACAGCAGATGTTGCAGCGGCAGCAGGAAAATTAGGGTGGCGATGCCGACGCAGACGTTGCCGGTTGTTTGCTGCAAAGTGGAGGGATTCATAATTAAGATTTGAGGAGCGCGACGAGGAGGATGATTCCAAAGATGACCGCCGGCGCGAACGCCGCGAGCGACGCCCAGTTCGGTTGACCCGAGCGAATCAGAATAATGCCGGCCACCACGCCCGCCACGCCGAGCAGGGAGAGCCCGGCCATCCAAACTTTTAGCGCGCGGATTTGGGCAGGAGTGGAGTTCGCACCCATGGACATGCAGAACACGAGTGCCGTCAGAGTGGCGAGCACGGTGCAAACTATGGCGAGGATGGGGAGGATGAGTTTCATGGCGGCTGCAATTGGAATATGTGGTCAGGGATTGTTTTCGGTCGGGTCGTAACCAAACTCGCGGGCGAGGGCGGCACGAAAATCGTCGCGTTCGAGAGAGAGTGCCGCGCCTTCGCCGCCGCTGGTCGCCCAGCTTGCGTAAGTTCCCATCCAATCAACGGCCAGCTTGAAGGCGGCGATGGCGCGGGGCTCGTTGCCCGCGCGTTGAAACGCGCGCATCCGCTGCGCATACATTTCGGCGATCGACCCGGCCACGCCAATATGCGGGAACGCCTGGCGCATTTCTTCTTCCATGGCTTCCAGCCGGTCAGGGCCTTCCGTGCTCTGTGCCGCGCGCGCCCAGGCAGAGTCACTCTGCTGCGCTGGTTTCGTTTCTGGCAGGGGCACAATCATCTGTCGTTGCGAATGGTCATGGAAAGCCGGGATGACGCGTGGCGCGGTGACGTCCTCGCCCACTTCAAAATACTCCAGCATGTGGCCGTTGCGCGGGCCGGTTTGCGCCCACAACGGAAACACGAGGTCCACTTTTCCAGACGCGCGTTCTATCTCAATGTGAATTTCCGTGCGGAGTTGGTCCATGGAAAGCCCGCGCAACACACCGCTCTCGCCGGCGCGCATCGTGATGTCTGAAGCGTCGGTGAAGTCCCGGAGAACGGTGACACGATGGTCCACGCGGAGGTTGTCTATGGTCATGCTCATGGATTCGGGGCGGTGAAGCGTGAGCCTTTGGGAATTTCGAGGGTGAAGGATTTCAGCATGGCAAACCACGCATCGCGCACGGAGTCGGCGAGCAGTTCCGGCGCGGGTAACCATTCACGCCCTAATGCGTGAACTCAGCCGAATTTGAACAGCGTAGTGGTTCAAGAAGAGTTTGCTGGGATCAGCGATGGGACTCGCAGGCCGCTGGCCCAAGCGGTCACCGCTTCGCAGAGGTAG
>SIBJ01000113.1 GCA_009695195.1 Pedosphaera sp.
TATTCCGCATCCAGAAAATTCGATTCAGTTTTGACTGTCGAAATCACCTTCCCTTGAAATCAAAATCGTTCCTGCGACATCCTGAGCGACATTTGAAAAACTGAAGTTCAGGCAAAATTACTAACTCCGATTAAATCAGTGCTTCCCTAGCGAGCGACGCCTGTTCCACAATTCGCGCGGCTTGAAAATTCCCGCCGGGGTGATGATGCCGGTGATCAGTTCCGCCGACGTCACATCGAACCCAGGATTCCGCGCGCCACTGGTCGGATTGGCCACGCGCACATACGCGCGTTCCCCGGTTTTCAGCTTTCTGCTTTCAGCTTCTTGTTTTTCCACCACACCCCACGCCCCGAGCACTTCGTGTTCGTGCCGATCTTCAATCGGAATGTCGAATCCCGATTTCAATTTCCAATCAATCGTCGAAAGCGGGATCGCCACGTAAAACGGAATCCCGTGGCGCTTCGCCAGCACCGCTTTGGTGTAAGTGCCGATTTTGTTCGCCACTTCACCCGTGCGACCCAGCGTGCGATCGCTGCCGACGATCACCAGATCAATTTCGCCGCGCTGCATCAAATGTCCCGCCGCGTTGTCGGCAATGATCTGATGCGAAATCTTTTGTTGCGCCAGTTCCCAAGCCGTGAGCGTCGCGCCTTGCGAGCGGGGACGCGTCTCGTCGCAGAAGACATGGAACTTTTTTCCGGCGGCTTGCGCGGCATACATCGGCGCGGTCGCACTGCCGACATCCACGAATGCGAGCCAGCCGGCGTTGCAGTGCGTCAACAGTTTCATGCCGTCGCGAATCAGCTTTGCGCCATGCCGTCCGATCGCTTCGCAGTGTCGCACGTCTTCGCTCGCGAATTCCTCCGCCGCCGCGAGGGCGAGCGCCTGCTGTTCTTCGACCGTTTCACCCCGCGCCATCAGGCGGCGGACGTCATTCATGGCATTTACGGGATCCACCGCCGTAGGCCGGGCGGCTTTCAGTGTTAGATAAACCGTTCCGACGTGCGCGGAAAATTTCCGGAGGTTGCCGCCGCGAAAAGCCCGCGCCCCTTGGGCCAATCCATACGCCGCCGCGGCCCCGATGGCCCCCGCGCCGCGCACGACCATGTCGCGGATCGCGTCCGCGGTTTCGCGAAAGTTTTTCGTTGCGACGATTTTGAATTCGTGCGGCAGCAAGCGCTGTTCGATTAGCCGCACGGCGTTTTGCTGCGCGTCGAAAGTGACGGTGCGATAAGGCCGCGTCTGGCCGCGGACGGTGACGTTCATACGGAAAAGTTAAGCGAACGCGCGGCCAGCGCCAACCTCGTTCACGCCTGGCCGTTCTTGAGCTGGCGGACCGTTTCGGCGATGTCCTGAAAGGACGGGTGTTTCCGGAGCTTGCGCAGGTCGGGGTCTTTAGTGAGCCAGTTGAAATCGCGATAGCCGAGCTTGATGGCTTTCTTCAGCGCGCGGACCGCGCGGTCGAATTGATCCGTGAGCGAGTAGCTGCACGCTAGATTGTAGAAAACGAGCGCGTTCTGCGGCTCCAACTGCGCGAGCCGCTCGTCCACTTCCAGTCCCTCGTTGTATCGCCCGCGCCTGGTGTAGTTGTCGCCGAGCAGTTGCAGCGCGTCCACGTAGCCGGGATCGCGCCGCACGAGGCCCTCGACGAAACCGATCTGCACGTCCAACTCGCGTTGTTCGGCGGGCGACATTTTCTTTTTGGGACTGCTCTTTTGCGGCATACGACGGGCGGAGTGTTTCCAAAATAATCAGGGCAAGTCAAGCGCCTGACGCAGCGTTTCTCTGTCGCCTCCCTCGGGTTAATCCGCCAGACTCTGCGCGGATGAAATGTTTTGTCACCGGTGCGTCGGGATTCATCGGCGCGAACCTCGTTCATGAACTCGTCACGCGCGGGCATCAAGTGCGGGCGCTCGTGCGCACCGGCAGCGATGTGCGCGGACTGGCCGGCGTGGATTGCGAGCGCGTCACCGGCGACGTGAGCGACCGCGCCGCTCTGCGCAACGCGCTGCAAGGTTGCGATTGGTGCTTCCACGTCGCGGCGAGCTATCACCTGTGGCTGCGTGATTACAAACCGATGTATGCCGCGAACGTCGAGGGCACGGGCAACGTCATCGAGGCGGCGGCGAGCGCCGGCTGTTCGCGCATCGTTTACACCAGCACCGTCGGTTGCATCGGCCTGCCGCAGGAGCGGAATGGAGAATTGATTCCCACCGACGAGACTGCGCCGGTCGCCGAGGCGCAAATGAGCAACCACTACAAACGCTCGAAGTGGCAGGCGGAACGCGTGGCGATGGAAATGGTGCGGAAAGCTTTCCCGGTGGTCATCGTCAATCCCAGCGCGCCCGTCGGCCCGCGCGACGTGAAGCCCACGCCCACCGGCCAGGTCATCGTGGATTTTTTGAATCGCAAGATGCCCGCCTATCTCGACACCGGCTTGAACTGGGTTCACGTGCGCGACGTGGCCATCGGCCACATCCTCGCCGCCGAACGCGGGTGCATTGGCGAGCGCTACATTCTCGGCAACGCGGACGGCAACTGGACGATGAAGCAGGCGTTCGATGTGCTCGCGGAAATCACCGGCCTGCCCGCGCCGAAGTTCCGCGTCCCATACTCCATCGCGCTCGCCGCCGCCTACGCCTACGAAGCCCTCTCCGCCGTCACCGGCAAACCGCCCAAAGCCCCGCTCGCCGGCGTTCGCATGGCGAAATACAAAATGTTTTTCAACCCCGCCAAAGCCATCCGTGAACTCGGCCTCCCGCAAACCCCGCCCAAGCAGGCGCTCGCCGACGCGGTCGATTGGTTTCGGGCGAATGGATACGTGAAGAAGTGAAGACACGGATTTCACGGATTAACACGAATTCAATCCGTGGAAATCCGTGCAATCCGTGTCTCAATTTGAAATCAGCCGGAAGAATTCTGTGCCTGCTCGGGACTGCCCCTGATTCCTAAGCGCGAAGCTCGATCAACTGCTCTCCTTGCTCCAACCGCTTCAACGTTTCTTGCCAGAGCGGTTCAAGCCACGCCATCAACATTCGGTTTGAACAATTCCCTTTCCGAATCCAGACCAAGGGCACCGGCCTGTCGCTCAGAAGCCAGCGGTCCACGAAATCCTCGTCCTTGCTGATGATGACCGCCCGGTCGTTTCGGGCGCGCTCCCAAATCACCGGATCATCGGCGGTCTGCAATCCGAAGTCGAAGACATGCGTGGCTTGATGGCCCTGACTGGCAATCCAGCGCGCCAGCGCGGGCGGGAGTTGCGCGTCAACGAGGAAGTTCACGCCGGTTGCAAAACGGCGTGATCCGATTGCCGGGCCGCGTAGGCGAGCGCCGCCTTGATGTCATCCGGTTCAAGATAGGGAAAATCGCGCAGGATTTCCTCGTGCGGCACGCCCTCGGCCAACATGCCGAGCACATCCGTCACGCGGATGCGCAAGCCCCGGATGCATGGACGTCCGCCACATTTGTCCCGCTCCACTGTGATGCGTTCCAGAAGTTTCATGCGCTCAAGATGCCGCGAAACGGCCTCCGAAGCAAGCCGCGATGCGGCTCAGGCCACATGTCGCAGCGCGCCGACCCAGCCAGTTCAATTTGAAATCAGCCGGAAGAATCTTTGCGCGCCGGTGATGGGGTTGGTGTAAGGACTCGTCGCGCCGGGAAGGTTCGTGAATGTGCCGGTGCTGGCGGGCGCTGATTGCAACGAGTACCCGGCAAAACTGAAACCCGCCACATTGCTCGGCCACGATAAAATGAAGTTCCCAGCGGAACGAAAGATTGTCAATTGTGGTCGTGGCAACGAAAGCTTGAACACGGTACCACTCGCCCAGGAACCACCGTACTGTGTGGTCCCATAAAAATCGTTGCCCGAAAAAACCATCGTTGCTTCCGGGTTGGCGCCATCGCTTGGATAATCAGTGAAAGTGTGCAGCCTGGAAAAACCGGTGCCATCGGTATTGATCTTAAAGACCGTGCCAACATCCAAGCTGCCTCCGACATAGGCAGACCCGTACAGCGTGGTGCCCGACAAGGTCAATCCAGCGATCAGGTTGGCTCCGTCAGTGTTCGTGTAAAAACTGTGCAGGTTAGTCATGACGGTGCCGTCGAGACTCAACTTGAATACGGAACCGTAGCCTGCAGGGCTACCGTATGTTCCAGAGAAGGTCGTTCCGTATACAAAATTGTCGTTCAGGACGAGTTTCCCGTACGGGTTAACTCCCTCAGTCCCACCGGTGAAATTGTGCAAAGTTGTGAAGCCCGTCCCATCGGTGTTAATCATGAACACTGTGCCTAAACCAGAGCTGCCTGAGTTGTTGCCACCTTGTTTTGTGGACCCGAATAAAGTATTGCCTGACAGAATCAACGCGGCATAAGGGGCAGCACCGCCATCGTTCGGCGACCACAGGCCATCTACGGGTAAGAAGCTATGAAGATTTGTAAAGCCAGTGCCGTCGGTGTTGACTCCAAATACTACGCCACCGCCATACTGACCGCCACTTGTAGTCGTCCCATATATCGTATTGCCCAGCAGAGTCACGCCAGCATAAGGATTCCCCCCGTCGCTGCCGGTGAAGCTGTGGAGATTCGTGAAGCCAGTGCCATCGGTACTCACTCTGAAGATGGTTCCGGTTCCTGAACTGCCACCCGATTGCGTCGTGCCATAAAGCGTGTTGCCAGATAAGAGCAAGGTTCCAAGCGGATAAGCTCCGTCAGTGCCACCAGAAAAATTATGAAGATTCGTGAAGCATGTGCCGTCGGTGTTGAGACTGAAAACCGTGCCCTTGCCAAAACTGCCGCCCCACCGCGCGACCCCGTACAGCGTGTTGCCTGATAAAACCAAGCCCGCGTAAGGACTTGCTCCGTCGCCGTTAGGAGAACTAGGACCAAATGAAGTCGAGAAACTATGGAGGATCGTGAACGTTTGCGCCGTCACCAGGCCAGTCAGTATCAAGCCGAGGCCGGCAATCAGCACGGGCAGGACGAGGATTGTCCTTTTCATTTTCTTTAGGGCTTCCTGAGTTGGTCAGTTTGTAGCACAATTCCTCTCGCGAAACAAGGAGCGTTGCTTGGCAATCGCTGGTCAATTTTTGCCAATCCCGTTCTTGCCTTGCGCTGCGCGTTTGGGAAAATGCGCGCCCTATGGGACACGTTAAATTGCACATTCCGGGACCGGTCGAAGTCAGCGAGAAAACCTTCAAGGCGTTTTGCGCGCCGATGATCGGCCATCGCGGGCAGGGTTACAAAGACCTCGTCGCCAAAATCCAGCCGCAACTCCAGCAACTGCTTTCCACGAAGCAACTGGTTTATCTTTCAACCTCCAGCGCGTGGGGCGTGATGGAGGGCGCCATCCGCAATCTCGTGCAGAAAAAAGTTTTGAACTGCATGTGCGGCGCGTTTTCGGACAAGTGGTTCGACGTGTCCAAGAAATGCGGCAAGCAAGCCGACGCGCTCCAGGTGGATTGGGGTTCGCCGATTCGCGCGGAGCAGATTGATGCGAAGCTCGCCACCGGCCAGTTCGACGCGCTCACACTCATTCACAACGAGACGAGCACCGGCGTGATGAGTCCGCTCGCCGACATCGCCGCGCTCAAGAAAAAATATCCGGACGTGATGTTCATCGTGGACTCGGTCAGCTCGATGACCGCGTTGCCGATCAAGTTTGATGAACTGGGCATTGACGTGTTGCTCGCCGGCACGCAAAAGGCCTGGGCCATGCCGCCGGGCTTCGCGGTGTTCGTCTGCTCGCCCACCGCGCTCGCGAAGGCGTCGCTCGCGAAAGATCGCGGCTATTATTTCGACTTCCTCGAATTCCAAAAGAACGCCGAGCAGAACATGACGCCCAGCACGCCGAGCATTTCGCACACGTATGCGCTCTCGTCGAAGCTCGACGAATTCTTCGCCGAAGGTTTGGAGAATCGTTACGCCCGCCACAAAAAGACGAATCAGATGACGCGCGACTGGGCCGCGAAGCACGTCTTCACGCTATTCCCGGAACAAGGATTCGAGTCCATCACGCTCACCTGCATCAACAACGGCGCGAGGTCGGGCGGTCGCACTGTGGACGTGGCCAAGTTGCAAAAGCTCGTGAAAGAACAGGGGTTCCTGATTGACGGCGGCTACGGAAAAATCAAAGGCACGACCTTCCGCATCTCCAACATGGGCGATGAAACCGAGGCCACGATGAACCAGCTCTTCGCCGCGCTGGATAAAGCGATGGCGCAGCTTTAGGAAAGCTCCAAACTCCAAGCACCAAGCACCAGAGAAACTCCAAGCTCCAATTCTCAAATCGCGTCGGATAGGGTGTTTGGTGCTTGAAAATTGGTGATTCTCTGGAGCTTGCCCGCCTTCACTTTGCTTTTACGCGGTCGCGCCGAAGCTCAGAGCGAAGGCGGAGATGTTGGTGCTTGGAGCTTTTCCAACCATTGTTAGCCTTCCGCCGTGCAGTCCACCGCCGCCTACCAACTCGTCCGCCTGAACAACGGCATTTGTTCCGTGCGTTCGCTGGTGGATGAGGAGACTTTTCATCCGGTCATCGGCCCCGTCGCCGAGGCGGAGGCGCTTTACGTCAATCAACTCCGGCTTCGCGAGCGCCTCAAAAATCATTCCGGCGAATTCGCGATCTGGGATGTCGGCCTGGGCGCGGCGGCCAACGCGCTCACCGTCCTGCGGGCCACGCGGGAGTTTGCGTGTCCGATCCGCCTCATGAGCTTTGACCACACGATTGAGCCGCTGAAGTTCGCCCTGCAAAACGCCGTCGCGCTCGGCTACTTCGGCGGCTACGAAACGCAAACCCAGGCGATCCTCCATCAACACGCCGTCCAGTTCACCGACGGCGCGCATGAAGTGAACTGGCGATTGCACCTCGGAGATTTTCCGGCGTGGCTGGAGCGCCGAGCACCGTCTCGGCCAGTCTCTGACAATGAACTCCAACGAGCCGAGACGGTGCTCGGCGCTCCGCACGCGATCTTGTTCGACGCCTTTTCGCCCGCCAAAAATCCCGCGATGTGGACGCTGCCACTGTTCACGAACCTGTTTCAACTGCTCGACCCCCAACGCCCTTGCTCGCTGCCGACGTATTCCCGCAGCACGATTCTTCGCGTCACGTTGCTGCTGGCGGGATTTTTTGTCGGGGTCGGTCACGCCACGGGCGAGAAAGCGGAGACGACGATTGCCGCCAACACGCTGACGTTGCTCGCCGAACCGCTGGACCGTCGTTGGTTGGAGCGCGCCCGCCGCTCGCACAGCGCCGAGCCAATGGTTGAAGCCATTTATCGCATTGCGCCGTTGACTGCGGAATCGTGGGAGAAACTCCGGGCACATCCGCAATTCAGCTCGTAAAGAAGTTCGCGCGAGAATGTTCGTTGAAAATATTTTGGCGGGAACTTTGTCGTCTATCACGCCGTCAGGTTTCATGGTCATCCTGCTCTGGTAACTCCTTTTGGTCTCATCTCTCTCCCGGTCGGATCGGTGTCGAGGACGCTCTCATGCAGACAGTCAATTGAATGCAACGGTTGACCTGCTTCATCCACCTCGAACAGTGCCCAGTTCACGCGTGGCATTTTCTCACTCGGATATTCCACAACTCCTGAGTCGTCGAGCTGATACGCCATACCTTCGAGAGCGCTCCACTGCATGACTCGAACAACTTCAGCGATGTCCTCACGGCTCGCACCCGAAGCCAGCATCCGCTTCAGAGCTGGGCCGATGCTCGCTCCAGGGCTGCGGGGTTGGCGCTCCGCTGCTCCTATGTGAAGGTCAATCCACGCCGCGTCGCCATCAGCAATAATGCTCTGCCATGCCTGCCGCAAGAATACGAACCGCGCATATTGTGGAATCCCTTCCTCGACCTGTGAACGCGCCCAACCATCCGGGTCGTAAGCACCGAGCGCGCGAAAGTGCGCCGCCAACTCCTGTATCTCTTGTTCCTTTGACATGCGAAATCTCCTGATGTGTGCGAATGCCGCCCAACATTCTAATTTGGCGGCAGGGCTTGTCGTCCATTGCGTTTCATGGCGCGAAGGTATTCCAGGCGCAAGTATGCTGTCGAGCATACAGGTCGTTCAGTTTTCAACCTCGCCGCATCTCAATTTTTGAGCGGTTGCCCAGCCACGGAGTGGCGATAGACGGTAGCCCACGGCGCGAGCCGTGGGCGGAGGGTGGAGTGGGCCAGAGCCACGGAGCGGCGAAAGAATGCCGCCAGCCGCCATTTTTCTTTCGCCCCTGCCGGGGCTTGCGAAATTCCCAACACGATCCCCACGGCTCACGCCGTGGGCTATCTTCTGACGCTGCTCCGCAGCTATTACGAAGCGAGATTCTCCAATGGGCGGTCAGCCATACCGATACGGCTTGCTCAACGAAAACGTGTTCGGCAGATGCCGCACTTCGCGGACTTCGCCGTCGCGCAGCAGCACCTCCACGATGTCGAAGCGGATTTTCACTTCGGGATTCTTGAGCAGCTTCAAATAGTCGAGCGCGGTTTGGGAAAGCAGCCGGCGTTTGCGCGCGTCCACGGCGGCGGCGGGGCGCGTCCAATCTTCGGAAGAACGGGTTTTCACTTCGGCAAACACAAGGCAATCCTCATCGCGGAAGATGAGGTCAATCTCGCCCCGGTCGGAGCGGAAGTTGGCGGTGAGAAATTTCAGGCCGAGCTTTTGGAGATGTTTCTTCGCCGCGCGCTCGCCGAGTTCGCCGCGGCGCAGGTGCTCGGGCTTCTCGGTTTTGGCGAACAATGACTTGATGCGCTCGGCCAGATTCATAGCAACGATTGGGGATTTCGATTGTCGGCGGTTGGTGTCGCGTGGTTTTATAGCGGCGCTCAGGCAAACACAATGATTTGTTGCATCAACCACCAACCCTCCCGGAGCATCGTTCCATGCGGCAATGATTCCGGGACGAGCCGTTCAACCGCAGGGGCGCGATGGCCGCAGAGAAATGCAACCAACAAGAAACCTCTGCGTTCATCGCGCCTCTGCGGTTTCTTTGGGTCTTCATCTTGGTTGCGGCTTTGCCGCGGTCTGACATGAGCGACGCACTTGTTCATCGTTCGTGTCCGGTTTGCGCCGGTTCAAAGTCTAAGCCGCACTGGCAGAAGGGCGAACTGCGCATCGTAACCTGCCACGATTGCCGAATGGTCTTTGCCAATCCCGCGCCCGCCGGCATGGCGAGCGGCGAGTTCTACGACACCGAGGGCGCAGCGTATTATCTCTCGCCCGCCAAACTGGAGAGCGATTACGCGGACGTTCGCTTCGAGCGGGAGTTGAAATTGTTCCGCGCGTTCTGCCCGCGCGGCGCAGTGCTGGACGTGGGCTGCGGGTCGGGCGCGTTCCTGTTTCAACTCCAGAAGCGATGGCCGGGCGATTACGAAACTCTCGGCACGGACGTGAGCGGTGCGCCGCTGGACTACGCAGAGTCGCGCGGCGTGCCGGTGGCGCGGGGGAATTTTCTGGAGCAGGATTTTGGTGAACCTGGCGACCTCGGAAAACTAAGCGCCCCTCACCCCGGCCCTCTCCCCGTCGGACGGGGAGAGGGTGGCCGGAGGCCGGGAGAGGGGTTTGACGCCATCACGCTTTGGGCCGTGGCCGAACATCTGGCGGAGCCGAAAAAGTTTCTGACCCAGGCGCACGCGCTGCTCAAGCCGGACGGCCTCTGCTTCGTCCTCGTGCCGAATCTGCGTTCGCTCGCCGTGCGATTGCTGGGCCCGAAGTATCGCTACGTTTATCCGCAGCATTTGAACTATTTCTCGGCGGATACTTTGTCGCGGCTGGGTGAAGGCAGCGGGTTTGAAATCGTTGCGACACGGTTCACGCATTTCAATCCCGTCGTGATCTGGCAGGACTGGCGCGGTGGCGGGCGGGAAGTCTCCAACGTGGAGCGCGGCGAGTTGCTCAAGCGCACCACGGCGCTCAAACAAAAGCCCTGGCTGAAGCCGGTCAAATGGGGTTACGCGCTGGCGGAGAAATCTCTCGCGGCGCTTGGGCTGGCGGACAACGTCGCGCTCGTGTTGCGGAAGAAATAAACCGGCCCCCGGCTACGGGTTCACCACGAGCACGCGATAAAATCTTTGAGCCGGCCCGAGCGGATCGGATTTGTTCGCGGTGGCGCCACCCGCGGTTACGTCCGGAACGAGGTCCGTCCAACCCGCCGCGTCGAGCGCGTCCTTGAACTGCACGCGATACGTCGCGCCGGGAATCGCGCTCCATGTCAGCGTGAAATTGTCGCCGGCGATTTCCGCCGATTGAATTGAAGGCCGCGGGAGGACGGTGACCGTGAAAGACTTCGCGTCATTGAGCGGTGGCGCACCGTTGTCCGTCACGCGCACGGTGAGGTTGGTCGTCGTGCCCGCGTCCGCGTCGGTGAACGCTTCATCATCACCGGGCGAGGAACTCACGCGCACACCTGTCAGCGGCTCGCCGGACTCATCTTCCGCCACAAAGCCTTGAATCAACGTGAAACCTTCGCGCTGTGCCGCGGCGACGGCTTCGGGTCGCAATTCCTCCGGCAACTCCAGCGGATCAAGTTTGAAATCCAGTGTGAAGGGATTGTCGGCCGTCATCTCGAACACACCGGACATCGGCTCGTGATTCGCGGCGGTGACGGTGAGGTGATACCGGCCCGGTGCGAGCGAAAGGTTCGCGCGCGCACCTTTCAGCTTCTCGCCGGGATGGAAGGTTTCTTCCGTTGCGCTGGCATCCAGCCGTTGCACGCGAACTTCATCGGGTTGCAACGCGCAGCCGCGTGGCGCTGTCGGTGAAACGAATAGGCAGATCGGATTTCGCGGATTCGGCGGAGAGATTTTGCATCGCGGCAAATGACAACGCGGCGACGAACTAGAGTGAACGCGGAAACTTCATCACGACTTCGGGCGGTTGAGGTACAACTTCACAACGGATTCAGGACTTTCAGTTCGCCGCGCACGATACCGCAAGCGGGCGGTCGAATCAAAGCAAACGTTGCCTGTGTCGGGTCGTAGGGCGCATCCCGATTCTGCCCCGAAGATCTGGCCGCGAAGCGGCTGAACGTGAATAGCCGTGGGTAAAACCCACGGTAGGTTGTGCGATGTGATATTCGACCCCTGCGGGGTCGTATGTGTTTTCTCGCGTCACCGTGGGCTAACGCCCACGGCTATTCATGTTCTGTCCCTGCGGGACAGTTGAGGAGGTGAGATGAACGTGCGGCCAAACCATGCTCGACAGGTTTCTCCGCCGGGAATAGTGTCGCCGAGTGAAACAAGATAGGCGGAACAACGATCCGCCCATTATGGGTTAAGCCGCTCGAACCCGCCATGCCGACACTCAGCCAGCACGCCTGTTTTAGCTGCCGGAAGGTTTTCAAGAAGCCGCACGAGTATTCGGTCAGGCCGACAGTTCGCCTTTGTCCACACTGCGGTGGTCAGATGGTTGCGATGGGCTACAAATTTCGAGCGCCGAGGACAGACGATGTTCGAGAATGGTCACGCATCGCGGCTGCCTTGCGCGAGGGACGCGATTACGGCATACCGACAGTCAGAAAGCAGAAGCCCAAGCCGAAACTTTCGCCACAGTTACGGATTGCACTCGGAATTTATGGAAAGAGAAAACCGAAGACCGTGGCCTAACTCGAAGATTGGCGGAAGTCGCACCCATTCCAACTACGGCCCCGCCTCCCGCATCCGATAAAAATTCTGCACCAGCCCGAGCAGACCGGCTCGCTTAATCCTCATCCTTCACGAACTTCACCGCCCACTCGGGATACGGCGCGTCCGGGCCTTTCATTGCGGCCCAGAGAATCCGGTTGAGCGTGTCTTCGGGGCACTTGTCCATTTCGTCGAGCGGCAGGCGGGCGGAGATTTGCGCATTGCGACGCAGCCGGCGGTCGAGGATCGCCTTCGCGTCGGGATTCATCTGGTCGAGCGGGATGTTGTTCGGCACGGCGGTGAACGGGCGCAGGTCAGCGACGTTCGTGAAGCAATCCGTCATCGGTGTGGCGGTGGCGTCGAGCTGGTTCATCGGTGGCAGGCC
>SIBJ01000114.1 GCA_009695195.1 Pedosphaera sp.
GACAGCAGATGTGAAAATCCAGCGAGGAATGGAGTCGTTTGTTTCATGCGCCACTTTGAAACAACTCGCTCCAAGGATCCAGTTATATTCGCGTACAATTGCTGACGCGTTTTTCCTTATCTAAGCGCCATTCCCCTCACCCGTTTTTATCACACCCGTACGTTTTCAGGATTGTAGGCGACGAGGTGACGAGTCGTTTCGGCGAAGCACTCCTCACGTCGTGCCCTACAACCAAAGAGTACTATTCCCACCGCTGGCGATCACTTGCGCTTTGACTTGCGGGCAGGCGCTGTTTATCACGCTGCGCATGAATCGAATCGCACCCTCGAAATCTGCGGTCTGGCTGGCGGCGTTGCTGGCCGCCGTCACGTTGTCCACCGCCGCCGAAACTTTCCGCGTCGCCGCCTACAACGTCGAGAACTATCTCGATCAGGTCACCGAGTCCCGCCACGAAACCAAATCCGACGCCGCCAAGGCCAAGGTCCGCGAGAGCATCCTCGCCATGAAGCCCGACGTCATCGCCTTCGAGGAGATGGGCGCGCTCAGCGCGTTGCTCGAACTCCGCGACTCGCTCAAAAAGGCCGGCCTCGACCTTCCGCACTACGAACACATCACCGGCTGGGACACGAACATCCACCTCTCGGTGCTCAGCAAATTCTCCATCGTCGCCCGCCGCTCGCACACCAACGACAGCTTTCTGCTCGGCGGCAAACGTTTTAATGTCGGGCGCGGCTTCACCGAGGTGGACCTCAAGGTCAACGACCATTACACCTTCACCCTCCTCGGCGCGCACTTGAAATCCAAACGCACCGTCCCCGGCGCCGACGAAGCCGATCTCCGCCTCGAAGAAGCGAAACTCCTCCGCGAAAAAGTGGACGCCCTCCTCGCCGCCAAACCCGACGCGAACCTCGTCGTGCTCGGCGACTTCAACGACGGTTACAATTCCAAATCCACCAAAGCCGTCGTCGGCCCGCGCGGGAAGAAGCAACTCGTGGACACGCGCCCCGCCGAGCGCAACGGCGATAACCAGCCGCACCCGACCAACCCGCGCTACTCCCCGCGCAACATCGCGTGGACGCATTACTACGGCGCCGAAGATTCTTATAGCCGCATTGATTACATCCTCGTCAGCCCCGGCATGGCGAAGGAGCTGGTGAAAGACGAAACCTACATTCCCACGATTCCAAACTGGGGCGTCGGCTCCGACCACCGCCCGCTCGTGGCGACGTTTGAAGCGACGGACAAGTGAAAGTCATCAATCGAGACAGGCTGAATTTGTGAGACTGACCCTCATACTCCTTTTGGCGTGCCTGTTGGTGACTGCCTGCAACCGTCACGGTGCGAGCACGCCTGATAAGTTTCCGCCGGGCACTTGGGTCGTGGAGGGAAACTACCCATGGGACGCGAAGTTCAAGAGCACGGTCGTCGTCGCTCAAGATGGCGTTTACCGATGTCAGCTTGTCACGCACAACTCATCGAATGTTGTGCGCACGGTTGAATTTGAAGGAACTTTTCAGATTCAAGATGGAATGTTGGTGGACACTGTAACCAAGCACAGCCAAACCAATGGACCAGCCTCCATTACCACGCGGGAGCGCATCCTGCGCATATCCCCACGAGAGATCGCGACCACCCGCTCTGAAGACGCTGCAACAAATTCTCCAAACGAAACAGTCTTCAGAAAAATTGATTGATTACGCTGGCGACTGATTCGACCGGCTCTGAGCCATCAGTTGATAACCGATGTTCAAGTGAAACTCCTCGCCCTCTTCGCGGTCGTTGGGTTGATCGTCAGCGCGCTGTTGCACCTCGTCACGTTCACCGGCGTGGACTGCTCGGGCTTTTCCGCCCTCATCTTTCCGCTCGGTGCCGGTGTCTTCGTCGTGTGGATTCCGACGGTTTTCGCCTCGAAGAATCTCCAGAGCGACAAGCAAAAGGATTTTTGGAAAGTCGCCCTGGCGCGATTCCCCAAGTGGCTGCCGAAAGTGCTCGGCGTGCTCGCCGCGTACATGATCTTCAATTTCATTTTCACCATCGTCGTCCTCAAGCACGGCGGCGGACCGAGGATCGTGAACGGCGAGAAAATCCTCCAATCCCACGGCCAGTTCATCAAGAAACTGACCGACGAGGAATACGTCGCCCAGAAAGGCTACGACCTCCGCATCGTCACCGGCCACACGATGATGTTTTACTGCGCCGCCGCCCTCGTCCTCTCCGCCCGCGCCCGGCAAGCTAAAAGCAGAAAGCTGAAAGCAGAAAACTGAAATCCGCCTGCCGGACTCCGCTTTCCCATTTCAGCTTTTTTCAATTCGACCGCACCTGATAAAACCGCCGTGCGTAGTTCGTCGCCGTCGCGTCGGTGAATTGGTACACGCCGGGCGAGATTAACGTCGCCGCGCCGAGCGCGCTCCATTGCGTCAGGTTCGTGGAGGCGAAGACGTTGAGGTTCAGTCCACCGGTGTCGAGGTAGCGGAATTGAAACGCCCCGCCGCCCAGTCGCGTCACGTCGGTGAGCGTGATGGTGACGGGCGGGGTCACGTCGGCCCAGGTGCGGCCGAGGCGCAATTCATCCGCGAACATCACGGCGGGTTGCGTGGCGGAGCGTTGGACGAAAATAAAACTAGCGATCTGGTTCGCGGAGATGTCGGTGCCGTTGCTGGCGATGAGCGAGGGCGGCGGCGGCGCGCCTGCGCCGAAGGTGGCGGGGTCGGGATTAATCCAGAGCTGCGCGACGTCGTCGTTGTTGGTGGCGAGGGTGTTGAAGGTGTAGCTGCCGACGAGAAATAGAACCTGGTTGGTGGTGAAGTTGCGCGGATCCCAAACCCATTCGCTCGCGGTGGAGGAATTCTTCGACGTGCCGACGTTAAAGCCGCCGTTGGTGTGATGCAGATAAACGCGCGTGCCGATGACGGTGGGCTGGCCGGTCTGCGTGCCGACGGAGTTGTTAAAGCCCGCCACGAAAATCCCCGAGGCGGCGAGGCCGTTAGTGTCAATCACCTGCGTCGTGAAGGAATAATAGAGCGTGCCGGTGGTGACGGGGTTGCCGGTCGGGAACGAGAAGCGGACGCTCTTGCCGAGGCCACCGAACTGAATGCTGTTGCCGCTGGCGTTGGCAAGTCCCGGCACGGCGAGGCTGTTGCTGCGAACGGTAACGTACGGCCCGGCGGTGGAAGTGCCGATGTCGGCCCACGAGAGAAGATTTCCGTTAGTGTTGCCGGCGAGGTTCGCGCCGGCGGTGTAGTTGAACGGGTCGTAATATGGCAACGGGTAAACCACGCTCAACGTCGCGGCGGCGCTGTTGGTGGTGCCCGCGCCGTTGCTGACGGTCGCGGTGTAACTGCCGGCGTCGCTAAGCAACACGCCGTTCAATGTGAGCGTGGCGGTGTTCGCGCCGGAAACATTCCCGCCGTTCACGAGCGGCAATCCGTTCTTGCTCCACGCGTAGCCGAGACCGCCCGCGGGCGTGGCCGTGACGCTGAAGGTCGCGCCGCCACCGGCATTCGTGGTGACGTTCTGCGGCTGCGAAACAATGACCGGCGGCTGATTGGTTTGCGACAGCACGGTCAACGTCGCCGCCGGCGCGCTGGTGACGCTGCCGAAGCCGCTGACGACGACAGAATAATTTCCGGCATCCGCGAGCGCGAGGTTGGTCAACGTGAGCGTCGGCGTGGTCGCGCCGGTGAGGTTGCCGCCGTTGGTGAGATTGGTGTTGTTCCGCCGCCATTGGAACGCGAGCGGGCCGGTGCCGAAGGCGGTCACGTGGAAGATGGTGGTGGTGCTTTCGTAATTTGTGCGGCTCGCGGGCGGAGCGAGCATGCCCGGCGCGACGTTCGTCTGCGCGAAGCGATACACGTGGACGTCGAAGGGCGCGAAGGTGTCGGTGAACTGGCCACCGGTGGCGCTGACCGTGCGCGGGGCTTCGTAAAGGACTTCGCCGTTCGTGGCCCACGACGGCAGACCGCTGAAGGTGACGTTGGTGGTCGCGCCTTCGCGTTTGCTCGCGAGGATGTAAATGAACCCGGGCACTTCGCGCACGCAAAACTCCAGGTCCGGCGCGACCGTGCCGCTCATCGTGACGGGAAGTGTGGAGTTCGACGCAACAAGCGCGCCGGCGAGCGGACTCTGATCGCCGATTTCGAGCACGACCGGTTTGAGCACGTCGTTCCAGAAGGTCCAGTTCCAACCGAGCGACGCGTCCTGCGCGTTGAGCGTCGCGGCGATGTTGCCGCCGAAATACATCAGCCCGCGCGCGCCCAGGATGATTGCCTGATACGCCATGTAACGTTCCTGCCGGAACGTGGGAAAGACGAGCGTCTTGCCCGGCGGCGTCACGCCGCTCCACGCGATCTGCTCGATCATCCAGAACGGTTTTTGATGGTTGCCGACGGTGTCGAGGAACAGCGCGAAGTCACCGACCATGCTGATTTCCTTGTTCACGTTCGTCGAGTTCGCGCCGGGCGGCACGCCGACGGGATAAATGTCCAGCGCGAGCACGTCGAGCGCGACGTTGTACGGCTGCAACTCCGCCACCGTGCCGCGCGGCGCGTGCGTCTGCACGACGGGATGATTCGTGTCCTCCTGATGAATGACATCGAAGCCACGCTGCAAATCCGCCGCGGAGGTGTTGCCCCAAAACGATTCATCGAGATTCTTCCACAGTCCGAGCGCGGGATGATTTTTGAACTGGGTGACGAGACTGCGCAGGTAGGCCTCGGTGTTGGTGTCGCCGGCGGCGAACTTGGATTTCTCGCGGAGATTGAGCCAGATGAACATCCCGTTTGTCGCCGCCCAATCGAGCACCGCCTGCTGGTTGCTGATGACGGTGTTGCTCCAATCGGTGGATTGCGTCATGCGCAGGAGCAGGCCGCCGGCCTCGCGCAACTCCTGCAACGCATCGCGGCCCGTCGGCGTCACGCCTCCCGTCGGCGGCCCCGGCGAGAACCCGATGGTGAATTTTCTCTGGCCGTTCAACACCAGCACGCGGTCGGCGTTGAACATGACGACGGAATTGGTCTGCGCCGTCGCCCACCCCGCGGCGGCGACGAAGACGGCGATGGAAAGCCAGCGGGAACACGTCATAACGGAAATGGATTTGCGGCAAAGCACTTGTCTCAATATGACCCGCCGCTGAAGCGCGTAAAGGGGATAATTGTGAAGTGGCCGGAAACGGCCTTCCACTCCGCGCTTGCGCACGCGGCGTTCTCCGCGCAATTTCCTCTCCGCCCAACAACGACGACGTTCAACGCATGACAGCAGAGGTTCAGAAATCCCGCCTTCCCCGTTGGCTGCGGATCGCCCTCATCGGACGGCGGCCCCGGTTCACGCTGGCCCGCATCATCGTGTTCGTCGCGGTGGTGACGGTGCTGCGGCTGTTTGTGCTGCTGCCCATCCGCATCTCCGGCGCGAGCATGTTGCCGAATTATCCCACGACCGGCGTGAACTGCGTCAACCGCCTCGCCTACGCCTGGCACGAGCCGCGGCGCGGCGACGTCGTCGCCATACGGCTCGCCGGGGAACACATGATGTATATAAAACGCGTCGTCGGCCTGCCGGGGGAAACGGTGGAGTTCATCGGCGGCCAGTTGTTCATCAACGGCCGGCCGCAGCCTGAGCCGTACGTGATTTTCCCGTGCCGCTGGGATCACCCGCCCAAGACGCCCAAAAAACTTGGCGCCAACGAATACTTCTTCGTCGGCGACAATCGCACGATGCGGGCGGAAGATCACGAGTATGGCGCGGCGGAGCGCGAACGCATCGTGGGCAAGGTGATGTTATGAGATGGGTCTGGCGGATTTTTTTTCTGGCGGCGGTCGTCGCGCTGGTGGTCTGGCTGCGGGCGATTTTTTTTCCGAGCGAGGAGAAAGCGATCCGCAAACATCTTACCGAGACCGCGCGCGCCGCTTCGTTTCCCGCCCACGAAGGTTCGCTCGCGCGGCTCGGGAACATCGCGCAACTCGCCGGCTGCTTCAGCCCAGACGTGGAGTTGAGTTTTGACGCGCCGCGCGAGGGCCACGTGACCGTGCATGGCCGCGATGAGATCATGGGCCTCGCCAACCGCGTGCGCGACGTTCCCGGCGGCGTGAAGGTCGAGTTCCCGGACGTGGTCGTGACCGTGAACCCCGATCATCTCTCCGCGACGGCGAACATCACGGTGAAAGCGCAGCAAGGCGGCGTGAGCGATTCCTCGATCCAGGAGATGAAGGTCCTGCTGAAAAAGATCAAGGGCCGCTGGATCATCACGCGCGTCGAAACGGTGAAAACCCTTTCCCGCCGACACCCGCCCGCCGACTCCATCGCCACTTCATGAACGCTGAAGCCATCGCCCATCTCAGCCGCGCCGACAAGAAGCTCGCGCGGCTCATCAATATAGTCGGCCCGTGCCGCCTCGTGCCGAAGACCGGGCGCGCCCCGTTTCAGGCGCTTGTGCAGTCGGTGGTGTTTCAACAACTCAACGGCAAGGCGGCGGAAACCATTCTCGGTCGCGTGCTCGCGTTGTTTCCTGGAAAAAAATTTCCCGCGCCGGACGATCTCCTTTCGACCAGCGACGAAAAACTCCGCGCCTCCGGACTCTCGCGCAACAAGACCGCCGCCGTGAAGGACATCGCCACGAAAACGCTCGCCGGCGTCGTGCCCGATTCGCGCGCGATCAAAAAACTTACCAATGAAGAGATCATCGAACGCCTCACGACCGTGCGCGGCGTCGGACCGTGGACGGTCGAGATGTTGCTGATGTTCACGCTCGGGCGCGAAGATGTCTTGCCCGCGACCGATTTCGGCGTGCGCAAAGGTTTCGCGCTCACGTTCGGTCTGGCCGAACTGCCCTCGCCGCAGGAACTGCTCGCCCACGGCGAGAAGTGGCGGCCGCATCGCACCACCGCAGCGTGGTATCTCTGGCGCGCGGTGGATTTGGCGGAGTAAGTTTTCCGGCCAAGCGCCGTTGAGATTGGCCCGACCATTTATGAAACAAAGTTCACAGCCCCAACCCACCGGATCAACGGCCAGGCAGATCGCGAGTTTCGTCGCCAAGTTCGACCCGGCGGTCGCGAAGCTCTTGCGCTCGACACGTTCAGCCCTTCGCAAACGACTCCCCACGGCCATCGAGCAGGTCTATGACAACTATAATTTTCTCGTTTTTGGTTTTTGCACGACCGAGCGCACCTCCGACTGCATCGTCGCCCTGGCCGTCTCCGCCAAAGGCGTGTCGCTTTCATTCTACCACGGCGCGTCGCTGCCGGACCCGGGCAAAATCCTCCTCGGCAGCGGAGTTCAGCATCGTTTCTTGCGCCTCGCCAGCGCCGCGACGCTCTCCCGGCCCGAAGTGGCGTCGCTCCTGCGCGCGGCGATTACGCAAGCCCGGTCGCCCCTGCCTTCGACCGGTCGCGGATGTACGATGATCAAGTCGATCTCCGCGAAGCAACGACCGCGTCGCCGGCCGGCCAAGTCCTGAATCGGCTTGCAAATTCCGGAAAAATTGCGACCTTCCCACGCGCTCACAAGACGCTCTGTTTGAAAAATCGCCATTTCTTTCCGTCAACAGAATTTTCCCGGGCCGCGACCGCAAAAACTTTCGCCGCGCTCGCGTTGACGCTGCTTGCCTTCGGAGAACCGGACGCGTCGGCCCAGAATCCTCCGGCCCATTCCGCCGCGAAGCTCACGGACTTCAATCAGATTCACCGCCACTTTACCAACGGCACCGTCCAGATCATCGTCATGGTCGCGCCGCCCGCCACGCTGGCGCAGACGGATTTCGGTTCGCGTGCGGCGCTGGCGAGACTCCGCCCGCAGATCCGCAAGGCGCAGCAGGACGTGTTGGACGCGTTGCCGGCGGCCCACGTGAAGATCGGAAATCGCTTCGACAACATTCCCGGCTTCGTCGCAGAGGTTTCGTCGAACGGTCTTGCCGCGTTGCAAGCGCACGCGAATGTGCTGAGCATCGAGCCGGTGATGGAACTCGAACCGCACCTCGCGCAGGGCATCGCGCTGATCCACGGGATGACCTACCGTTCGACCTACAACGGCGCGGGCCTCGCCATCGCGATCTGCGACACGGGGATTGATTACAATCACGTCCGGCTTGGCGGCGGCGGTTTTCCGAACAGCAAGGTTCTTGGCGGTTACGATTACGGCGACAACGACGCCGATCCGATCCCGAACACGCAGGCGCACGGCACTTGTTGCGCGGGCATCGCGGCGGGCGATCTCGGCACGGTCGGTGATTACATCGGCGGCGTGGCTTACGGCGCGAAACTTTACGCGCTGAAGATTTCCTCCGGCACCACCGGCAGCGCCAGCACCGCCGCGATGGTTTCGGCATGGGATTGGTGCGTGACCCACAAGAACGACAACGCGAGCTACCCGATCATGGTCATCAGCACCAGCTTTGGCGGCGAACAATATTTTTCCGCGTGCGATAGCACCACGCCTTCGATGACCACCGCTGCGAACAACGCCGTCGCCGCCGGCATCACCGTGCTGGCGTCCTCCGGCAACGATGGCTTCTGTGATTCGCTTGCGTGGCCTTCGTGCATTTCGAGCGTCATCTCCGTCGGCGCGGTTTACGACGCGGCGTTCGGGAATTATCTGCCGTGCGTCAGTTCCGCCACCTGCGCGGCGAAGATTTCCACGGCCGGCTGCGCGACCGGCTGGTATGTCAACGACACCACCGCCGGCGACAAGGTGACGGCCTACGCGAACGTCGCGTCGTTCCTCACGCTCTTCGCGCCGGGCAACGATTGTTACACGCTCGATATCAGCGGCGCGGCGGGCTATTCGAGCGGCGATTACTTCGCGAACTTCGGCGGCACCTCCGCCGCGTGCCCGTACGCCGCCGGCGCGGTCGCGCAGTTGCAATCCGCCGCGAAGGCCCTCACCGGAAATTTTCTCACGCCCGCCGCCGTGAAAAGTTTGCTGCTCGCCAACGGCGACAACGTCACCGACACGAAGGTCGCCATCACGAAACCGCGCGTGAATCTCGAGCGCGCGATCCAGAGCCTCGACACCAACATCGTCGCCAGCTTCACCGGCTCGCCGACGAATGGCGGCGTGCCGTTGACGGTCACGTTCACGAACCTCAGCGCCAACGCCACGAACTATTCGTGGAATTTCGGCGACGGCAAAACCAGCACGAACGCCAACCCGGCGAACACCTACACCAACGCCGGCACTTTCACCGTCACGCTCACCGCCGTCGGCCCCGCGGGCACAAACGTGTTGACGCGCGTGAACTACATCGTCGTCACCAACGCGCCGCCGGCCATCTCGACCCAGCCGCAAAACCAGAACGTCAACCTCGGCTCCAACGCCACGTTCACCGTCACCGCCACCGGCACCGCGCCGCTCGGTTATCAATGGCGCTTCAACGGCACCAACCTTCCCGGCGCCACGGCCTCGGCTTACACCCGCGTCAACGCGCAACTCGCCGACGCCGGCCCGTACTCCGTCGTCATCACCAACGTCAATGGCAGCGTCACCAGTTCCGTCGCGAACCTGGCGGTGATTGTTGCACCCGGTGTCATCTCGGTCACGGGTGTTCCGTACTCCGAAAATTTTGACAGCATGGGCGCGAGCGGCACGACCACGCCGTTCGGCTGGTATGTCGGCACCGGTTCGGGCGCGATTTCCGGCACGACCGTCACCGCGGGCACCGGCTCGTCCAGTTCCGGCGGCAATTACAACTTCGGCTCCAGCGGCTCGACCGACCGCGCGCTCGGCTCGCTCGCTTCGAGCGCCGGCGCGCGCGCCACTGAAGTCCGCTTCATCAACGTCTCCGGCCTGAACATCGTTTCATTGACCATCAGCTACACCGGCGAGCAATGGCGCGTGGGCGGCAACGGTTCCGCCAACAACGATCTCGTCCTCAACTACAGCACCAACGGCACGAGCTTCACCGCGCTGGGCGCGGGCTACAACTTCAACACGCCGGTTGATTCGGGCAGCTCCGGCGCGCTCGACGGCAACGCCGTCGCCAACCGCGACACCGGCATCGGCGGCACCTTCTCGCCCGCGGCCGCCATCACGAACGGACAGATTTTTTACCTGCGCTGGGTGGACGTGGACAACACATCCTCCGACCACGCGATGGGTATCGAGGATCTCACCATCACGTTCACGCTCGCGAATCCGCCGCCGGTGATCGTGACGCAGCCGCAAAGCCTCGCCGTGAACCAGGGCAGCAACGCCACGTTCACCGTTTCGGCCACCGGCACACCGCCGCTCGGCTACCAATGGCGTTTCAACGGCGCGAACCTTGCCGCCGCCACCGCCACCGCGCTGACCATCACCAGCGCTCAATCCGCTGACGCCGGCAGCTACACCGCGGTCGTCACCAACAGCGGTGGGGCGGCAACGAGTGCCGTCGCCACGTTGACCGTCAACCTCCCGCCGGTCGCCGATTTCACCGCCGCGCCGACGAACGGTGCCGCGCCGCTCGCGGTGACGTTCACGAATCTGAGCGCGAACGCCACCGACTTCGCGTGGAATTTCGGTGACGGCAACACGAGCACCAACGCCAACCCGCTCAACACTTATTCCAACGCCGGCACCTTCACCGTCACGCTCACGGCCATTGGCGCGGGCGGAACGAATGTTTTCACTCGCACCAACTACATCACCGTCACAAACTATCCGCCACCGGTTGCTGACTTTACCGCCGACACGACGAATGGCCTCGCGCCGCTCGCGGTGACGTTCACAAACCTGAGTGCGAACGCCACCGACTTCGCTTGGGATTTCGGCGACGGCAACACGAGCGCCAACGCCAACCCGCTCAACACTTATTCCAACGCCGGCAGTTTCACCGTCACCCTCACGGCCACTGGCGCGGGCGGGACGAATGCGCTCACCCGCACCAACTACATCACCGTCACAAACTATCCGCCACCGGTCGCCGACTTCACCGCCGACGTGACGAACGGTCTCGCGCCGCTCGCGGTGACGTTCACAAACCTGAGTGCGAACGCCACCGACTTCGCGTGGGATTTCGGTGACGGTAACACGAGCACCAACGCCAACCCGCTCAACACCTACTCCAACGCCGGCAGTTTCACCGTCACGCTCACAGCCATCGGCGCGGGCGGGACGAACGCGCTCACTCGCACCAACTACATCACCGTCACAAACTATCCGCCGCCGCTTGCCGACTTCACCGCCGACGTGACGAACGGTCTCGCGCCGCTCACTGTCACATTCACCAACCTGAGCGTGAACGCCACCGGCTTCGCGTGGGATTTCGGTGATGGAAACACCAGCACGAGCGCCAATCCGCTCAACACTTATTCCAACGCCGGCAGTTTCACCGTCACCCTCACCGCCGTCGGCGCAGGCGGAACGAATGCGCTCACTCGCACCAACTACATCACCGTCACAAACTATCCGCCGCCGCTCGCCGACTTCACCGCCGACGTGACGAACGGTCTCGCGCCGCTCACTGTCACATTCACCAACCTGAGCGTGAACGCCACCGGCTTCGCGTGGGATTTCGGCGATGGCAACACGAGCACCAGCGCCAACCCGCTCAACACTTATTCCAACGCCGGCAGTTTCACCGTCACCCTCACCGCCGTCGGCGCAGGCGGAACGAATGCGCTCACTCGCACCAACTACATCACCGTCACAAACTATC
>SIBJ01000115.1 GCA_009695195.1 Pedosphaera sp.
GTCGGCGCAGGCGGAACGAATGCGCTCACTCGCACCAACTACATCACCGTCACAAACTATCCGCCGCCGCTCGCCGACTTCACCGCCGACGTGACGAACGGTCTCGCGCCGCTCGCGGTCACGTTCACAAACCTGAGTGCGAACGCCACCGACTTCGCGTGGGATTTCGGTGATGGAAACACCAGCACGAGCGCCAATCCGCTCAACACTTATTCCAACGCCGGCAGTTTCACCGTCACCCTCACCGCCGTCGGCGCGGGCGGAACGAATGTGTTCACGCGCACCAATTACATTCTCGTCCTCAGCCCGGCCCAGTTGCTCGTCAGCCCGGCGAGTCTGGACCTCGGCAACGTCCTGACTGGCCGGTTGGCGTACGCTTCGTTCGTGATCACCAATGCCGGCAGCGTCACGTTGAGCGCCACCGCCACGGTCGCCCTCGCGCCGTTCGGATTGCTCGACGACGCGTCGAACGCCGTCGCCAGCGTCGCCTTCGACGTGCCGGTGCTCGGCGCGACGAATCTCGTCGTGCGTTTCGCGCCGGAGGACGCCGGCGCGTTCAGCAACACCGTGATCTTCGCGAGCAACGGCGGCAACTCCACCAACGCGCTCGCGGGCACGGGCGTGGGCGCGCCGTTGATCCTCTCGGCGCTGGGGGGAGTGGACTTCACGTTCGCGTTCGACACCTTCGCGGGGCTGACCTACGTGGTGCAGTTCAAGGATTCGCTGGACGATCCGGTCTGGCAGACGCTGCAAACCGTCCCCGGCGACGGCACGCAAAAAATCATCACCAACTCCATCGCCACGCCGGAGCAACGCTTCTACCGGTTGCGGGTGGAATAAAAATCCGCGTTCGCGCGCGTCAGCGGTAAATCAGAAACTTCTCGCGCCGCTTTTGAAATTCTTCGAGGTCCGCCTGCCAGCCGGCGCGGATCTCCGCCAGCGGTTTGTTCGCCTTGACCGCTTCCAGCGTGGGCGCGTGCAGCAACAGGCGTTTCATTTTGTCCGCGGAAAATTGTTTTGGGTAGAGCTGGCCCAGCGTGCGCGCCATCTGCAATCCCACGTCCACCACGTTGCAACGCGCGCGGTCGTTGAGCATGATGTAAACGCCGCCGCAGTTCGTCCCTTTGTGAACGCTGTAGGTCGGGGTGAAGCGCACGGGCACGAAACTCACGCCCGGCAGCTCGGCGCGATTCAACTCCTCCGCGAACCGCACGTCGTCAATGTACGGCGCGCCCACCATTTCAAACGGCGTGTCCGTCCCGCGCCCCACCGACAGCGCGGTTTCGAGCAGCCCGACGCCGGGATAAAGGATCGCCGCCTTCAAGCTCCGCATGTTCGGCGATGGATTGCTCCACGGCAGGCCGGTTTCGTCGAACCACTGCTCGCGCTTCCAACGCTCGACTTCGATCACCGTGAGTTTCGAGTTCAGGTTTTTTTCGGCGTTGTACATCCGCGCCAGTTCGCCCAGCGTCATGCCGTGGCGCAAGGGAACTTTGTAAAAGCCCACGAACGTCGGCTTCTCTGCCAGCACCGGGCCGTCCGTCATCACGCCCGTGATCGGGTTCACGCGGTCGAGGACGAAAATCTGTTTCCCGTTTTCCGCCGCCGCTTCAATCGCGAGGCCCATCGTCGAGGGATACGTGTAAAACCGGCAGCCGATGTCTTGGATGTCATAGACGAGCGCGTCGAGATCCCGGAGATGCGCGGCGGTCGGCTTGGTGATCTTGCCGTAGAGACTGACAATCGGCAGGCCGGTTTTTTCGTCGCGACTGTCGCTCACTTTTGCGTCCACCGCGCCGCGGATGCCGTGTTCGGGACTGAACAACTTCACCAGCGTCACGCCCGGCGCTTTCTTGAGCAGGTCAATCGTCGGATTGCGATCACGGTCCTGCCCGGTGTGATTCGTGATGAGGCCGATGCGCTTGCCCTTGAGCGGCGCAAACTTGTTTTTCACGAGCACGTCAATGCCGTTCAATGCCTGATGCGCCCGCGGCAATGCGACCACACCACGCGGCGGCAACGCGCCGGGCACGTTCGCGAAATCAAAATCCGCCACCGCCTCCGCCCCCAGCGTGCCGAGCGTTGAACGCAGCGCGCCCATGTTGCCTTTCTCGGTGGGATGGTTCCGGTTCGACAAAAAGATCACGAACGTCTTCGAGAACGGATCAATCCACAATGAAGTGCCCGTCCAGCCCGTGTGGCCAAATGAACCTAGCGGGAAAACTTTCCCGCGCGGCCCGCTGTAACCGGAGTCAATGTCCCACCCAAGACCGCGCCGCGCCGTGACATTCGGCGGCGTTTGCACACTCGTCATCAGCTTCACCGTCTCCGGCTTGAAGATTCGCACGCCATCCAGTTCCCCAAGGTTCAGCAGCATCCGTGCGTAACGCGCCAAGTCCGACGCCGTGAAGAATAATCCCGCATGACCCGCCACTCCGCCCATGCGCCGCGCGCGCGGATCATGCACCACGCCGCGCACCGGCACGCCATCCTCGACCTCCGTCGGGGCGATGCGCGCGAGCTTTTCCTTCGGCGGATTGAAGCCGGTGTCCTTCATGCCGAGCCGGTCATAGACTTCGCGCTTCACAAATTGATCGAGCGGTTCGCCCGCCACGCGCCGCACGATTTCGCCCAGGAGATACATGCCCGTGTCGCTGTAAGTCACTTTCTCGCCCGGCGCCGAACCCAGTTTCTCCGCGCAGGCGATTCGGATGGCCGCGTCGTAGCCGTTCCAATCCGGCTTCAAGCTCACATCGGGCCGAAGGCCGGAGGTGTGCGTGAACAATTGCCGCACCGTGATGTCGCCTTTTCCCTCCGCCGCGAACTCCGGAATATATTTCGTCACCCTGTCCTCGATACCGACCTGGCCGCGCTCGATCAGCAACATCATCGCCGGTGTGCAGGCGCAGACTTTCGTCAGCGACGCCGCGTCGAAGAGCGTATCCTCGGTCATCGTCTCTTCGGAAGGTACGACGGCGCGATTGCCGAAAGCTTTGTGATATTTCTCCGCGCCATGTTCGACCCACAGCACACCGCCGGGGCAGCGCTTGTCAGCGATGGCTTCGTTGATTGCCGAGTCCATCGCGGCGAGCTTCTCCGGGCGCAGTGTGGGCGTTGGAGATTGCGCAAAGGAAGCAGCGCCAGCCGTGAGCAACAAAAAAATCGCGGCGCAGAATCCGGAAACCGGTTTCGAGGTCTTCATAGTTCGCGCCGAGAATTAAACGAGCACGCGCCACATTGCAACCCGCGAAACTTCCCGGTCGTGGACGTTTTGATGGTAGGCGACGAGGTAACGAGTCGTTCCAGCAAAGCACTCCTGACGTCGTGCCCTACAAAATGAACCGACACCAACTTCCCGCCGGGAATTCGCCTTGCGAAATCCACGCGCTCTGGTGAAGGTCTTAACGCCATCGCTTGTGAACTTGAAGACGCATCATAAATCCTCCGCCGGCGCGCGACTTCGCGCCGCGCTGCGCGTGGAGCGACCGCTGCAAGTTGCGGGCGTGGTTCACGCTTACGCCGCCATCCTCGCGGAGGCTGCCGGCTTTCGCGCGCTCTACCTTTCCGGCGCGGGCGTGGCCAACGCCAGCTACGGCGTCCCGGACATCGGCCTCACCACGCTCGACGACGTACTCACCGACGTGCGCCGTATCACACGCGCAACCAGTCTCCCGCTGCTCGTGGACGCAGACACGGCCTGGGGCAACCCGAAGCGCACCGTCCGCGAAATGATTCGCGCCGGCGCGGCGGGAATTCACATCGAAGATCAGGTCGAAGCAAAACGTTGCGGCCACCTCGCCGGAAAGAAACTGGTTTCCCCGAAGCAAATGGCCGCGCGTATCGCCGCCGCCGTGGCTGGAAAAACTGATCCGCAATTCGTCATCATGGCCCGCACGGATGCGGCCGCCGTTGAGGGTTTGGACGCCGCCATCGCTCGCGCGAAACTTTTTCGCGAGGCGGGCGCGGACATGATCTTCGCCGAAGCGCTGACGACGCTCGCCGAGTATCGCCAGTTCACGAGCGCCGTGAAAATTCCAGTGCTCGCCAACATCACCGAGTTCGGCAAGACGCCGCTGTTCACCACGCGCGAATTGAAATCCGCCGGCGTGCGGCTGGTGCTGTATCCGCTCTCCGCGTTTCGCGCGATGAACGCCGCGGCGTTGAAAGTTTTTCAGACGCTTCGCCGCGATGGCACACAACGTCGCGTCGTCGGCCAGATGCAAACGCGCGCGGAGCTTTATGAATTTCTCGGCTATGACGGATTGAAGAAAGGCAAATCGAAATGAGCACTGACAAGAAACCCGGCGGGCTGGCCGGAATCGTGGCCGGCGAAACGAGCATCTCCACCGTCGGCAAGGAAGGCTTCGGCCTGACGTATCGCGGCTACTCCATCAACGACCTCGCTGAGCAGGCGACCTTCGAGGAAGTCGCTTACCTGCTTATCTACGGGGCCTTGCCGACGCGAAACCAACTTGAGGACTACCGGAAGAAACTCATTTCGCTGCGCGGTCTTCCCGCGTCGTTGAAAACCGTGCTCGAACAACTGCCCGCCAGCGCGCATCCGATGGATGTCTTGCGCACTGGCTGTTCCGCGCTCGGCTGCCTCGAACCGGAAGGCAAAGACCGCGACCAGATCGCCGTCGCCAACCGTTTGCTGGCGGCGTTTCCCTCGATGCTCCTCTACTGGCATCAATTCGCAAAGAACGACGAGCGCATCGAGACCCGGACGGCCGACGCCACGATGGCCGGGCAATTTCTTCACCTGCTCCACGGCAAACCGTCCGACGATACCCACATCCGCGCGCTCGACGCGTCGCTCATCCTTTACGCCGAGCACGAATTCAACGCGTCCACCTTCACCGCCCGCACCACCGCCTCGACGCTCTCCGATCTTTATTCCGCCACCACGAGCGGCATCGGCGCGCTGCGCGGAAATCTCCACGGCGGCGCGAACGAGGCGGCGATGGAACTCATCGAAAAATTTCAGACGCCGGAAGAAGCGGAAAAAGGTTTGCTGCAAATGCTGCAACAAAAGGCGCTCATCATGGGCTTCGGCCATCGCGTCTATCGCACTTCCGACCCGCGCTCCGGAGTCATCAAGGAATGGGCGAAAAATCTGGCCGCGCTGGCCGGCGATAAAAAACTTTATCCCATCGCCGAGCGCATCGAGGCCGTGATGTGGCGCGAGAAGAAACTTTTCCCGAACCTGGATTTTTACAGCGCGCTCGCCTACCACTTCTGCGGCATCCCGACGCCGATGTTCACGCCGATTTTCGTCATCGCGCGCACCTCCGGCTGGTCGGCGCACATCATGGAGCAGCGCGCGAACAACCGACTCATCCGCCCGACCGCGGAATACACGGGGCCGGAGCCGCGGCCGTTCCCGCCGCTGGCGCAACGATGATTTCAACTCAGCAAACGATGCGCAAACCCACCTTCGGCGAAGCCAATCTCGGCGCACTCATCGGTGCCGTCATCGGCGCGGTGGGCGGGTTGTTCGCCTTCACTCTTCCCTACGCGATCCTGGCGCACGATATCCACGCGCTTTCCGCCGCACGCCATCACGCCGTGATGGGATTTCTCGTCAGCGCGCCTATCGGCTGGATTGTCGGTGGCCAGATCAGCCCGCGCCTCGAAGGCAAACTCGGCGCGCGCACCGCGGGGATCATCGGCGGTGTTATCGGCGGGCTGTTGCCGATTTCCGGGTTCGCTTATTGGGGCTGGCGACTGGTCACCGGCTGAACTTTAACGCGCTTTCTCGAATCAACATTTCCAATGTCATCGCACCTTTCCCCCAATCGTCCGCCGTTTGATCCGCTGCTCGCGCAAATCGCCGACTACGTCTGCGATTTCAATTCGCCGAGCGACGAGGCGATCAACACCGCGCGCTTTTGCCTGCTCGACACGCTCGGCTGCGGACTGCTCGCGCTGAAATATCCCGCCTGCACCAAACTCCTCGGTCCGGTCGTGCCAGGAACCATCGTTCCCAACGGCGCGCGCGTGCCGGGGACGAACTTCGTCCTCGATCCCGTCACTGCCGCGTTCAACATCGGCACGCTTGTCCGCTGGCTGGATTTCAACGACACCTGGCTCGCGGCGGAGTGGGGGCATCCGTCGGACAATCTCGGCGCGATTCTCGCCGTCGCTGACTTTGGCAATCGGCAATCGGCAATCGGCAATCGGCAATTCAAATACACCGTGCGCGACGTCCTCACCGCGATGATCAAGGCGCACGAAATCCAAGGCATCCTCGCGCTCGAAAACAGTTTCAATCGCGTCGGTCTCGACCACGTCCTGCTCGTCCGCATCGCGTCCACCGCGGTCGTCACGCAATTGCTCGGCGGCACGCGCGAGCAGATCATGAACGCCGTTTCCAACGCCTGGCTCGACGGCGGCGCGCTGCGCACCTATCGCCACACACCGAACACCGGCTCGCGTAAATCCTGGGCCGCGGGCGACGCCACCGCCCGCGCGGTGCAACACGCGCTCATGGCGATCAAAGGTGAAATGGGTTATCCCTCCGCGCTCTCCGCCGCGAAGTGGGGTTTCAGCGACGTGCTGTTCAAAGGCCAGCCCATCAAACTCGCGCGCCCCTTTGGCTGTTACGTGATGGAAAATGTTTTGTTCAAGATTTCCTTCCCCGCCGAGTTCCACGCGCAAACCGCCGTCGAAGCCGCAGTCAAGTTGCACGAGAAATATTTTGCGGAGCGCGGGCCGTCCCGGCCCGCAGCAGCCGCGACGGAGAAAGGGCCAAACGAACTGTTACCGCAAGCGTCGGAAAATTCGAGGCCGCTGCGGACGGGGACCGTCCGCGCTCCGTTGCATTCCCTCGACCAAATCGAGCGGGTGGAGATTCACACGCACGAATCGGCGCTTCGCATCATTGACAAGACCGGGCCGCTGCACAATCCCGCCGACCGCGATCATTGCCTGCAATACATGACCGCCATCGGCCTCATCTTCGGCGCGCTCACGGCGGACCATTACGAAGATGCGACCGCCGCCGACCCGCGCATTGACGCCCTGCGCGCGAAGATGGTCGTGAAGGAAGACCCGCGTTACACCCGCGAATATCTCGAAGCCGACAAACGCGCCATCGCCAACGCCGTGCAAATCTTTTTCCGCGACGGCAGCGCGACGGAGAAGGTGGAAGTGGAATATCCCGTGGGTCACCGCCGCCGCCGCCGCGCCGAAGGCATTCCGTTGCTCGTGAAAAAATTTCAGGCCAATGCGGAGACGTGTTTCCCGCCGGAGCGCGTCGGGAAAATCCTCGCACTGTTTGAAGACGTGAAACGGTTGGAGCGGATGGCGGCGTATGAATTCATGAACAATTTTGTGACGGGCGAATGACGGAGCAGCGCGCGAACCGTTCCCACGGCACGGTCACTTTAGGCCGCCAACTTTCGGCGTGCGCGCAAAACTCCCGACGCCCACTCCCGCTCGCACTTGCGCGCCATGAGCCGCAACCCGAGTGATTCGAAGGCGGATCGCACCGAACCGAACTCGGTTTTCAGAATCCCGGCGACGACCAGATGCCCGCCGGGCTTGACGAATCGCGCGATGCGCTGGCGCTCGGCCATCAGCAAAGTGGAAATCAAGTTGGCGCAAACCACGTCGTAACGTCGCGCGGGCCGTTCGGGAAGTTTGGTCAAGTCCCCGCGCGTGATGGTGAGTTTACCTCCGATGCGATTCGCTTTGGCGTTGGCGCGGGCGACCCGGACGGACTCCGGATCAAAATCGAAGGCGCGTACCGGCGAATAGCCCAGCTTCACGGCGGCGATCGCGAGAATTCCCGAGCCGGTGCCGATGTCGAGAAAGGAGCGCGACCGGTCCCCGGTCGCGGCGCGTGGCAAGGCAGGAGCCTGCGAATGGTTCCGACGGCTTGGTTTCCGGCTGCGTGCTGCGGGCCGGGACGGCCAGCGCTCCGAAAGCGGGCGCCGTCGCACCAGTTCGCGCAGGCAAAACGAAGTCGTGGGATGCTGGCCGGTGCCGAAACTCAAACCAGGATCGAGCACGACGACGGCTTGCCCGCGTTTAGGCTGACGCTTGATCCAGCTTGGTTTCAGGAGCAATGCGTCGCCGATTTCAATCGGTTTGAAATGGCGCTTCCAACTCTCGGCCCAGTTCTCACGGCGGATTTTTTGCACGCGCAGCGCGCCCGAACCGACCACCAACCCGCAGGATTTGATTCGGGCGAGAGTTTGTTTCCAATCGTGGCGGAACGTGCCAAGCCCGGCGGGTCTTGTTTCAAAGAAAACTGAAACCGTCGTCCGACAGGTTCGGAAATCCGTGTGACCATTCGCCGCGCGACCGAAGAAACCCGCCAGCGATTCGGATACCGCGTCCTCGGCTTCGGCGGTCGTGACGACGGAGAGTTTCCAGAGCGCGCGGTGTTTCATCCTCGCTTTGCAGGAGACGACGTGAGGCGTCTCCATTTGAAAAAGACCTCCGGAGGCCGAGCGCGGAAAGATTTGAGACTCCTCAGGTCGTCTCCTACAGATTGGAGTTGAGGTCGCGCCACGGAGCGAAATTGAGCAACTCGATGCGCGTGCGATCCGGGCCGATGGAGACTTCACTGACGCTGGCGTAGTCAATCTGGAACGCGTCGGTCTTGGGCAGCGGCAAGTGCAACAGGAGGGACAACAACATGCGGATCACGCCGCCGTGGCAGAACACCGCGACGGTCTGGCCCGTGTGCGCCGTAAGGATTTCTTGCAAGCACCCGTTGATGCGCGCGCGGTAGGTGACGACGTTCTCCGCGTTCGCAATCGTGCCGTGTTCCAACTGATCGAGCCAGGTGAACGCGCTCACGCCGAACTTCTCCCGCACCGCCTCGTAGCCGTGGCCGGTCCAGACGCCGAAATCAACCTCGTGCAGATTCGGCAAAATCACCGGTGCCGGCGCGCCGTTGCGGAGGAGCGGGGCGAGCGTTTGTTGCACGCGCTTCATCGGGCTGGCGTAGAGCGCGTCGAAGGGTTTGCGTTCGAGAAATTTCGCCAGCGCCGCCGCCTGCTCGTGGCCGCGCGGGGAGATGTCCATGTCAATCGTTCCGCCGAAGACGTGCTGATAACGCGCCTCGACTTCGGCGTGACGGATGAGGAGGAGACGAGTGGTGGAATTCATTACGACGAACGAAGGGAAGCTCCAACATCCAAGCTCCAACTCCGACAAGTCGCGAGCGGGCCACCAGAGAAGCTCCAAGCTTCACGCACCAAACTGGCCGCGCGCGTGTCTTGCGAGTTGGAAGAAGTAATCAATCGGTGGGCGTTTATCTGTTGGAGTTTGGAGCTTGGCATTTCTCTGGAGCTTGGATGTTGGTGCTTGGTTCTTCACGCCAACGCCTGCTTCTGCGCCTCCAACAATTGCCGGATGCCCGCCTTGCCGAGCGAGAGTAACTCCGCGAGCTGCGCCTCGGTGAACGTCGCCTCCTCGCCCGTGCCTTGCAGTTCGATGAACTCGCCCGCTGAATTCATGACCATGTTGAAATCCACCGCCGCGCCGTTGTCCTCGACGTAACACAAATCCAGCAGCCCGCGCCCGCCGACGATGCCGACGCTCACGGCGGCGACGCCATGTTGAATCGGATTCGCCGTGATCTTTCCCTCCGTCATCATCTTGCGGATGGCGAGTTGGAGCGCGACGTAAGAGCCGGTGATCGCGGCGGTGCGCGTGCCGCCGTCGGCCTGCAACACGTCGCAATCCACCCAGATCGTGCGCTGGCCGAGTTTGTCGAGATCAAGCGCGGCGCGCATCGCGCGACCGATGAGCCGTTGGATTTCCTGCGAGCGACCATCAATCTTTCCCTTCGAGCTGTCGCGGGATTTTCGTTGCAACGTGGAGTACGGGAGCATGGAATACTCCGCCGTGATCCAGCCGCCGGTGACGTTCTGGTCCTTCATCCAGCGCGGGACGGTTTCCTCCACCGTCACGCCGCAGATGACGCGGGTGTTGCCCCATTCGATGAGCGTCGAGCCGGTGGCGTGCGGGGCGAAATGATTTTGAAAGCGGATGGGCCGCAATTGATGCGGCTGGCGGCCATCGAAACGGATGGTGGCGGCGGCGGACGTTTGGGTTTCGGCCATAGACCGCGCGATGTTAATGACCGCGCGCGTGATGGCAAGGTTGTTGGTGGCGGGAGAAAATGAATTCCGCTTAATGACCCAATCCCTCCGTGACGGGGGAACCGGCACGCGAGACGTGTGGGTTGCAACCAGAGCGCGATGGCCGGTCCTAGCGGTTGGTTAGGCCAATCAATCGTATCCCAAAATGTGTACAAGAGCCGGAAGCAGGAAAAGCAATAGAATGTGCAAAAAGCCTGAACCAATCAAAATCCATCCGCGGAATGAGGTGGCGCTGTAATGCATGGATCCGAGTACAATCAAGGTAACCCCAGCGCACAGCCAGAGCAGTCCCAACAAAAGTCGGCTTGGCAGTCCCAAGAAAAGCTGACCTTTCGACAGGAGAATGACTCCCAGCGGAAAAAGAGGAGTAATTCCCAGCAACAATTTTTCAGAAAGGCGCATGGATTGGCCTAACGACCCAAGCTCAGCGACGGCGGCCACGAGACGCGCCGATTACAACCGCGACGGCCCGCCGCCGTTCGCTGCAGCGCATGGTTAGGTGTCATTTGTTCGTAACTACTCCGTCTGACTCTTCTCGAATCAAACGCCGAATTCTCTTTGCCTCGTCTTTATCACCGCGGGCTGTAGCAGCTACAAGCTCCGGCTCGTATTTCGCTGCCACTGCTCTCCACCTTGCGAAGTCACTTCGGAATTTGGGGTGGATGTCCGCAACGGCCAAACTCTCCAACCACTTCGGGAAATCATCATCACCGACTGAATGTGTCTTGTGGACATAACGGTGGTCAAGCTGGAGAAGCGGGTAGAACGCGAGGCCAATGAAGTCGTGACGATGCTCGTTGTGGTATGAACCAAACCTCGGCTGCCACATGATGCAATCATGCATCAACATCCCGCCTTCGTAACGACTCCTGCCGTCTGAAGTGTAGTATGGGTCGTAGCCACCGAACGCGGCGTTGAGGAAATAAAGGACGAAATAAACCGCCAGCAATATTCCGCCAGCCAACAAAACTCTTTTTCGGAGGGTGCGTGACATGACACCTAACGACCCAAGCTCAGAAGTTCTCTGGGCTACAGTTTTCATATTGGGTGCGTTGGTTCACCGGCAGACTACGTCTTTTTGGGGTGAAGTTGCAAGCGCCAGCTGCCGTGGCGTTGTTGGTTCAAGGCATGGCGGGCTTCGTCGTAGGGTTGGCGGGTTTGCCACATCTTCCACAGGATTTTGAGCCAGCGCTGGCCCAGGCAGCGCAGCGCGCAGGCGTGGCTCTTGCCTTTCTCCCGTTGCGCCAGGGAATACGCCTGCGCCCACGCGCAGACTTTGCGACTGCAATCGCTCCATAGATGCACCGCGTGACGCAAGTGCCGGTTGCAGTGCCACCGGATGCGCGCCTGCGGGATCTGGCCGCTTTGAAAACTCACCGGCGCCGTCCCCGCCACGCATTGCAACGATTGCACCTCAGGATATTGTCCGCGATCTTCGCCGATCTCGGAGAACAATCGCGGCGCGAGTTTGTCGCCCGCGCCGGG
>SIBJ01000116.1 GCA_009695195.1 Pedosphaera sp.
GTAGTTGGCCTGGCTTTGGGAAATCGTGTCGCCCCACGGAAACCGCTTGCCGCTCAACCCGCCGCGCGCCGCCTTTTCCCACTCCGCTTCCGTCGGCAACCGATACCCGTTGGCCGCCAAATTCGGATAGACCGTGACCTCTCCAGTTTTATACACCGTCGTCAACCCGGCATCCGTGTAGTACACCGGCGTCAAGCCCGCCTGCTCCGAACGCGCGTTGCACCACTTCACACAGTCATACCAGTCCACCGACTGCACCGGATGATCCGCGCCCTTGCCCGAGCCGGCATGAACAAACGTGTAGCCTGGCTCGTGGCATAACCATAAACTGCCTGCCATTGGCTCAAGCTCACCAGGTTTCTGTCCATGTAAAACGACGACACGGTTATGCTGGTCGGGAGGGCATCGCTCAAGCCATCCAGCGTGTCGCCCATCGTGAACGTGCCGCTGGGAATCAGCACCAGGGGCTCCGACAACAGCGCCACCCGATAGAATCTTTGCGGGTAGTTCGTCGCCTGCGAATTGGTGAACTGGTATTGGCCGGAGCCGGCCGGGGATTCCACAGCCGTCCCGATCGCCGTCCAATTGGTCATCGGCAACGCCACGTTGGTGCTGGCCAGGACCGCGAACCCGATGCCTGTCGTGTTGGTGAAGGCAAAGCTGAACCCACCATTGCCGAGTGATTGCGGGTTGGTCAGGAGAGTTGAATAGGTGACGAAGCCTTGAATCTCAAAGTCGTTGGCGGTGGAATTGGCCTTGTCATAAACATACCAGGTGCCGGCGGACCCGGTGCCGCCGTAGTTGACCACCCGGAACGTCACCACCGTTCCAGCGGGCACATTCTGCAAGGCGGGAGTGCCGGAAAGATCAATCGGCACGGGAATGGAATCTCCGCCGCTCGCGGTGGACGTGTAGGAAACCGTCGTGAGGTCATGGAACGTATCTGCGGCCCCGACTTGATACTGGATGACGCCACTGGTCGGGCCGGTGCCGGAGCGCCGGTAATCGAACCGGCCGATCGCGGAAAAAGAAACCAAGTTGCCACTGTTGGCGGTGACGGTGACTGTGGCGTATTTGTCAGCCGCAATGGCGGCTGCGGCATCGGCGTTGGTCCAGTTCAGGCCGCCCCACCCGCTCGCCGCGGCGGTGCCGGTGGTCACGACGCCGGCGCCGCGCGTCAAGCCGCCCACGGTGACGCCCGATGCGGCGATTGTGGCTGGCAATGGCGAAGTCCCGTAATTATTCGCGCCACCGGGTTGCGCGCTGACATCCCATCCGGCCAGAACCAGTTTCGCGATGATGTCGCCGCTGACGATCGTCGGATAACTGCCGCCCGCCGCCTGAATCGTGAAGGTGCCGGGGGAGTTGATCTGCACGTCGCTCCAGGTTTTTCTCCCGGCGACCAGCACTTGCGACAATCCCGCCGTCGAACTCAACGTGCCGTTGCCGGAAGCCTTGGAGAGCGTGACCGCCGTGGTGACGTCGAGGTCCGTGTTGTTGTTCGCGTCCTGCGCCGCGACCGCCACGGTGAAGTTCAGGCCGACGCCGACATTCGTCGGCATGGTCGTGAAGGCGAGCTTCGTGGCGGTGACCACGATCTGGTTCGCGCCGGCGGCATTGGTGTCGCTGGCCGCGCCGCCCGCGTTGGCCACGGCGAAGACCGAGCCGCCGGAATCAGCCGTGGCGCTGTTGACGGTGAAGCGGATTTGCTGATGGTCCGTGACGTTCGTTTTGAATGTGGCGCGCAGGGAGAAATTCGCGGTGCCGGCATCAGCAGCCGACAACCCCGACAGAGCACTGAACGTCACTGGGCTTGCGCCGCCGGCCACTTCGGCGACTTCGGTCCCGCCACCGTCATACAGTGCGACGCGCCGAAGGTTGGCGGGGTTCAACACCGTAAGGCTGATGTTGCTCAACGTCGTCGTCAAGCCGTCCGGGGCGGCGGGAGCCTGGCCATCGCGAATCTTGAAGCGCGCGACCTCGATGGAAGTGGGGGCATTCAAGATGTCGTCTGCCTGATACAGCGTGTAGTCAATGTTGACCGGTTCGGTGAATCCCGGGTCGCGGATGATATCGGAGGAACTGCTCTTCACGCCGCTGCCGGAGAGCGCCGTGGTCGGAGGCGACGAGACGGCGCCGCCGGAATACGTGATGTCGCCGCTGTAAGGCTGAACGGCCGTCGGCTTGAAACGCACGTAGATCGGGGTGGGGCCAAATGCGCTGCCAGTGTAGGCGACGTTCATGGAACTAGGGTTCGCAACCCAGGTGCTCTGGTTGAGCGAAACTTCGAAGCCTGCGGGCGGCGAGACTGCGATGTTGCCGGAAGCCGGCGTCAATGCACTGCCGGACAGACTGTAGGAGTTGGTCGCTGAAGTGGTGTTGATTTCCACATTTCCAAAAGCCGCCACACTGCCGGCGGTCAACGTCGGCGTGACGCTGGCGTCGGTGGTGAACGTGAGTTCGGGAGAGGACAACGTCGTGCCCATATAATTGATCGCGTAAGCCTTGAAGGAGTAGAGCGTGCTCGGCGCGAGGCCGGTGAGCGGAAGATTGTAAGCGCCCACGCCGCTGCCGGCGGCCGTCTTGTTGTCCGTGATGGCGACCCCGGCTCCGATCTTGTAAACGAATCCGCGCTCGATCACCGGCGAGCCGCCGTCGGCATCCACGCTGCCATTGAGTGTCGCCGTCGCGGTGGTGACGCTGGTCGCAGCGGACGACGAGACGGTCGGGGCCGTGCCGGAGTAGGCGGTGAGGCTGAAGGTGGAATTGTTCTTGAACCGGCAGGTCGTGCCAACTGCGGCCAGGTTCGAAGGAATAAAAAACACGTCCACCGATGTTCCGGGAGCGACGATGACAGAGCCGTTGAAGGAAGCCGAAATCGCCGAGCCGGTTACGCCAACGGCCGCCGACCCGAAGTCGTTGGTCGGGCCGCCGCTGTTGGAAGTCTTCACCGTGAGCGTGCCCGTGCCGCTGCTGATCGTCGCGAGCCAGGTGATGTTGGTGAGCACGAAACTGTGCGTGGCATCGGCGGTGATGGTGATCTTGTAGAATTTATTTCCGGCGAGACTGGTCGCGGCATCGGCGGTGTTGTATCCGCTCCCGCTGATGCCGTCCGCGGCGCTGGCGCAGGTCACTCAGCCGCCTCGTGCCCAGTTCGCGAAGGTGACGCCGGTCGGCGGTGTGGTGTAGGTCGCGGTCGGAGTGGCCGGACAAGTGACACTCGCGCCGCCGCCCACAGTGACGACGGTGGCCTGCGCGGAATGTAAACAGCACAGCAAGGCGCAGAGGGTGGCGGACAATCGGGTGAGGTTTGTTTTCATGGGCGGCGGTGAGCTGAGGTTTGGTTGCGCGCGGTTCTGGGATTTGGGTTTGAAATAAAAACAGATACGGCGTCGGGTCAAATGGTGCGTTCTGAGTGACGCCAATAGACCGTGAAAAGCGCCCGCGGTCCAGGCGATTCCTGTCGGCGACGAGGTAACGAGTCGTGGGGTGGGAAAAGGGGGGAACACTCCTCACGTCGTGTCCTACAAAACCCGGTTGTAGGCGACGACGTAAGGAGTCGTCCGGCTGGGAAAGGGGAACACTCCTCACGTCGTGTCCTACAATTCGAGGTGCGTCCGTCATGGGAAAGTAGGATTGATTTCAGGCGAACGGTTTTGGAAGCTTGGACTGTGTCCGACACCGCGCGCCACTCGCATCTCAAAGACCTCGACTACTCCGTCGTGCAGCAATGCATGCACTGCGGCCTTTGTCTGCCAACGTGTCCGACGTACGACGCGACGAAACTGGAGCGCAACAGCCCGCGCGGGCGCATCGCGTTGATGCGCGCCATCGCGGACGACAAGCTCGACGTCACGCAGGCGTTCGGCGACGAGATGTATTTCTGTCTCGGCTGTCTCGCCTGCATGACGGCGTGTCCGGCGGGCGTGAACTACGCGGAACTGTTCGAGCACGCGCGCGCGGAGGTCGAAGAAAAGCGCGTGCTGGCCTCGCCGAAACGCGACTTCATCCGAGGGTTCACGTTGCGCTGGTTGTTCATGGACCTGGCGCGGCTGCAACTCTTCGGCAAGGCGCTGCGACTTTATCAATCGCTCGGCCTGCAAACGTTGCTGCGGTGGAGCGGGGTGTTGAATCTTTTCCCGAAGCGCTTGCGCGAACTGGAGGCAATGACACCAGAAGTCCAGCCGCAGTTCTCTGCCGAAATGGTTTCTCCAATCACGCCCGCAATGGGCGAGAAGAGATTCCGCGTCGCGGTGCTGACCGGTTGCGCGCAGGATTTGATTTTCAGCGACGTGAACCGCGACACGGTCGAGGTGCTCGCGCGAAACGGCTGCGAAGTCGTCACGCCGCCGGAGCAACATTGCTGCGGCTCGCTCCACGCGCACAACGGCGAGTGGATGCTCGCGCAGATTCTCGCGCGCCGGAACATTGACCAGTTTCCGCCGGAAAAATTCGACGCCATCATCACGAACGCGGGCGGGTGCGGCTCGCATCTGAAACATTACGCCCACGTGCTGGCGGCCGATCCAATTTACGCCGCCCGCGCCGCGCAGTGGGACGCGAAGGTGAAAGACGTTCACGAGTGGCTGGCGGAAATCGGAATTCGGGCGCCGACTTCCGCTTGTAGGAGACGACGTGAGGAGTCTTCGACGGACGGAAATGATCCGGGACGACTCCTTACGTCGTCGCCTACAGGCGAGATTGTCACGTACCACGAATCCTGTCACCTGTCTCACGGGCAGAAAGTTGTCTTGCAGCCGCGTGAGTTGTTGCGCGCAATTCCCGGTTTGAAACTCGTCGAACTTTTTGAAGCCAGTTGGTGCTGCGGCAGCGCGGGCATTTACAATCTCACCCAGCCGGAGATGGCCGGCGAACTTCTCGAACGTAAGATCAAACACATCAAGACCACGGGCGCGACGGTCGTGGCGACCGCGAACCCAGGTTGTCTGCTCCAGATCGTCAACGGTGCGGCGGCGGCGGGTTTGAAATTGCGCGTCGCCCATCCCGTCACGCTGCTGGCGGAAGCGTACCGCGCCGAAGATTCTTGAAATGGTGGCTTTTCAATCGTCGCATGAAACGGCAACCTGCGCCGCCATCATGCTGACCAAGTCAGACATCATCGAACATCTTCTCGATCCCGGCGTCATCGCGGTCGTACGCGCGTTGCGGCGGGAACAGGTGCTGCCATTATCCGAAGCGCTCGTCGCCGGCGGGATCACGGCCATCGAGATCACCCTGACCACGCCGGACGCTATCGGAGCGATCCGCGAGGCGCGGGAGAAAATTGCCCATCGGGCACTGATCGGGGTGGGCACGATCTTGAAACCGTTTGATTGTCAGCAAGCGCTGGATGCGGGCGCGCAATTCGTCGTTACGCCGATTTGCCGCCCGGAGTTCGTGGCCCTCGCGCATCGCGCCGGCAAGCCGGTGATGCTCGGCGCGTACACGCCGACCGAAGCGCAACTCGCCCACGAAGCCGGGGCGGACTTCGTAAAATTTTTCCCCGCCGACGGCCTTGGCCCGAGCTACATCAAAGGCATCCGCGCACCGCTGCCGCATTTGCGAATCGTCCCCACCGGTGGCGTGGACTTGAAAACAATCGGCGATTTTTTCAAAGCGGGTTGCGTGGCGGTCGGCGCCGGCTCGGCGCTGCTCGGTAAGGAGATTTTGGAAACCGACGACTGGCCCGCGCTGACAAAACGCGCCGCAGAGTTCGTGGCGGCGGCCCGCGCCGGGCGACGGGGCTGAGGTCGAAGTTCACGTCTTGAAATCTTTCCGGGCATTTCCCAACATTGCGCCCGATGAGCGCTGAAACTTTTCGCATCCGCCGCGCCACGGTGGACGACCTGGCCACGTTGAAGTCGCTTTGGGAATCCATGCGCCTGCCCACGGACGGCATGGAGAAACGGCTCACCGAGTTCCAGGTGGCCGAGGGGCCGGACGGCCGGGTCGTCGGCGCGATCGGGTTTCAAGTCAGCCAGCGCCACGGATTGATTCACAGCGAGGCGTTCCTGGATTTTTCCGTGACCGATCAGGTGCGTCCGCTGTTTTGGACGCGCCTCAATTCCCTCGCCTTGAACCACGGCGTGGCGCGGTTGTGGACGCGCGAGTTCGCGCCGTTCTGGTCGCACAACGGTCTCCTGATTCCTTCCGATGACGAACTCGCGCGCCTGCCGGAAAGCTGGGACCGAAACGCGGAAGGCTGGTTGACGCTGCGGCTCAAAAACGAAGTCGCCATCGCCAACGCCGACAAGGAAATTGACCTTCTATTCTCGGCGGAGAAGCAACGCACCGCGGCGGCGCTGGACCACGCGAAGATCGTCCGCACCGTCGTGCTCTGGCTCGGCACGCTCTTCGCGCTCGGCTTGCTGGCGCTGGCGGTCTGGCTTGTCTTCCGCCACCGGCTCAGTCCGTCAGGGCCGTGATGGCAGCGTAACCTCGTCCGCGTGATACGAACTGCGCACCATCGGCCCGCTGGCGACATGAACGAAACCCAACTCCTCCGCACGCTGGCCCAACTCCGCGAACTTTTCCGGCGGCACAAATTCCACCACGGGCAGATGTTTGAGCGTGGGCTGAAGATATTGGCCGAGTGTGAGGATGTCGCAGTTCACGGAACGCAAATCGTTCATCGCCGTGATGACTTCGTCGTCCGTCTCGCCCAAGCCGAGCATGATTCCTGACTTCGTGTAAATCGTAGCGGCGGTCGGCAGACCGCCGCACTCTCCCAAAGAACCGAGATTGGCGGCGCTCTGCCGAGACGCCGCTACGAGCTTCTTCACTTTCCCCAGCACACTCAAGCTGCGGTCATACGTCGCGCGCGAACGCACCGAGGGCGTTAGCCGGCGGACGGTTTCGAGGTTGTGATTGAAGATGTGCGGATTCGCGGCGAGCACCATCTCGATGTCCCGGTCGCGGTCATTGAAATCCGGCGTGAGCACTTCGATGACGATGCCCGGATTCAACGCGCGCACCGCTTCGATCGTGCGCTGAAAATGTTCCGCACCTCCGTCCGCCAGATCGTCGCGCGCGACGGCGGTGATGACGATGTGTTTCAATTTCATCCGCCGCGTCGCCTCGGCCACGCGCTGAGGTTCGTCGGCTTCGAGTGCGAGCGGTTTCGCCGTGCTCACGGCGCAAAAGCCGCAGGCGCGCGTGCAACGGTCGCCCGCGATCATGAACGTCGCCGTGCCTTTGCTCCAACATTCCCAATGGTTCGGACACTTCGCGCTCTCGCAGACGGTGTGCAGCTTCAACTCATCGAGCAGCGCGCGCGTGCGGGAAAAACTTTCGCTCGTCGGCAGCTTGGTGCGCAGCCACTCGGGCAGGCGCGGGCGGGGTTTGGATTCAACGGTCGTCATTCAATGTAAATTCACTTTAACGCAGAGACGCAGAGGACGCGGAGAATCGCAAAGAAGAAAACCTCTGCGAGCCTCTGCGTCCTCTGCGTCCTCTGCAGCTCTGCGTTGATCTTCATGCCGTGTCTTTTAGCTTCTGCCAGAACACTTCCAGTTCCCGCGGCCCGAAGTCGGCGAGGATTTCGCCGTCCACATCAATCACCGGCGCGAGCGACTGGCCGGAGAGTTCGATCATCTCGTCGTAAGCTTCCGGATCGGCGATGACATCGAGCGTCTCGTGTTTGATGTCATGCGCCTTGAGCCAGTGTTCGGCGCGATCGCACCAGCCACAATAGGGTTTGATAAAAAGGCGGATTTTCACGATGACGAAATAGCAGCTATTAAAAATCCAGCGGCAGGCGAAGACAATCAACCAGCTTGCGGGTGATCGCGGCGCGTCGCAACCGGCTCACCTCGCCGCGTTTTTCGAGAAACTCATTTTTTGGTAACGCGTAAATGAAATCGCAGCGAACTGCGGTTTTCCAATCCAGCCCGTCGGCTTCATCCAGTCCGGTTTCGTGACGTTTCAATTCACGGTTCAACCGCACTGAAGTGCAAAGCAGGCCGTTGACATGAGTGATGGCTTCGTTCGCGCAACGCTCGTCGTTGGAAAGAATCACCACGGGATGGGGTTGTTCGTCGCGATACGGGAAAAGATAAATTTCCCACTGCCTCATGACAGGATGGCCTTCGGCCCGCGCGCGGCAAACCAGTTTGACTCCGCGGTTTCGTCCTGGTCGTAGCAGTCGGCGAAGTAGCCGGCTGGCTTGGGCTTTGCCCAGTCGGGCCTTTGCGCGTGCAGGACGAATTCAAAAATCCGTTCGCGCTCCGGCGCCGGCAGGTTTTGGATTTCTTCGATCAATTCAGTCACACTCACGGCTCAGGTTTAACTCATGGACGAACGGATTGCAAGATCGCGCCCGGCGTGCCGAGCGAATGACGGGCTTTGCGGCAGCTACAGTAGCCGAACCATCGTCTTACCCGCCAATCTGCGCCTTGTAACTTTCCGGCGTGAGCAGCGCGCCGAGTTCGCCGGGATCGCTCAACTTGATCTTGAAAAACCAACCGCCGCCGAACGGCTCGCGATTCACCAGCGCCGGATCGTCCGCCGCCGCCTTGTTGACTTCGACAACTTCTCCGCTGACCGGTGAATAAATATCGCTGGCGGTCTTGACGGATTCCACGACGGCGCACGCCTCGCCGGCCTTGACCTGGCGGCCAACCTCCGGCAATTCGACGAACACCACGTCCGTCAACTCGTGTTGCGCGTGATCGCTGATGCCGACGACGCCCGTGTCGCCGCTGACGCGCACCCACTCGTGCGACTTCGCGAATTTCAGATCGGAGGGAACATTGCTCATAAAATACTTCACCACAGATACCGTGGACAGCGCGGATTAAAAACCATTCCCTCCCTCGGTGCAATCCGCGAAATCCGTGGTCAATTCCTTCGGTAGATCGGCTTGCTCACGATCACCGCCGGCGCACGCTTGCCGCGGATCTCGATCTCGATCGGCGTTTCCGGCTTCGCCATGCCCGGGGGCACGTAGCCCATGCCGATGCCGATGCCGATCGACGGACTCTGCGTCCCGCTCACGACCTCGCCGACCTTTGCACCCGCAGCCCAAATCGGATAGCCCGGTCGCGGCGGCGCGGACTTCCCGGTCATCTTGAAAGCCACGGATTTTTTTCGCACGCCGCCGGACTTGTGTTCGGCCAGCACGTTGCGTCCGATGAAATCACCCTTGTCGAGCGCGACGAAAAATCCCACGCCGGCCTCGATGGGCGACGTGTCCTCGTTCAACTCGTGACCATACAGCGGATAACAAACTTCCGTGCGCAACGTATCGCGCGCGCCGAGGCCGCACGGTTTGAGGCCAAACGGCTGCCCCTTCGCCAGCACGGTGTCCCAAACTTTTTGCATCGCCTCATCCGCGCCGACGATTTCAAAACCATCTTCACCGGTGTAACCCGTGCGTGAAACCAGCAAGCTCCCGCAGCCCGGTACCGCGAACCCGCCGATCTCGTTCTTCTTCAAATCCGTCACGGTCGCGACCCGCAGCGCCGAGGACGACGGCCCCGGAATCACTTCGCCGATGAACTCCTTCACGCGCGGGCCTTGCACCGCGACCGCCGCGTAGTTGTGCGACGCATCCGTGAGCCGCAGTTCGCCGCGCTTCGGGAACTCCGCCGCGCGCGCTTGCAACCACGCCACGTCCGGCTCGATACGCGACGCATTGATGATGAGAAAATAGACGCCGCCAGACAAACAGTAGGCGTAAAGATCGTCCACCACTCCGCCGCGCTCGTTGCACATCAGCGTGTATTGGCCGAGACCGGGCGTGAGTTTGCGGATGTCGTTCGTGAGGACCTGATTCAAGAACTCCGCGCTCGCCGCGCCGCTCACCGTGACCTCGCCCATGTGCGAAATGTCGAAGATGCCGGCGGCGTTCCGCACCGCGAGATGTTCGTCGGTGATGCTCGTGTATTGCACGGGCATTTCCCAGCCGCCGAATTCGATAAGTTTGCCGCCGAGCTTTTGATGCGCGGCGAAAAGTGCAGTGCGTTTCAACATGCTATCGAGCAGGTGTGTTCGTTGTGGTTGAAGAATTAGTTGCGACTGGCATCTGAACAGATTGGTTTGTGCCGTTCAATTTTTCCTGGAGTGCGCGTTGTCGAGCCTTCATACGTTCGTCGTCCTTAAACTTTGCGATCCCGTGAACAACTGTCATGGCGAGACAGGCCGAGAGACAAATTAATCCCCAGCGCCGGATCGCTCCGACGCCCTTCCACGCCGGAACTATGGCAAACGCCGTCGCAATCGCATACCAACCTGGACAAGAGCACAGAATGAAGAACCCTAGCACAAAGAGAAGAATCGAAACGGTCAAACAGACTCGGCAGGTCCTTTGCATTCAGTTCATCCCCACTTCTCCGTCTTCATTTGCTCCTTCGGCACGCCCAATCCTTTGAGCACGATTTCCTCGGCGAACTCCACCAGCGGATTCGGGCCGCACGCATAGAAAACCGTGTTGGGCAGATCGTGAACCTGTTCGCGCACCCAGTCCGCCGTGATCCGACCGCGATGGCCCGTCCACGGGTCCTCGGGCACGAGCCGCGTGCAAGTGACGTAGAAACTGAAATTCGGATTCTCCGCCGCGAGATCGTGAAACTCGTGGTTGAAAATGATGTCGTTTGTCGTGCGCACGCTGTAGAGCACGGTGATCTTCGTGGCCAGTTCGCGCCGCGTGGCTTCGCGCACGAACCCGCGGAACGGCGTCACGCCCGAGCCGCCCGCGATGCAGATGAGATGTTTCTCCGGTTCGAGTACGGGCAGAAATTTCCCCGCCGGCGGCAGCACGCCGAAGGTGTCGCCGGCTTTCGCCCAGTCCACGATGCGCGTGCCCATCTTGCCTTCGCGCTTGATCGTCACCTCGTAATGCCCGCGATCCAGCGCGCAGGACGAAAGCGAGTAGGCGCGTTTGTAACCCGGCGTGTCCGGCCAGAAGATCGTGATGAACTGACCGGTCTTGAACTCGGGATTATGGCCGTCCGGCCATTTCAGCCGGAGGGTTTTGGTGTCCGGCAATTCGGTCGTCACCAGTTCGACCGGCATCTCTGTGATTTCTTTGGCCATAGCGCGCGGAAAGTGCGGCGAGCTTAGAGAAATCGCCCGGGGTGTAAAGTGCGCTTTCCATAGCCACCGAGACGGGGGTGCGATTAAAGGCGGGTGCGGGTGAGAGGGTGCTGGCGGTATTTTTGGACTGCGGTGGCAAGTCGGACGCGACACCGCTTTCGAGCGAATGGGCGGGTTGCTCATTTCCATCGCCGTCGTCGGTGCCAAAGCGGTGTCGCGTCCGACTTGCCACCGCAGTCCATAATGCCCTCACCCGTGAATGGCGCTTAGTTAAGGGCATGTGTCGTTGATTTTTTCTGGGTGGCTTCGGCAATGATTTCCTGCCGGGGGCGCATCA
>SIBJ01000117.1 GCA_009695195.1 Pedosphaera sp.
CGCACGACGCAGGAAGTGGAATCGCGGCTCACGTTGCGGCCGGCGCGCTGGCTGACGACGACGTTCACGCACCGGCTGGTGGCGACGGATTATCACACGACCACGGAAGTGCTCTCCGACGTCGTGCCGGGTGATTACTCACCCGGCGGTCGCGTCTTCGCCGGGAATTACGACGCGCAAGTTTTCAGCCTGAACACCACGTTGACGCCGTGGCAACGGCTCTATTTGTTCACGACGATTTCGTATCAAGACGTGCGCAGCGTCGCGATGCACGAACGGACGGACGCCGTCGTGCCGTATCGCGGCCAGACGTGGAGCGTGATGGGTCACGGGCGTTACGCGCTCGATGACAAGACCGACCTCACGGCGGGCTACACGTTTTCGACGGCGGATTTTCGGCAGAACAATCCCATCGGCCTGCCGGTCGGGATGGACTACGAGTTGCACGGATTGCAGGCCGGGTTAGTGTCTCATCGTACGAAAAACTGCACGGTCAAATTGCAGTACGGTTTTTACCACTACGCCGAGCCGGGTTCGGGCGGGTTCAATGATTATACCGCGCACGCCGTGCTGGTGGCCATGACGTGGCGGCTGCCGTGAAAAGATTTATGCGAAGTAAACTGTGGTGTCTCTTCGGCGTCGTCCTCGGGTTGAACGGACTGTCGCTGCGCGCGGCGACGTTCCAGGTGCAGATGAAGGATTATTACTTCACGCCGACCAACATCAACATTTCCGTCGGCGACACGATCCAGTGGACCAATGCCGCTTCGGTGAATGCGCACGACACGTCCAGCACCAACGCCGCGATGCTCTGGGGCAGTGGCGACCTGGCCGCGCACGCGACTTACTCGGTGACGTTCACGAACGCCGGGGATTTCTTCTACGTTTGCAACAAGCATTTCTTTGCCTTCATGAATCCACATCGCGAGCAGACCGGACACGTCATCGTGGCCTCCGCGAACCTGCCGCCGTCCGTCAACCTGACCAATCCGCCGAACAACGCCCGCTTCCGCGCGCCCGCCAGCTTCCTGCTTCAGGCCAGTGCGAACGACACCGATGGCAGCGTGACGAACGTGCAGTTCTTTTCCGGCGCGGCCCTGCTCGGCAGCGCGACGATCGCGCCGTATTTTTTTCCCGCGAACAATCTGGCGGCGGGCAATTACAACTTCACCGCGCGCGCGACGGACAACAGCGGGAACACCTCCACTTCCGCCGTCGTGAGCGTGTTCGTGCTCACCAACGCCGTGTTGCAAAACCCCGTTCGCCTCGCCAACGGCCAGTTCAAAATGACCATCCTCGGCATCGCGGGGCAGACGTACGCGACCGAGAGTTCCACCAACCTGACGAATTGGGCCGCCTTCGCCACGAACGTCGCGCCCGCCAACTCCTTCAACGTTACGGATTTTACGTCCACCAATCTTCTATTCCGGTTTTATCGCGCGCGACAGGATTTGTGATCGGAGCGCGGACGGCTCGTCCGCGAGTAGTTGGCGGGAGGTCCGGACCCGCGGGCAGGCTGCCCGCGCTCCGCGAGATGCGCTTTATCATTCCCGCCCCCGCCGTTATTGTCGGCGCGCATGACCACGCTCATCATCGCGACGCGCAACGCGCACAAGGTCGGAGAAATCCGCGCCATCCTTGGCGAGGGCTTCCGCTATATCACGCTGAAAGATTTCCCCGCCGCGCCGGAAGTGATCGAGGACGCGGCCACCTTTGCCGGCAACGCGACGAAGAAAGCTGAGGAGCTTGCCCGATGGTTGACAGTCGATTCACGATTCACGATTCACGATTCACGCAGCTTCGTGCTGGCCGATGATTCCGGCCTGGAAGTGGACGCGCTCGATGGCGCGCCCGGCGTTCACTCCGCGCGCTTCGCCGCGCTGGATTCCGGCGCGCCGGGCAACTCGGCGGATGCGGACAACATCGCCAGGCTGCTGCGATTGATGAAAGACATCCCGGCGGAGAAACGCACTGCGCGCTTTCGCTGCGTCATCGCGTTAGTTGAAATCAATCGGCAATCGGCAATCGGCAATCGGCAATCGTTCGACGGCGCGTGCGAGGGACAAATACTCTTCACGCCGCGCGGGCAGGGTGGCTTCGGTTACGACCCACTGTTCGTGCCGGAAGGATTCACGCAATCGTTCGCCGAACTGGGTGAGGACGTGAAGAACCGGTTGAGCCACCGCGCGAAGGCGCTGGTGATGTTAAAAGCCGCATGGGAGCGAGGTTTCGCTTTGAACAAAGGGCCGGCATGAATTAACGTTGCGACGGTCGCCCGCGGATCAGTTGATTCTGCGGGCGGATTGTAACTCACAATGAAGCTTGGTTGTATTTGCATCATACGAAGGATGGCCTTAGCCGTGGCTTTGCTCGGTTTGCCGTTTGCCGGGCGGGCGCAATACACGAACGGCATTTACGCCGAGTTCAACACCAGCATGGGCGGCTATACCTGTGCGCTTTATTATGCCTCCGCGCCGAAGGCCGTCGCAAATTTCATCGCGCTGGCGAACGGGCAGCGTTCGTGGCTGGATCTCCCGTCGGGTCTGGTGAAGACCAATCCCTTTTACAACGGCACTATCTATCACCGGGTCATCGCCGGTTTCATGAACCAAGGTGGTTCGCCGAACGGATTGGGGACGGATGGCCCTGGCTATGCGTTCGTGGACGAGTTCACGCCCAGCCTGCGCCATGATGCCTTCGGCGTGCTGTCCATGGCCAATTCGGGCAAGGACTCCAACGGCGCGCAGTATTTCATCACGGTTGAACCAACGCCCTGGCTCAACGATGTGCATACGATCTTCGGGCGGCTCTACGGCGGCTCGAACGTGGTCTATGCCATCAACCACGTCGCCACCGGTGCAAACGACAAGCCACTGACCAACGTGGTTCTCAACGCCCTTACCATTCGACGGGTTGGCGCCGCCGCGACGGCCTTCGACATCAACACGAATGGTTTGCCGCTCGTGACCAATCTCAATCTGAAGATTTCAAAATCAAACTCCAACGTCAGTCTCACGTTCAGCAATCGGCTCTACGCGGACAGCCGGCTCTACACGTCGAGTGACCTGACCAGTTGGACGTCATCAAAGCTCGGGATCGATTTGTCGGGCACGCCGACAAATGCGACGACGGCTTCAGCGAGCGCCAGTCGCCGGTTCTTCCGTGCGGCGCAAATCCAGTACCCCGCTTCCACTTTTGCGCCCAAGACGGTTTATTCGCGCACGTTGACGCTGGTTTTCACCAACGGGACCACTGGAACGCTCATCGTGGCTTTCAATGCCACCGGCACCAACGGTGGCGGCACCTACACTTACAACGGCTCGCCGGGTAGTCTCTATTCCTACGTGTGGTTGCAAGAGCCGTACAATGGCAAGCTTCTACCGGTTGCGTTCGTTGAACTGAATCTGGATTTGACGGTCTTTCTAAACTTCGACACAGCCACTGCGGGCGGGTTCACCGGGAAAGTTTATCCATCGCCCTATTATTATGATCCAAATAATCCGGACGCAAATCCGCTCGCTTATGCGGTCGCCGGAAGCTTCAGCATTTCGCCTTGATGGCTCGCATTATTTTGGCACCCGCAATTGGCGGTGCAACAAACCGTTGCTCGCCACCATGCGGTAACGATGGTAGCCCGCGACCGGTTCGGCGTAAAATTTCCCGCCCGCGCACTCCAGGATCAATCCCCCCGCCGCGATGTCCCAAAGGCTGATGCGGCGCTCGATGTAAGCATCGAACCGGCCCGTGGCGACGTAGGTGAGCGCGAGCGCGGCGGAACCCATGATGCGGATTTTGCGGGCGCGCCGGGACAAAAAGCAAAACAGCGGCAGCGACCGTTCAAGGTTCGCCTTGCTCTTGGAGAAACCGATCGAAACCACGGCCTCGCCAAGTTTGCGGCGTTGGCTGGCGTGGATGATTTTTCCATTGAGCCGGGCAGGCCCGCCGCGGATGGCCGTCCAAAGTTCGCTGGTGAACGGATCGTAAACAACTCCCAGCATTGTGACGTGTGACGGATGGTGAGTGACGTGAAGTGTCCGCTGATTCCGCACTCCGCACTCCGCACTCCGCACTTGCAACGCGATGGAGACGCACGCGTGCGGAATGCCGTGTGCAAAGTTGACCGTGCCATCAATCGGGTCCACCACCCAGCGATGCTCGGAGTTCGCCGAGCCGGATTCGCCTTCCTCGCCGAGTAATGAAATTTTTAGAAACGCCTGGTGCAGCATCCGCTCGATCAACTTCTGGCAGCGCACGTCCAGTTCCAGTTTGATGTCGTGCAAAGTTTCTTCGTTGATCTTCTTTGGCGCGTGGAGGTTTTTGCGCATGAGCGCGCCGGCAGCCCGCGCGGCGGCGACGGCGGCGACGAGTGCGCGGCGTTGTTCAGATTTTTTCATCCGCGCAAATCCTGAGCGAGCCGAGCGCGCGGCGCGAGCAGAACTTTCCCCCGGAAACACGAAGGCCGTCCACGGAATCCGTGAACGGCCTCTGAACGGAACTTGTGTGAGGTTCAGCCGCGATGGCGTCGTTTGATCCGGGCGATCCAGCCCAGCGTCCCGAGGCCCAGCAGCAGCAAGCTGCTCGGTTCCGGCACCGACGCGATCGTCAGCGTGACGGTCGGGATTCCCGGTGCAAACGGGCCGAAGAAGGCGCCCGGTGCGCCGCCCGGAATGACGGCACCGATGCCCGGCACGGCCCCGACGGGGAACGGATATTCCAACACATCGGTGTCCACCGTGATTGGCCCCGCCATGCCCACTCCGGCGGCGGCCGTGAACGACCAGGCCGGGAAGACTTCAGGAAGGTCCGGATACATCACGTCGAAGTACAACGAACTGCCGGAAGGCAGAATCGCGGACCCCGAGAAAAGGCCGGCCGTCGTGCTGAAGGTGACGTTGGAGGTCAGCCCGATCGGGCTGGGGTTGAACAGTTCCACCTCCCAGTGATGGAGGTCCGGACTGGGCAGGGCGTCGCCGAAGAGGAACGGCCCCAGCCCGCCGCCGGGCGGGAGAAACAGCGCGCCAGTCGCTGGCAGATGCAACACAAAGCCCGGTGGGTGTATGCCGGGATTTGGCATCGGAAAGGTCGGCGCCGCGTTGGCCACCAAGCCGGCGCTGATCAAACCGCAGACCAACCATTTGACCGGGTTTAGCCCCGGCCCGAGGTGACAGAGTTTTTTCATAGGCTTACTTCTTTGTTTGGTTTTTTCGCCATGACAAATCGCCCGACAACTCAGGCGGAGCTGCCCGCAAGCACGGGAATTCCAACCAGAAAGACGGGAGGTCATGACAACTCGGTTCTACCACCGTTCCGTACGTCGTCAACCCTTGGTTATACTTAGTTATTCACCGGATAAGACCGGACGGGAACTTCCTTCACTTCGAGGTCGTAGCTGTATTTGTCGAAGTAAAGATTGTGATTGCCCCATTCGAGTTCGCCGCGCTGGAAATCCACATTGTCCGAACGCATCGAGTTCTTCGGCGGCGAAAGCGTTTGCGAATGGTCGCTGTTGGCGATCATGCGCCATTGGTCCAGTCCGCCGAAATAAAAGTCGCGCACTTCGCGTTGCTGCTCGGGCGTGAGCTTGCGCGCGTAACGCATCGCCCAGATGCCCATGTACGGGTCCACCGGCATCCAGCCGTACGGCGCGAGATAAATTTCCGTCCAGTCGTGAATGTCCTTGCCGCCGGGGAACGTGTTCCACCCCGACTGCCAGCGCGCGGGGATGCCGTTGAGCCGGCAGAGCGTGATGAACAGGAGCGCCTCCTGCCCGCAATCGCCGTAGCGTTTCGTCCGGCAATACTCGCTGATGTTGCGGATCGTCGAATACTCGATCGCGAAGCTGTATTTGATCTGGTCGGCGATCCAGTCGTAGCACTTCTTCGCTTTTCGGAAATCATTCGTCTCGTCGCCGACGATTTCGGTCGAGAGCTGGTGGATTTCCGGCGTGAACTCGGCGTGAACCGTCGGCCGCAGCCACGGCGCGAGCGCGGGGTCTTTCGCATTGACCGGCTTCACGTCGTCGGGCTTGATCTCAAAGTGAACGCCGTACGCCGTGTACTCGTATTCGAGTTTGAATTGCGTGGGCTTGCCTTTGCGCGCGGGCGCTTCGAGCAACGCGGCGCGGATGAAACTGTCGGCGTTGTTGATCTCTTTCGTGGCCGGCTTCGCGGACAACACTTGAAAATCCGTCTGGAACGGAAGCTGGCGCGGGATCGGCAGCCACGCGCGGACGATTTCACCGTCCGGCGCGGCGTCGGCCTTCGCGGTGACGACCATCGTATTGCGAAAACGTTTTGGCAGGACATAACTTTTCTTCTCGGCGAGCGCGGCCTGTTTGATCGCCCGGACGGCGGCGAGCACGTCGGCCTCAAACTTCGTGGTGTCCTTCGGCTTGAGGCGGCGCGCCTCCAGTGCCGGGTAACGAAAATAAAGATTGCTCACGCTCGACCCCACGAAGCGCCGCTCGCCGTCAATCTCGCGGCTATCGAACCGTCCCTCCGCGATCCACTTCTCGAATTCTGCCGCGGACAAATCCTTCACCGACGCCTTGAGTTCGTTGAACAATGCATCCTTCGAGTGCTTGTAGTCCTTGCGGATGCGGTCGAGCCGGTCGAGTTCAAACTCAAGCTCCTTGCGTTCCGCGGCCGCAAGCGATCCGGCGGCGAGCGCGGTGGTGAGCGCGCTCGCGGCCTGCTGGAACCGGCCCTCCTGCTCCAATCGCGTGGCTTCGGACTGGGCATTCGGGTTCGTGAGGCCAGTGGCAACGAAACTCAGCAACATGATTCCCGCGAGGAGGAAGCTGGTGACTTTCATGTCGTCAGTCTGCCGCCGGCCCGGCGGGAAGGCAATATCGCTCGGGCCGGTCTGCTCGTCGGCTGTGGACGCAAATTCCAGGCTTGTCGCGCGGATCAGGGAATCACTTCGCTTCGCTGTTCCAATTGTTCCGACTGCTCCTTGCGTTTTTGATCGAGGAGATTGTGTTCGGCGGCATGCAGTGCGCTCAACAGTTCGGTGGCTTCCAGCAGGCGCGGGAGACTGACGTAGTTCGCGCCCTCGGCGTAAAGTTCCGGCACATCCGCAATCTTCTCCGCGTGGACGATGATCTGCGCCTTGGGGCTGAGCTCGCGGAGTTGTTGCAACAGGCGGCGATTGCTCGCGCCTTTGAGCACCGTGTCGGGCAGCGAGCAGACGATGACGTGCGCGTGTTCGATGCCGGCGTGATGCAACGTGTCGCGCTGGCTGATGTCGCCGTAAACCACGCGCACGTCGCGCGCGCGTAGGCGTTCGCTGACCTGCGGGTTGAAATCCACCACGACGAGATCGCGCAGGAGCGCGGGCTTTTCGCGCGTGATCTCTTCGAGCAACGAACTCGCCGTCCACGAAAAGCCGAGTAGAAAAATCCGCGCGGGCCGTTCAGCGAGCGCGTGGCCGGCTTCGCTCGCGGGCAGATCCGGCAACCGCACTTTTGCCAGCCAGGGCGAGGCTTTGCGCAGGATCACGTCGTTCTTCGTGATCGCGTAGGTCGAGTCCACAGCGAGGAACGCGAACGCGAACGCCGCGATGCTGATCGAGTTGGCCGAGACGTCGCCGCTGTTCGCGCCCAGCGTGAGCAGTACGAGCGAGAGTTCGCTCATCTGGCAAAGGTTCACCGCCGGCAGCAGGCTGACGCGATGGCCGAGCCGCATCCGGTAGAGCACCGGAAAAATCGTGACGAGCCGGCTGCCCACGACGAACGCGCTGACCGCGATCATCCACAGCACGAACAAGAGCGTCGGCACGGTAATTTTCATCCCGAGGTCCACGAAGAACAGCGTCACGAAAAAATCGCGGATGCTCGTGACCTTCGCCACCACGTCGAGCGAGTACGGGAACGTGGAAACCATCACGCCGGCGATGAGCGCGCCCATCTCGCGCGAGAGGTTGAGTTGCGCCGCGAAGCCGGCCATCGCGAAACACCATGCCAGCGCGCCGACCATAACGAGTTCCGGCTGGCGCGAAACAAATTTGAATATCGGCGGCAGCACGAAGCGGCTGACGCCATACGCGACGCCGACGAGCAGGATGACTTTTCCGAGCGCGAGGGCGAGCGGCGCAAGGTGCGGGTCTTTCAAGTTCGGCTGCACCGCCAGAAACAAGATCACGAACAAGTCCTGCAACACCAGCACGCCGATCGTGATGCGACCGACGAGCGTTTCCATTTCGCGTTTGTCATAGAGCAGCTTGACGATGATGACGGTGCTGCTCATTGCGGCGGCGACGGCGAGGTAAAGCCCTTCGAGCCGGGTTTGCGCCGGGCCGATGAGGCCGAAGAAGAGCCAGCCGAGGGCGATGCAGCCGGCGATTTGCGCGAGCGCGGTGAGAAAGATTATTTTTCCCGAGCCGAGCATCTTTTTCAAATCCATCTCCAGCCCGATGAGAAACAGGAGCAGGATCAAACCGATTTCGGAAATCGTCTGGATGGATTCGGCGTTTGTGACCCAGCGAAATCCATTCGGACCGATGGCGAAACCGGCGACGAGATAAGCGAGGAGCAACGGTTGCTTGAAGAACTGGCAGATCACCGCCACCACCCAGGCGGCGATGATGCAGAGCGCAACGTCAATGATGAGTCCGTGGTCCACGCGCGCGGAAGTTACGCGGCTCGCTGCGAGGCGTCGAGATGGGAAACAGCGGAAGCCGTCTCGGGTCGGAAAGTGGGCAGGTGAGAAAGTGGGAAAGTGAGAAGCGCGCACGGACCATTTCCCACCTGCCCGCTTGCTCACTTTCCCACCTGCGGCGGAAACGCGCTTTAACTCTCGAACGCCTTCAAGGCTTCGATCACATGCGCCAGCTTCGCCTGCCAGTCGGTGAGACGTTGCTGATGTTCCGCCAGAACTTGCGGCGGGACTTTTTGCGTGAAGTTTGGATTAGCGAGCTTTTGTTCCACCTTCGTGATCTCGGCTTGGTACTCGTCTCTCTGCTTAGTGAGACGAACTTTCTCCGCCTCCACGTCCACCAATCCTTCGAGCGGCAGGAACAGTTCGCCCATCGGCGTGTGCGCGGTGGGCGTGCCTTTCTTCGAGGCGAAGTCCGGCGTGATCTCCAGCGCCTCGGCGTTGAGCAAAATCTTGATGACCTCGCAATCGTGCGGAAGCATCTCGCGGTTCGGTTTGAGGACGAACTTCACTTTCTTGCCGGCCTGAATGTTTCCGATGCGCCGCAAGTTGCGGCCTTGCGTGACGACTTCGTATTTCTGGTTGGCGAATTCGAGGTAGCAATCGTCGAGCGAATAGTGATCGCGGAAATCGTTGTCGAACGGCTTGGGCCACGGCGCGGTCATGATGGTTTTGCCGCCCTGATGCTCCGGCATGTCCTCGGCGTAACCCATCCCGTGCCACAATTCCTCCGTGATGAACGGCAGGAACGGATGGAACATCCGCAGCGTGTGCGAGAGGACAAAATCAATCACCGCCACGGTGTTCGCTTTGCGTTTGTCGTCGGTGCCGAAGAACACGGCCTTGCTCGCCTCCACATACCAGTCGCAATACTCGCTCCAGAAGAACCGGTAGAGCGATTGCACGGCGGCGCTGAAATTATATTCGGCCAGCGATGTCGTGATTTCGCGGATGGCGTCGTTGAGCTTGAGCAAAATCCATTTGTCATCGCTCGTGAGGAGGCGCGGATCAATCTCGCCCTGGATTTCAATCGTGGTGGGCGGGGCGTCCGCCGCTGCGCCCGGGACGGGCGCGCTCCCTTGCATTTGTCGGAAGCGGCAGGCGTTCCAGAGTTTGTTGCAGAAGTTGCGGCCCAGCTCCACGTCTTTCTCGTCGAAGAGCACGTCCTGACCGAGCGGCGCGCTGCGCATCGTGCCGAAGCGGATAGCGTCGGCGCCATACTTCGCGATCAGGTCGAGCGGATCGGGCGAGTTGCCGAGGGACTTCGACATCTTGCGGCCCTGTTTGTCGCGGACGATGCCGGTGAAATAGACGTTGCGAAACGGCAACTCGCCCATGTACTCGAAGCCCGCCATGATCATGCGCGCGACCCAGAAGAAAATAATTTCCGGCGCGGTGACGAGGTCGTGGGTCGGATAAAACGCCTTCAACGTGGGCGTCTGCTCCGGCCAGCCCATCGTGGCAAACGGCCAGAGCCACGAACTGAACCAGGTGTCGAGGACGTCGGGGTCTTGTTCCCAGCCTGGCCCTGGTTCTTCGATCTGACAACGAATGAACCTTTGATCGTGGTTGACGTCGCCGAACAATTCTGCCACGTTGATTTGCGAGGCCGATGCAGGCCGGGTTACCAACTTCTCCTCACGGAGACGCGTTCCCGGAGAATTACCGTCGGCCTCGTTTTCTTGTACGACCACTGCTTGATGATCGTAGAGCTTCTTACCATCAAAAAGTTCCTTCACCGTGAACTTCACGCGATGGAGTTTGCCGGTCAATTCAAGCGCACCGACGAATTTGTGAACGGCGCGAACCTGCGGGATCGGTGGAATGTGGGCTTCCGACTGGTAGAGCACCGAGCAATGGAGCAGTTCCGGCAGGCCGGGAACGAGCAGGATATTGACGAGGCCCTGGTTCGCAAAACCGTGTTCGAGGCTTTTCCGGTTGACATAGATTTCCCAGCCGGTGTCCTTGTTCTTGAATCTTTGCCGCAGAAAGCCGCTCTCCTTCGCCAGTCGCCATGCGGATTGGCGTAGTTCACGCGCGTTGGTTCCGGCCAACTCCTTTCCGTTCAATCGGACTACCTCGATGGTTTTGGCGAGCGCGTTCAAACCGATGGAGTGATACCACACCGGAATCCGATGCCCCCACCAAAGCTGACGGCTGATGCACCAGTCCTGAATATTCGTCAACCAGTGGTCATAAACTTTCGCCCACCTATCGGGATGGAAGCGCATTTGAGGATAAGCGCCGGCAGTTACACGGTCGACGAACTTGCCAACCTGAGTTTGTTCAACGCAAAGGCGCGATTGTTCTACCGCCGGATACTTCAAAAACCATTGCTCGCTCAGACGCGGCTCGATGGGCACATCCGCGCGCTGGCTGAAGCCGACGTTGTTCTCGTAAGGCTTTTCCTCCACGAGCGCGCCGAGTTCCGTGAGTTTATCCACGGCGACTTTGCGCGCTTTGAAACGATCCAGCCCTTTCAAGTCCGCGCCCGCCAGTTCGTTCATCGTGCCGTTGGGATTCATGATGTCCACCACCGGCAGTTTGTGGCGCTGGCCGATGTCGAAGTCCGCCTTGTCGTGCGCGGGCGTCACCTTGAGCACGCCCGTGCCGAATTCAAAATCAACATGGTC
>SIBJ01000022.1 GCA_009695195.1 Pedosphaera sp.
TGTCGGACAGCATTCCAATGTGCCCCAAAAACTGTCCGACCTCAGCCCGGAACACTGTCCGATATGAATCGGAACGGTGTCCGGCAGAAATTGGAACGCTGTCCGACAGAAATCGGAATCACTGTCCGACAGCCCCCGGAATACGCAAGTGAGTGAGGAACGGTGACCGCACCGGAACCGCCGAGAATTCAGGGCGGCGGAATCGCCACATTCCGGACCGCAGGCATAACGGCCCAGAGGTTGATCGGATCGAACGCCTTGCCGAACTTCACGAACCGCGTGCTCCCGTCCACGAACGCGTAGTTGGAACCGCCGCCGCCGTTGCCGTGCGAATCCTTCCGGGCCGTGACGTGCTTGCTCTGGTCGAGTTGCAGCAGATCGTCGTAAAAATCGAAGTCCATGTAATAATGCGGCGAGGTGTAATCCTTTTCCCCGAACAAAATCGTCTGGGTCGGCTCCGGAATGGAGGTTTCCTTGAGCGTCACGAGCGAGTTGCCGTTCTTGTACTCCGCCCAGACGGCGGCGTCGGCCTCGAAATAATCATTCCAGCCGTTGATGATGTAACTGCGCGGCGAGGCGTCGGCGGGATAAAGGTTGGTGGAAGTCGTGCCCGTCGCCGGCTGCGGGCCATCGCTCGGGCAGCGGAGCACGGCCAGGTCGTGGTAACTCCCGCGCAGCAACGTCGGCCACCGATTCGCGCGGACGCGCGGCGGATAGCGCCCGTCGGCTTCGTCCACATACATCCGCGACGAGAGGCCGAGCTGGTGAAGATTGTTGACGCAGGAAATTTTTTTCGCCGTCTCCTTGGCGCGGCCGAGCGCGGGCAACAACATCGCGGCGAGAATCGCGATGATGGCGATGACCACGAGCAGTTCGATCAGCGTGAACGCCCGTTGAGAAACGGGCGCGCGGCCATCGGCGGATGGTTGAGGATTTGCCATTGCAGGAGGGCAGACGGTTTTTTCGGCCATAAAGTTACACCCGATAATCTGGACGAACCCGCGCGCCGTAAATTCAATACCACCGGATCGCGGTGCGATTTTGCCGTTGGGCACGACGTCAGGAGTGCTTCACCGAACGACTCGTTACCTCGTCGCCTACAATTCCTGAAAACGTACTACTGCCCGCCGCTAACGTCCGAACGCGTAAAGATGATCGGCGGTGCGAACGTAAGTGACGCCGTCAACGATCGCCGGCGTCGCGGAGATGGGGGCGGTAAATTTGTTTCGGGCCAGCACCTCAAAAGTTTCCCCCGCTTTCAGCACCAGCACGGTGCCGCTGAGCGAAGCGACGTAGATTTTTCCATCCGTGGCGACGGGCGATGAATAGTAGTCGCCACCCACATCCAGCCGCTCTTGCAGGTAAAAAGCTTTTCCCGTCTGCGCGTCGAAGCACGACGCCAGCCCGCCATCCTTCACCACAAAAAGTTTCCCGCGATACAACAACGGCGAGGGCACGTACGGCACACCCTTGCTTTGCGACCACTGGACGTGCGTCTCGGTGATGTCGCCGCGCCCGCCGGAACGGATGGCCATGATGACGTTTTTCCCGACGCGCATAGCTTTGACGCGACCGTCGTATTCCTCCGGGGTGATGAAGCCATCGTGGCCCGTGTCCACCCAATCAAAAAAATCCTTGAGCCGGCCCGCCGGGATTTCGTCGCGGGAAAGCTTGCCGTCCTTGTTGGCGTCCAAACCGGCCACCGAGTCGGCGTAAAATGCCATCGGCTCATTGCCGCTGCCGCTGGACCACGCCGCGAGGTAAAGCATCCCGTCCCCGACGACGGGTGTGGTGCAGACCGCCGACGGCAGACCGCGCGCCAGCCAGCGCTCGGAGCCGTCTTTGAGATCGTAAGCCTTCACGCGAAGTTGCCCGGCGAGGACCACTTCGGTGACGCCCACGTGCCGCCAGATCGCTGGCGTGGACCAGCTCATGCGAAAATCTGGCCGCGCCACCCGCCACGCGACTTTGCCCGCGCGCGCGTCGAGCGCGAGCAATTCCGAATCCTTGTCCGCATCGCGATTGAGCAACACTTTGCCGTCGCACACGACCGGCGAACCGCCCGAGCCGAAGCCATATTCCTGAAACGGCAGCGGCAGCGGGTGCCGCCAGACTTCGCGGCCATCGAAATCGTACGCGAGCACGCCGAACGAGGAGAAGTAAACGTAAACCTGTTTGCCGTCCGTGGCGGGCGTGGCCGAGGCGGGACTACCACAGCCTTTTTGAACTTCTTCCACCTTGTCCGGCGTGATGCTTTTGCGCCAACGGACGTGACCATCGGCGCGATTCAAACAGATCGTCTCCAGCTTTCCGCCCGTGAACGCGGTGAGAAAAATCCGCTCGCCCGCGATGCACGGCGAGGAAGCGCCGTCCGGCACGGCCACGTTCCAGCGCTCATTCTTGCCCGGCCCGAACTCGACGAGCGCTGGCTGGTCGCCCGCGGCGACTCCGGACGCATCCGGCCCGCGGAATTGCGGCCAAGCGGAGATTGGCGCCGCCGCGCCCGCGATCAGGTTCAACGAGCCGCCGAGCAACAGGGCGAAGGCAATGATGGCTGGGTTCATGGATAAATTTTGAGGATGGCCAAACGCTGTGGGAAGGCGCATCGGGACGCAAGATTTTTTCCGCGCCGGTCCGGGCCGAGACCGGTGCGAATGATTTTACCCGGCGAGATGACACGCCGTCCAGTGGCCGGGATTCAACTCTCGCAGCGGCGGCGTTTCAATTTTACAACGCGCTTCCGCAATCGGACAACGCGGATGAAACGGGCAACCGGTCGGCGGATGAATCGGTGACGGCACATCGCCGGGCAGGACGATGCGCTTCCGTTTTGTGTCCGGATCCATTTCAGGAATCGCCGAGATGAGCGCTTGCGTGTACGGATGTTTCGGCGCGCGGATGACTTCCTTCGCCTCGGCCAGTTCCACGATTTTTCCGAGATACATCACCATCACGCGACGGCTGATGTGTTCCACCACGGCGAGATCGTGCGCGATGAACAGGTAGGCGAGACCGTGTTGCTGCTGCAAATCCTGGAGCAGATTGATGATCTGCGCCTGCACGGAAACATCCAGCGCGCTCACCGGTTCGTCGCACACGATGAGTTTCGGCTCAACGGCCAGCGCTCGCGCGATGCCAATGCGCTGCCGCTGCCCGCCGCTGAACTCGTGCGGATACCGCTGCGCGCAAGCCGCGTCCAACCCCACCGCGCCGAGCAATTCGTTGATCCGCGCCCGCCGCGCCGGTTTGCCATCCGCCAGCTCGTGAATGTCCAGCGCCTCGCCGATGACATCTTCAATCGTCATCCGCGGGTTGAGCGAGCCGAACGGGTCCTGAAAAATCATCTGAAATTTCCGCCGCCGCGCGCGCAGTTGACCGCCGTTCATCGCCGTGAGGTCCTCGCCCTCGAACAAAATCTTTCCCGCCGTCGGCTCGACCAGCCGCACGATGGCGCGGCCCAACGTCGTCTTGCCGCAACCGCTCTCGCCCACCAGCCCGAGCGTATCGCCCGGCGCGATGGTGAAACTAACGTCGTCCACCGCCTTCACGAATTCTCCCGACCAGTCGGGACTGAACAGCCCGTGCTTCACGGGGAAGTGGACTTTCAGATTTTGGACTTCGAGCAGGTTCAAGCGATTACTCCAATCGCTTCAAGAGTTGGTCATACTCGGCGTGCGTGCCGATCCAAAACCAGACGACCAGGTTGTTTCTTTTCCGGCCCAAGGCGCGATAATTTTGGTTGATCCTCACCGACCAGACGTTTCCGAAAAGGGGTTTGAATTGGAGAGCGGAATGGAACGTGTCTGACTGCCAGAGACGGTATTTGTCCCGCGCCTGTTCCTGGATTTCTGCGGGCAGCGCGTTGAAGCACGACCAGAAATCGCCGTGGGTTTGGGAGATCACGGCAGATCGCGAAGATTTCCTTTGGCGATGTCCGCGTCCACCTTGGAAAGCAGCTTGTCGAACTTGCCGGCGGCCAGATCGCGTTTCATTTGCTCGTCCCAAGCGTCGTCATCCCAGCCATGGAGCGCCCGGGCGACCTCCGCGCGTTCTTCGAGCGTGAGTTTCGGAATGGCAGCTTTGATTTCGGCGACCGTGCTCATGGTGGGAAACTAAGCGCATTGCCCACACTCGTAAAGTCGGGAAATCCCCCGCTATCGTCGCAAGCGGTGAAACGTGAACTGCGCCGGGCGCTGCGCGTCGCCGTCCAGTTCCACCGTGAAATAGCCGCCGTCCTTCAATAATTCAATGCCCGCGAGCGAGGGACAAAGGCGGACGTTGAACGGCCGCCAGTAACGCGCCTCGTTCAGCGCCCCGCTCATCCGCTGCGCGGTGTGACCGAGAAATCTGATCACCGGCATTCCCGCCAGCAGTTTGCTTTTCCAGAAATACAAATTTGAATGCAGATGGCCGATGATGGTCTGCTCGATCTGCGGCAGCTTCGCGCGCACCGCGTCCTCGCGCCACAGGAACGGCAGCGCCGTCGGGTCGTGACAAAACAAAATAACGCGCCGGTCGGACGCGAGGGCGGCGAAGGCGGCGCGGATTTCAGCGAGATGTTGCGCGCGCAGTTTTTCCCACGCAGCCCGTTCCTCCGGCAGCATGTCCGCGCCAAACACCGGCAGCGCGACGAGCGTCGAGACGACGCCCAGCAAAACGTAACGGCCCAGTTCCAATCGCCAGAACGGTTGGATGCTGAGTTGGTCCACCGAGCGGTGCCAGCCGGCGAGCCGCATCCCGCCGCGGGCACCGAAGAGACTGAGCTTGCCGAGTTCGTGATCGCCGAAGTTGAGGCGCAGCCGGTCGCCAAATTTCGCGCGCAGTTTGCCGATACCTTCCTGCGCGCTCGCGAACGCCGCGTCGTCGCTCAGGCCCACGAATCCCGTGCTGCACGAGTAATCACCGTTGGCCACGGCGAAATCAACGTCACCAACCTCGGCAAGAAACCGGTCGAGTTGCGCGCTTTGCCGGAGCGGATGGCGCATCCAGATGAAATGGCGATACGCGCGCACCGCCAGCCGGAGCAGGGGATTGGTGAGGTCGCGATATTCGTAGTCCTCGCCGCACGCCTGCTCGGTCGCGCCGGCGTAATGGATGTCGCTGAGAATGGCGATGGTGAACGACTGCACGGGGACAGTCTAAAGTCTAACGCCTGAAGTCTAAAGTCTCCGTTTTGGCAGCGGGTGGGAGAACGACGAAGCGACTTTAGGCTTTAGGCATTGGACTTTGGACTTCAGCCGTTCGGATGATGGCAGGCAGGAGAATTTGAACTTTCGTTCCCTTGCTCGGTTCACTGTGGACGGTGATGTCGCCGTGGTGGTCGCGCACGATGCGCTGGACGATGGCGAGGCCGAGGCCGGTGCCATGTTGCTTGGTGGTGAAGAACGGCTCGTAAAGCCGCGGCATATTTCCAGGCTCGATGCCGATGCCGTTGTCCGCGACGGTCACGCGCACGAGCCGGGCGTGCCCGGCACGCGCGGTGAGCGGCGTGCCTTCGGAGACGACCTCGGTGGTGACGCTGAGCGCGCCGTTCGGCCCCATGGCTTCGAGGGCGTTGAGGAAAAGATTCACGAAAGCCTGTTCGAGCTGGTAGTCGTCGCCCTGGACCGCATCGTCGGCGGCGTTGAACGCGCGGTTGAGCGAGATCAACTTTCCTTCGAACTGATGCTGCAACAGGCGGAGTGAATGATCGAGCACTGCGTGAACGCGCACCGCCGCGAAGCTCGGGCGGGCGGGCGTGCCGAAGCGCAGCATCTGGCTCAGGATGGAATCAATGCGCCGCATTTCGCGCCGGACGACGTCGGCGAGTTCGGCGTCGCGGTTCTGATCCAGCAGGAGGTCCACGAACGTTTTGACGGCGACGAAGGCGTTTTTGATTTCGTGCGCCAGGCCGGCGGAAAGCGTGCCCACCGTGGCCAGCCGGTCGAGGCGGTGGATGTTTTGTTCGATGTGGCGGACGACTGCGACGTCGTTCAGCGTCAGGACGACGTGCAGTTTCGCCTCGCCGCCGGAAAAAGGAAAGGCGGCGACGCGCAACGCGGGAGCATCTTTGCCGGCGGCGAGCGGGATCACGCGCGGCGGCACCGGGCCGCGGATGGCGGCGGCTTCGCGGGCGATTTTCTGAATGGGAAGGGGCAGGGCTGTGAAGTGGCAGCCGGCGGTCTGGTCCGGCGGGAGGTGGAGCAGGCGTCCGGCTTCGGGCGTGCAGCAACGGATTTGTTCCCGTTCGTCCACGATGATAACGCCGGAGCCGAGGCAATCGTGGAGCACGGTGGCGAGGCTCGTGGCTTCGCCGCTTTCGTTTTTGTGATTGGGACCGCGCTGCGACATGGGCTCCGAAAATCCGGGTTGTGCGCGCCGGGTCGCGGATTTTCCGCCGCGCGACCCGGTGAACGCCTGAGACAACCGCGCCCGGCCATGTGACGCAACAAAATTCTCCCAAAATTTTTGACCGTTAAAAAATATCCGACGACGCTGGCCTGATTTTTCAGCGATGTCGTTGTGTCCTGCGTTCGGGGGTGACCGGGACACGAGTGTCAACCGGCGGGACAGCCATGGTGGGACGGGATTCGCGGGTGACGGTCGGGCGGTGAGCAAGAAATCGTCGCCGGCTGGCATCGTGTCCGCTATGGAACGACGGAATTATGACCTCCGCACGTACCACCGTGTGCCCGCGCACGGGGTCAGGTGAATTTGGGGGACTCGATTGCGAGTCCTGGTTCGGTTAAGGTGAAACGCGATCGAAAGCCAGCGGGCGATCATGGAAAACGCAGCCATCAAAGAAAATCTGGTCTCGTTCCAGAACAGCCACGGTGCCGACGGGCGCGGCAGCGTGTTGCGCATGAGCCGGCACGCCGCCGCCTTCGAGATTTACAGCGCCGACGCCGTGTTGCTCACGTCGGAAGTCCTGCGCGAATTCAAAATCATCTGGCAGGACCGCACGCTTTATTCCGGCCGCGCCGTCGTGCGCAACCTGCTGCACACCGGCCTCGTCACCGTCTGCGAAGTCACGCTCGACGACGGCTGGTCGGACGTGGACGTCTCCGCCGCGGCGAGTCCGGCGGGACTGGCCGGACAATTCAACGGGTTCCTCCACGAGTGGCAGAAACTTTACCGCGTTCTGCCCGAGTACAAAGTCGTGCTCGCGGACCTGCAAACGTTTTTCACCGACCTTCGCCTGTGGCTTGAACAAGTGGAACTCGGCCTCCGCGCGGCGCCGGCGGGCGATCGGCTCCGGCTCGAACAGGAGGTCATCTCGCATTTGTCGCCCCCGGTGGTGTCCGCCATCGCCAGTCTGTTTGGCAACTACGAACACGTCGCGGCGCGCATCGAGCCGGACCTCGTGCCCGCGCACCGCGCGTTCGCCAAACGCCAGTTGCACCCGCTGCTGCTGACGTCGCCCTTCGTGCACCGCTCCTACGCCAAGCCGCTGGGTTACGCGGGCGATTACGAGATGGTGAATATGATGTTCCGCGATCTGGCGGAGGGCGGCTCGCTGTTCAGCAAGTTGATCAACGTCTATGCGCTGCAATTGCCGCCCATCTGCGCGCATCGCAATCGCATCGGCTATCTCACCAGTCACCTCGCCACCGAAGCGATGCGCCTCGCCGCGGCGGGCCGCGCGCTGCGGGTGTTCAATCTCGGTTGCGGCCCCGCGCTGGAAGTTCAAAGGTTCCTCGCAGGAAACGAACTGTCCAGCCGCGCCGCCTTCACCCTGCTGGATTTCAACGACGAGACGCTTGCTTACAGCAACACCCGGCTCAACGAAATCAAGCGCCGCCATAATCGCGCCACGCAATTGCACCTGGCCAAAAAACCGGTGCATCAACTGCTCAAACAAGCCGAGCGCGGGGTGGCCACCCCGGCGGCGGAACAGTTTGACGTGGTTTACTGCGCGGGGCTGTTCGATTACCTCTCCGACAAAGTCTGCCGGAAGTTGATGGATATTTTTTATCAACAGTTGGCGCCGGGCGATTTGTTGATCGCCACCAACGTCACCACGAATCCGGCGCGCCACGAGATGGAATGTTTTCTCGAGTGGCACGTCATCCACCGCACGGCGGAGCAGATGCACGCGTTGACGCCGGGCCGCGCCGCCGCCGAAAACGCGACCTTGAAACACGACCCGACCAGCGTCAACCTGTTCCTCGAAATCCGCAAGCCAACCAGTGAAAGCTGAGCCCCAAAACAAATCGCAGGCGCTGGACGCCTACGCCGAATACGAAAGCCAGATCACCCGGCGTCATCTGGAAATCGGTTGTTATCTGGTCATGGTCTTGATGCCCGTCGGCGTCGTGCTCGATCATTTTGTTTACCCCGACAAGCTCTGGCTGTTCTTCAAAGCCCGGTTGCTCTGCGCGCTGCTCGGGGGCGCGGTGCTGCTTTCCTTGCGGGCGCCCTTCACGCAACGGTTTCATCGCGCGCTGGGATTGCTCGTGGCGATGCTGCCGGTGGGGTTCATCTGCTGGATGATCTATGCGACCGACGGTCCGCGCTCGCCCTACTACGCCGGCATCAATCTCATCCTGCTGGCCATCGCGTTCATCATGCGCTGGTCGGTGGACTTGAGCGTGCTGGCCTCCGGCCTGGTGCTGGCTTTTTATCTCAGCGCCTGCCTCATGCGCGGGCCCGTGCCCGCGGAGGAACACGGCATCTTCGTCAACAACATCTATTTCCTCGCGCTCACCAGCGTCATCGTCGTCGTCGGTTCGCAATTGCATCGCGCGTTGCGCGTGCGCGAGTTCGCGTTGCGGTACGAGCTCGACCAGAACAAAGTCCAGCTTGAGGCGAGCAACTCGAAGCTGGACACGCAAAACAAAGCGTTGGCGGACACGATCAAGAAACTGACCGAGGCCGAGTTGCAACTCGTGCAACAGGAAAAAATGGCGTCCCTCGGCGTGATGAGCGCCGGCATCATTCACGAAATCAACAACCCGCTCAATTACGCCACGACCGGTCTGTATTCCTTGCGCCAGAAGGGCAAGCACATCGCGGCGGAACACCAGGCGGATTACGAGGACATTCTCAAAGACGTCGAAGAGGGGGTTTCCCGCGTGAAGACCATCGTCTCCGATCTGCGCACGTTCTCGCATCCCGAGACGGAAAGTCGCGATGAGATCGAGGTCGCCGGGGTGGTCGAGTCCGCGTTGCGCTTCTTGAGCGGGGAGTGGAAGAACAAGGTCAAGATCGAACAGAACCTCACAAAGGAGCAGACCATCTTTGCCAACCAGAACAAAATTGTTCACGTCGTCCTGAACCTGATCCAGAATTCGATTGACGCCTTGAACGGAAAACAATTTCAAAACGAATCCCCGACCATCTGGATCGAAGGCCGGATTGAAAACGGCCTCAGCCGCCTGATCATCCGCGACAACGGCCCGGGCATCGCCGCCAAGGACCTCGACAAAATCTTCGATCCGTTCTTCACCACCAAGGACGTGGGCGAGGGCATGGGCCTGGGCTTGAGCATTTGCTATCGCATCGTCCGGGACTACGACGGCCAGATCGTGGTCCGCACCGAACCGGGGAAATTCTGCGAGTTTGCGCTGGAGTTCCCCGTCAAAGAATGAGATGAAACCCCAGCGCTAAATCAGCCATGCAACCACTCTACGACCATAAACGCTACGCCGTTCTTTACGTGGACGACGAGGAGAAGTCCCTGAAGAACTTTACGCGCGCGTTCAGCGAGGAATTTCGCATCCTCACCGCCCCGAACGCGCAGGAAGGGCTCAAGCTGCTCGAAGCGCACAAGGACGAGATCGGCCTGTTGATGACCGACCAGCGGATGCCCGGCGAGAAAGGCGTCTGGCTGCTCGAACGCGCCCGCCAGCTTAATCCCCACATCATCCGCATCCTCGCCACCGCGTACTCCGACATGGACGCCGCCATCGCCGCCGTGAACACCGGCGCGATCTACAAATACGTCACCAAACCGTGGGACCCGCCGCAACTCGAACAAACCCTGAAGCGCGGCCTCGAGTTTTTCCTCGTCCAGCGCGAGCGTGACGAGTTGCTCCGCGAAAAAATGTCCGTGCTCCACAACATGATGATCGCCGACCGCATCGTGAGCCTCGGTTTGCTCGCCGCCGGCCTGAGCCATCACATCCGCAACGCGCTCGTGGCCGTCAAAACGTTTCTCGACCTCGCGCCCGCCAAGATGCAGGAGGAGAAAACGGAGCTGCAGGGCCTGCGCAATCCCGATTTCTGGAAGGAGTATCACCAGAACGTCCAGTGGCAGATTGAACGCATCAACAATCTGCTCAAGGACCTCTGGACCGCGTCGGAAAGCCCGTCCTTTCACTTTGCCGACACGGTGGTCCTGCGCGACGTGGTAAACACCGCCGTGGCCGCGCTGAATCCCAGTCTCACGGAAAAAAAGATCGCGGTCCTGAATCAAATTCCGGATTCGTTGCCGCCGCTCAACGTGGATCACCCGAAATTTTCGCGACTCTTCGAACTGCTGCTCAAGGACGAGATCGCCAGCCTGCCCGCCGGTTGCTCGGTCACGATCAAAGCCGAATTGCTCAACAGCACCGCGAAGCCGGAAATCCAGGTCGAAGTCAGCGACAACGGCCCCGGCCTGACGCAGGAAGCCTTGGGCGTCATCTTCGATCCCTTCGTCGTCCGCAGCGACACGCCTTCCGAATACGGCATCCATCTCATGGCGTGTTTTTTCATCGTCTATCATCACGGCGGCAAGATCGAAGCCCGCAGCGAGAAAGGCCGCGGCACCACCTTCACCCTCCGCCTCCCGCTGAATCCGGAACAAGCCCCCGCGCCGATGAACGAAAATGATTTTCTCCAGAAACTTTTGGTCAACGAATCGCTTTGGAAAAAGCTGATTTCCTCGCCGGAGTGACGGATCGCTCCCGGGTCTTGACGCAATAATCCTTCACACCCCGCCGGCGGTCATGGTTCAATGCGGCCATGAACCTGACCCTTCGCCGATTGCTGGTTTCACTGAGCCTCGCGTTTCTCTTCTTCACCGCGCGCGCCGCAACCGCGCCGTCCGTCGCGCCCCGCGACCGCATTTTGATCCTCATCTCGCTCGACGCATTCCGCTGGGACTATCTGCAAAAATTCCCGACGCCAAATCTTAAGCGCCTCGCCACCGGCGGCGTCCACGCCGAGCGGCTCATCCCGATGTTCCCCACGATGACGTTTCCGAACCACCACACGATCATGACCGGCTGGCGGCCCGCGCATCACGGCGTCATCCACAACAACATTTACGATCCAGTGACCAAGGGAACTTTCGCGTTCAACAAACCGGAACTGCAAGGCCCGGAGTGGTGGGGCGGCGAACCGATCTGGGCCACGGCCATCAAACAAGGCCGCCGCGCGGACGTTTTGTTTTGGCCCGGCACCGGCACGCCGATGGCGGGAATCTTGCCGACCGAGTGGAAACGCTACGACGGCAAACCCGAACCCAACGAAATCGTGGACCTGGGACTGGCCTGGCTCGATCAACCCGCGGAAAAGCGGCCCAGCTTTGTGACGTTGTATTTTCATCACGTGGATTCCGTCGGCCACAAGCACGGCCCCGATTCGCCCGAGACCGCCGCCTCCGTCGCCTCTGTGGACGAGGCAATGGGTCGGCTCGTCGCGGGCATCCATCGCCTCAAACTCGATGACATTGCCAACATCGTCATCGTCTCCGATCACGGCATGGCGAACATCAGTCCCGACCGCACCATCGCGCTCGGTGATTTCGTGGACTTGAAAACCGTGCAGGTGGATTTCTCCGGCGCCCTCGTCGGCCTGCGCCCGCTCGACGGAAACGTGGACGCGCTGTTCAAAGCCTTCAAAGGGAAGGAAAAACATTTTAAGACCTACCGCGCCGGGAACATGCCGAAGCGATACAACTTCAAGGGAAACCCACGCATCCCGCCCGTCATCGTGGTCGCCGACGACACCTGGTATCTCAGCAAACGCGCCGCGAACGAGCCGTCCACCCGTGAAATGAACAAAGCCACGCACGGCTTCGATCCGGAGCTTTCCTCGATGGGCGCGACGCTCATCGCGAACGGTCCTGCCTTCAAACGCGGCGTGACCATCGCGCCGGTGGAAAACGTCCACCTCTACAACCTCCTCTGCGCCACGCTCGGCCTCAAACCCGCTCCGAACGACGGCGACAATCGGCTGGTGAAGAAAGTTCTGGCGAAGTAGGCTCAGGCCCTGCGTTTGCGGACCCGGTGACGCGCGTGCCCGTTGAGCGGCGACACGCGCTCAATCAAAATCGCGCTCAGGTGGTGGGGGCGCTCGTGCTTGTCAATGATGATGACAAACGAGCCGCGCGGCGCGATGGAGATGAAATCCGGATGCGGCACCGCGTAAGTTTCGCCGCCGTTCGTGCGTACTTCGTAAGGCACGAACGGGACCGTGCGGTTAAACTCGCGAATGGACTCAATGACCATGTTGCACCAATAAGGACGTTGGCCCTGGTTATCAAGACCGACCCTGCGCCACCCTCGACCTCAAGCCCGCGCCGAACGCCGGCGACCATTGGCTCGTGAAAACGGGGACGGCGAAGTGAGCCAACCGCGAACCACTCGCCGGCCAAGCTAAAGCTTGGACTCCAACGGGCCCGGCTGCACCGGCACGCTGAGGGTAAGCCGACGCCAGTCCCTATGTGGGGAACGACTCTGCCTTTGACAGTTACGGCGACCGTTTCTATCGCGCCTTTCTGCCCGGAGCGGTGCCGTGCGGTGTGGCTCCGTGCGGGGTTGACTCGCAGAATCCCTCCGACTACAACAGCATCAAAGTATGGACATCACGACTGCCACCCTGATCGGCCTCGCCATTCTCGCCTTGGTCATCATTGCGTTCTTCGCCGTGTTTCGCGGTCGAGGGAATTTCAGTATCAAGACCAAGTTGGGCGAAGCGAAGGCCGAAGGCGAGAACCCGCCGCCACCCACGGCCGTGCCCGTTGGCGTGAAGGTCAAAGGCGTGGCCGGACGCGACATTCATGCCCACAGCACCGGGGTGGGTGGCGTGGATGTGGATGCCAAAGCCAAAGGCGACATCAAGGCTACGCACACACCCGGAGCAGCGCCCCCAAAATCCTAGCCTCCGATTCCACCGCAGCATCGGAGGCATTTTCCGTTGAACACGGGCGGGCCGGGCGCGACATCATTCACAAGCACGTTGCGCAGGAAATCCATTACCATCTTCCGCAGTCACATGTGTCCGGACTTGAAGTCCCCACAAGCCATTCAGAAGAGCGACCGCGCCGAATCGATGCGGCTGTCCCAAGTCGAGTCAAGTTAGGCGACACGTTTGACCTTTTGCTTCAGGTTAAAATGCCAGAATCGCCTCCGCTTGGATTGTCGGACTGGCCCTCCAAACTAACGGAACCGGAACGAGTCGAACAGGTTTCTGAGGTAGTACCGCTTTCCTTTCCCACGTCGCTGGTTGTTGATAGTTTAGATGAGTTTGGCAAGCCGAAGCACCGGCTGCTCCCAACAAAACTCCGCGCAAGCGTTGTCGCGCCAGAGTTCGACATCCAAGGTAGTCACGAGAAGCTGCTTGAGGTTCCACCCGAAGGAAACTCGAAAGTCATCTCCTTCTTGCTCACGGCAAAAAAGAGAGGCAACCGCCGCTTAAACGTGGAGATCTATCGAACGGACGGCGAGTTGGTGGGCACAATTCCAGTCGCGACCAATGTCAACGGAGAAACAACGTTCCACGAGGCGTCGGTTGCCAGTTTGGTACTGGTGGTCATTGTGGGCGGTGAAAGCCCGACCAAAACTGCGGAAACGATACGCGCTCCTTCTTCGGTGCATGCGGATGAAGGCCGTCTTTTGGGCGCGCAGTCCTCTCCTTCAGTGACGGATCGTGCGCCAAGATTGCCTGCCTTGAGAAGGAAGCATGTCTTTCTCTCTTACTGTCGCGACAATGCTGGCGAAGCTGCTGAACTACGTGAAGCGCTCATTGCTGCCGGAGAAGAAGTTTGGTGGGATCAAGACATCCTCCCGGGCCAGGATTTCCGATTTGCCATCCGCCAAGCCATGAAGGCGAGCTACGCAGTTGTTTTGTGCCTCTCAAGAGAAACCGAGAGACGTATCACGACTGGAATCTATCCAGAAGCTCTCGAGGCGATCGGTGCCTATCGTGAATACGCTCCCGGAGCCAACTACCTCATTCCAGTCCGGTTTTCCGAGTGCGAGGTCCCGCCAATTGAGATTGACGCTACCCGCACCCTGGATCGTCTTCAGTATCTGGACTTGTTTCCGCCTGAAGTTCTGAAAGCACAAGTCCAGCGGCTGGTGCGAGCTATTAAAGCGACTCCCTTTCACCCGCAAAGAGAAAGCGGCACCAAAGTCCCTATCGAAATTAAGAGTCACGATTCAGGGCTGGGAGCCGTGGTTGGCGGGGTGCCCAGTCTGAAACAGACCGTCAGTCCGGGGGCGGTCGTCGCCAAGGAGCTTTCTGCGGGACACGACAACATCATCATTGGAACTTTGATTCAGCAAGCCGCGTCAGCCGTTCACGCTTCTCCCCTCCACCAGCTTCCCCCGCCGCCCGCCGCCTTCACGGGACGCGACGAAGAACTCGCCGATCTCGAAAAGAAACTCACCACTGACCACGCCGCCGGCGCGACCATCTCAGGCAAACAACACGCCGGATTGCAGGGCCTGGGCGGTGTGGGCAAAACCGCGCTGGCCACGGTGCTCGCCCACCGGCTCCAGGACCGTTACCCGGACGCGCAACTTTACCTGAACCTGCGCGGGGCCGACCCCGACCATCGCCCGCCCGTCACATCCGTCGAGGCGATGCAGACCCTCATCCACGTTTTTCGGCCCGAAGCCCGGTTGCCGGACTCGCTCGACCAGCTCACTCCCTGGTATCATTCGGTGCTCAACGACGCCGGGCGCGTTTTGCTGTTGCTCGACAACGCCGCCGATGCCGACCAGGTGCGCCCGCTCCTGCCGCCAGCCAATTGTCTATTGATCGTCACCTCCCGCGCGCAGTTTCAACTGCCGGGCCTGGCTACGCGGAACATTGATTGCCTCGCGCCTGCCAAATCCCAGGAACTCCTGCTCAAGCTCTCGGCGCGCTTCTACGGTGTCGCCAAAGAAGCGGCAGAACTTTGCGGCCATCTGCCGCTGGCGCTGGAAGTTTTCGCCGGCGCGGTGAATGGCAGGAATCTTTCTTCGGTGCGCGAACTCCTCGACCGCCTGCGCGCGGGGAAGGACAAACTCAGCGCCGTGGATGCCACGTTTCAACTCAGCTACGAACTGCTCGCAGATGACCTGCGCGGGTACTGGGTCCGGCTGGCCGTATTTTCCGCCAGTTTCGATCTCCCTGCCGCCGCAGCGGTGTGGAGTGTAGGGCTAGACGATGTCGCCCGCGACGTCCTACAAGTATTCGTGAACGCGAGCCTGGTGGAATACAACCAAAGCAATGGCCGGTTTCGCCTGCACGACTTGGTGCGCCAGTTCTGCGACGGCAAACTCAATGAAGCCCAACGCATCGCCGCCCGGTTGCGTCATGCCCGCCATTATTGCTCCGTGGGTGCGACGACGGATAAACTCTACCAGCAAGGCGGGGAAAATGTGCGGCTCGGGGTGGAATTATTTGACCGCGAACGAACGCACCTGGAAGCCGCCTTCGATTGGCTGCAAACCCGGCGCGATCAGGAAACCGCCGCCCTGCTCGTCGAGTTGGTGGACGCAGTAGCTTACACCGGCGGTCTGCGATTTCACCCGCGCCAGCGCATCCGGTGGCTGGAAGGCCAACTCGCCGCCGCCAGGATCACCAAGAATCGTGGAGCGGAAGGCGCCGCCCTCGGCAATCTCGGCAACGCCTACGCCGCCTTGGGCGACGCGCGCAAGGCCATCGAGTTCCACGAGCAGGCGCTGGTCATTGCCCGCGAGATCGGCGACCGGCGCGGGGAAGGCGCCGCCCTCGGCAATCTCGGCCACGCCTACGCCGCCTTGGGCGACGCGCGCAAGGCCATCGAGTTCCACGAGCAGGCGCTGGTCATTGCCCGCGAGATCGGCGACCGGCGCGGGGAAGGCCAAGACCTCGGCAATCTCGGCAGCGCCTACTTCGCCTTGGGCGACGCGCGCAAGGCCATCGAGTTCTACGAGCAGCAGTTGGTGATTGGCCGCGAGATCGGCGACCGGCGCGGGGAAGGCACTGCCCTCGGCAATCTCGGCATCGCTTACAGGAACTTGGGCGACACGCGCAAGGCCATCGAGTTCTACGAGCAGGCGCTGGTCGTCTTCCGCGAGATCGGCGACCGGCGCGGGGAAGGCAACGCCCTCGGCAATCTCGGCAACGCCTACGCCGCCTTGGGCGACGCGCGCAAGGCCATCGAGTTCTACGAGCAGCATCGGGACATCGCTCGCGAGATCGGCGACCGGCGCGGGGCAGGCAACGCCTTGTGGAACTCCGCTCTGGCGTTGGATCAATTGGGCGACCGGGCGCAGGCCATGGTACGCGCCGAGGAGGCACTGCGGATTCGCGAAGCCATCGAAGACCCCAACGCCGCCCAAGTCCGCGCGCAGTTGGCCAAGTGGCGCGGCCAGTAGTTTTCGCAAAAAGACTCTCCAGTTTTGGCTGCGCCTTCCGCCGTCCGCCGCCGGCATCAGATTTCGGCGGGCCAGGTCGGGTTTCGGGGTGACAAGTCGGCGAGACCGGTGGCGTTGAAAAATGTTTCACGCTCGCCCTCACCCCGCCCAAGCGGGTTCCCTCACCCGGCCTGCGGCCACCCTCTCCCATCCGCTGGGCGAGGGAGAGCGGGGGAGCAGCCTTCGTCCATCCTCTGATTGCTCGTTGACTCTCCTGCCAACGCCAGCGCCCAACCGTTCAAACCACCGGCGAACGATTCCCCCTCTCCCCGGCTTGTCGCGCCGCAGCGCAGCGAAGGCGGAGGGAGAGGGCCGGGGTGAGGGCGAGCGTTCCCACAAACTCCATCGCCCGCTTTCGAGTTGCCTTTTCGAAGTCACTTCGCAGTCACGACGACGTAATTCTTCTTCCCCTTCCGCAGCAGGACGTGTTTGCCGAACAGACAATCGCTCACCGTCACGGCGCGCGTGGCGCTGGGTTCGCGGACGTTGTTGAGGTTCACGCCGCCAAATCGTAGCAGCCGACGTGAGGAGGCTCTAACTTCCCTCGCGCGAACGCCGTCCACGAAAGTTTGAGCCTCCTTGCGTCGCCTGCTACAAATAGGCATGGACGAACCGGACTGCAATCGGGCGTTTTGTCTTCCACGTCTGCCACGCGAGTTTTACCAAGGCGATGCCGTGGTGCATTGGTCGCTTCCGATTTCGCAACGTCGGCGCGGCTGGCTGGAGGAGCGGTTTCACGCGGCGTTCCGCGAACTGATCCTGCATGCCGCCGCGCGCGAGGGCTTGTTCTGCCCGGCGTATTGCCTGATGCCGGACCATTTGCATCTGGTTTGGATGGGGCTGCGTTTGGATTCCGATCAACTCAACGGCATGGCTTTTCTGCGGACGTATCTGGAACCGAAGCTTGCGACGCAGAGATTTCAGCATCAAGCGCACGATCACGTGCTCAAGGAAGAGGAGCGCCGTCGGAATGCGTTTGCCCGGGTGTGCAATTACATCCTGGAAAACCCGTTGCGGGCGGAGTTGGTGAAAGCCCCGGTCGAGTGGGCGTTCAGCGGCGCGGTGGTGCCGGGCTATCCGACGTTGCATCCGTTGCAGGACGATTTCTGGCCGAAGTTTTGGAAGCTTTACGCCAAGGCAAAGGCGCGAGACGCTGGGAATATCAAGCGGCCGCCCATCCGCTGACCGTAGCAGCCGACGTAAGGAGGCTCTAACTTTTCGGACGGCTTTTCCGTAAAGAATTTTAGAGCCTCCTCACGTCGGCTGCTACGAAGCGGTGACGACGACGTAATTCTTCTTCCCCTTCCGCAGCAGGACGTGTTTGCCGAACAGACAATCGTTCACCGTCACGGCGCGGGTGGCGCTGGGTTCGCGGACGTTGTTGAGGTTCACGCCGCCGCCTTGAACCTTGTTCACCTTTTGTAAATGTCGTGCGTGCCGATGGACACCGACCAAACCGTTTCTCCCTCCAGATAAAAGGCCGCTCGCAAATCTCCGGGAATTTCCACCGCGTAGATGGTGTGGCCGAAATGAGCGGAGAGACGGTGGATTTTGTGCGCCCGGAGGCGCGGATCGAAAGGGTTCTGCTTGAAAATCGAAAAGGCCCGGCGGGCCGTCTGCTGCTGCTCCCGCGAGAGCTTGCTCCAACTGCGCCAGAAGGATCTGGCCGCGCGGAAGCGATAGCTCATTTGTCACCGGGATACGGCTCGTTCAGGGCCGTGTCCAAATCCACCACGCGCCCGGCGGCGATGTCCGCCATGCCTTGCTTGAATTCCTCGGGTATCCACGAGTCGTCGTTTTCCACGACGAACTTGGCGACTTTTGCGCGTTCGGTCGGCGACAGTTCTTTGAATTCTTCGATGACTTGCTGTGCGCTCATGGAGTTAATTATGCACTCAAGATTGTTTCGGGCAAGCGGTCACTTCGCCGTCACGACGACGTAATTCTTTTTCCCTTTGCGCAATAAAACGTGTTCACCGGCAGCAAATCGTTCGTCGTCACCGCGCGCGTGGCGCTGGGTTCGCGGACGTTGTTGAGGTTCACGCCGCCGCCAGCCGATTTGGAGTTTTGGTTCCGTCGAATTCCCGCTTGCTTCGCGCGTCGTTCAAGCCAGGCCCGCTTCCTGTCGGGCGCGGAGCAGCAAGTCCTTCACGCCCAGTTCTCCGGCCCAATGTTCCAGATAGTCCCGGTCCAAGGCGCCGGCCTGCACTTTGAGCACACCGAGCAGATCGCGCCACTGTCGGTCGGAGATTTCTCCACCCTTGCGGTACCAGTCGAGTTTGGCCAGCACCGTGTCCTCGGCGGTTGCGAAATACAACTCCGCGGGCGTGACCGCGCCGAGGGATTTCTTTTGGCGACGGGAAAACTGCGTCTCCCCGAAGGGACTACGCCAGTTCACAAACACGTCCACCTTGCTCATGGTTTCGAGGTGGATCAGGTTGAACGAACCTTGATTCTGGATCGCGGCGATGATGGCGGGCGGGTCCGCGTAGAATTCCCCGGCGAGGTTCTTCGCCAACGGTTCGGCGTGCCGGCTCAACAGACGCGCCACCAGATCGGCATCCACCGTCAGGCGCGGTTCGCCGAACAGGCTGCTGGCCACCGAACCACCGATGAGATAATCCACCCCCAGCGCGTCGAACGCCCGCACCACGCGGACAATGGCGGCCAGCAATTCCGTCTCGCCCTCATTCATGATCGGGCAACGGGCCGTAGGCCCTGGCAGCCAGTTCGGGGCCGAGCCACAAGTCGGCCAGGCGACGCTTGAGACGCGCCGCCGACTCGTTGGGATGGCGTTCCCGCAAGCCGGCGAACGCAAGGAGGCGACCCGTGCGGTTGGCACTGAGCACCATCCCGAGTTTTCGCGCGGGTGAAGCGTCGCGGAGCAGTTCCAGCAGCACGCGTTCGGCCTCGGGGTGCGTATCTTCAGCCAACGTTCGCATGGCAATAGTTTACCCCGATTGGGTGGCTTTTCATTCCAAAAGTCTGCCGTTACTTCGCCGTCACGACGACGTAATTCTTTTTGCCTTTGCGGAGCAGGACGTGTTTGCCGAAAAGCAAATCGTTCATCGTCACGGCGCGGGTGGCGCTGGGTTCGCGGACGTTGTTGAGGTTCACGCCGCCGCCTTCGATGTCTTTTCGGGCCTGGCCTTTGGAGGGGCAGAGGCCGGAGTGGACGAGCAATTCCACGAGCGGAATTCCCGCGCCTTCGAGCTTCGCCTTCCCGATTTCCTTTGTCGGCACTTCGCCAACGACTTCGTTGAAGGTGCTTTCTGAAACACTCTCGAAATTGCTGCTGAACAGGATCAAACTGGCGCTCATCGCCTCCTGCGTGGCTGCTTCGCCGTGGATCAAGTTAGTCACTTCTCTCGCCAATGCTGTGTGCGCCTCGCGGGCGGCGGGATTTGCGACGTGCTTCGATTCCAGCGCCGTGACTGCTTCCTGCGAGAGGAATGTGAAGAATTTCAGGTAGCGGATCACGTCGCGGTCGTCGGTGTTGATCCAGAACTGGTAGAAGCGGTAGACGCTGGTGCGTTTCGGGTCGAGCCAGATGGCGCCGGCTTCGGTCTTGCCGAACTTCGTGCCGTCGGCGTTGGTGATGAGCGGGAGGGTGAGGCCGAAAACGCGTTTACCGAGTTTCTTGCGCGTGAGTTCGATGCCGGCGGTGATGTTACCCCATTGGTCGCTGCCGCCGATTTGCAGTTCGCAGTGGTGGTCGCGCGCCAGCACGTAAAAGTCGAAAGCTTGTAGCAGCATGTAGCTGAATTCGGTGTAGCTGATGCCGGCTTCGCGGTCTTCCATGCGCGCGCGGACGCTTTCCTTGGCGACCATCTGGTTGACGGAAAAATGTTTCCCGATGTCGCGCAGGAAATCGAGATACGAAACGTCCGCCGTCCACGAGGCGTTGTCCACGAGCCGCGCCGGATTTTGTTTCGTGTCGAAATCGAGGAGGCGCGCGAGTTGTTGCCGCACGCTGGCGATATTGCGGTCGAGGACTTCCTTCGTGAGAAGCTGGCGTTCGGCCGATTTGCCGCTGGGATCGCCGATGCTGCCGGTCGCGCCACCCGCCAGCGCGATGGGGTGGTGGCCGAGCAATTGAAATCGCCGCAGTCCGAGCAGCGGAACGAGATTGCCGACGTGCAGGCTGTCCGCAGTGGGATCGAAGCCGCAGTAGAGCGTCGTGGGCGCGGCGAGGCGTTTGGTCAGTTCCACCGTGTCCGTGCAATCCGCCACCAGGCCGCGCCAGTTCAATTCATCCAGAATGCTCACGCGCGAAAGGTAGTTAGCCGATGGCTGATAGCCAATAGCAGATTGCGCTTTGCGCGCGAACGCCCGTTCGTACCTACGGGAATTTTCGCGCTCGGTTATCTCGTCGTGTGGACAGGATTCAGCGCCGTGGTGGCGGGCGCGCAATGGTTGCTCCACGGCGCCGCGTTGTTCTCGCCACTGATGACGAGCAAGAGTCCACTGCTCGCCGGCGCGCTGCTTATCGCCGCGGGAATTTTCCAATGGACACCGCTGAAAAATTCCTGCCTGACGCATTGCCGTTCACCGCTGAGTTTCCTGATGACCGACTGGCGCGAGGGCAACGGCGGCGCGTTCGTGATGGGCGTGAAGCACGGCGCGTTTTGCGCGGGCTGCTGCTGGTTTCTCATGGCGCTGCTGTTCGTGGCGGGCGTGATGAACGTGTGGTGGATCGCGGCCATCACCATTTTGGTGTTGCTCGAGAAGGTGGTGTCGCGCGGATTGTGGGTCGGCCGTATCGCGGGTGTGGTGTTTCTCGGTTGGGGAATCTGGGTTTTGGCGGCGGGTCGGGTGCGATTAAAGGCGGGTGAGGGTGAGCGGGTGCTGGCGGTATTTTTGGACTGCGGTGGCAAGTCGGACGCGACACCGCTTTCGAGCGCACGGGGCGGGTGGCTCATTGCCATGGCCGTCGTCGGTGCCAAAGCGGTGTCGCGTCCGACTTGCCACCGCAGTCCATAATGCCCTCACCCGTTCTTAATCACACCCCGGCGGGTCGGTGAGCGGGGAAAAACCTTGCGCGGCCCGCGCCGGCAGACTAATTTCCGCACCGCTTCGCCTCGGTGCTTCGCCGGATTGAATCCACGGGAGAGGATCGAATCGTCGGCGATTTGTGGGTTGGTAGCTCAGTTGGTAGAGCAGCCCCGATCCGATCGGGGTTGGTCCGGGGTTCGAGTCCCCGCAATGGCAGTTATGATTTTGGGTTGGTAGCTCAGTTGGTAGAGCAGTGCCCTTTTAAGGCATTGGTCCGGGGTTCGAGTCCCCGCCAACCCACCATTTTCGCGGAGCCAGATGCCGTTCGTTTACATCCTGCGCGGGGCCTCGGGCCGGCATTACATCGGCTCGACGAACGATCTGGCCCGACGCTTGGAGGAACACCGGCGCGGTGGAACGCACACGACCAGCCGGCTGGGAGGTGATCTGTCACTCGTTGCGTCGCGGGAATTACCATCGCTGGCGGAAGCTCGTGAAATAGAAAGAAGTTTGAAACGGAAAAAGAATCCGAAACTTGCGATCGCGTTATTGAAAAGCCCGACCGTGTCATCCTGATTGTGCATACACTCGCAGACATCGCCACCGCGCTGAATCGCTCGCCGCAATTCCTCCGCGGCGTGCAGGCGCGCTTCGAGCTGCCGGCCTTCGAAGGCGCGGGCTATTCCTCCGCTTACTTCGCATTGCTGCGCACCATCGTTTATCTCCGCGCGTTGAACATCACCGACGAATCCCTTCGCGAGTTGTGGCACATCGAGAAAAAACTTCTCCAACTCCTCCACGCGGACTCGACCGGTTCGCCGACGTGGTTTCTGGATTCGTGCGGCGCGACGGCGCATCCGAAACGCCGGCTGCTGCTCACGCATTACGATCTCGGTGTGGAAGTGCCGGCGAAGGCATTGCAGCTTGGCTTGAACTTCGCGGAGGATTCGCTCCCGGAATTGTTCGCCGGCGCGGACATGGGCGCGGATGCGTTGCGCGTGCTGGGCGATTACCTGAAACTTTACAGCCGCATCCGCGCCGATCTCAGCGCGCAAGACCCGTTGCTGCGTGAAGCGATGCAGTGGGCGACGCATCTGCCGTGAAGCGCGGCGGGAAATTTATTTCGCCGGTCGGAATTCTGCCTTCGCCCGCGGCAGCAATTCCTGCAAATGTTTCACGCGCGCCGCATCGGTGGGATGCGTGCGCAGGAACGCCGGCTGTGCCGCGCCCTGCTGCTGGTTGAACGCGCCGAACCGCTGCCAGAATTGCACCGCCGCCTCCGGCTCGTAACCCGCGCGCGCCATGTAGATCAGCCCGATCTCGTCCGCCTCGGCCTCCTGCTTTCGGCTGTGTGGCAACTCGACGCCGACTTGCGAGGTCACGCCGTAAGCCACCGAGGCGACCGCGCGCCAGCGCGGGTCCGAATTCGCCAGCGAAGAATCGAGCAGTTGCCCGCCGGCCTGCATCAACATCACCTCGCTCATCCGCTCGCCGCCGTGCCGCGCGACGGCGTGGGCGATCTCGTGTCCGAGCACGGTGGCGAGGCCCGCTTCGTCCTTAGAGATTGGCAGCAGGCCGGTGTAAACGCCCACCTTGCCACCGGGCAGACAGAACGCATTCGCCTCCTTGCTCTCGAACACGACGAATTCCCATTTTGCGTCCGGCATATCGGCGCCGGCCACCGCCGCGATGCGCTGGCCGACTTTCTGCACGAGCGCGTTCGCGTTCACGTCCTTGCTGATGGCCGCCTGCTTTTTCAATTCCGTGAAACTCGTCAGTCCGAGCTGCATTTCCTGGCCGGTGGACATCAGGTTGAACTGCGAGCGACCCGTGACGGGAACGGTGTTGCAACCGGCCAACCCGACCGCCGCCACCACCGTGACCGCGAACAACCAAAACCTGCGAAGCAATTTCATTTTCATAACTCGATTCCTTTCCGGCTCACAGCCAAGCAAATTTTCGCGACATTGCAACCCCAGTCTTGCACCCGGGGTGTGATTAAAAACGGGTGAGGGCATTATGGACTGCGGTGGCAAGTCGGACGCGACACCGCTTTGGCCCCGACGACGGCGAGGGCAATGAGCAACCCGCCCCGTTCGCTCGAAAGCGGTGTCGCGTCCGACTTGCCACCGCAGTCCAAAAATACCGCCAGCACCCTCTCACCCGCACCCGCCTTTAATCGCACCCTTGCACCCGTCCGAAGCGGAGTTTTGCTTGTGCCCGTTCGCCGTTCGTCTATAACGCCGCAAAGCCAGTCCATACGTTATGCGCAAAAGTATCTTTCGCCATCTCTACACCTGGGTCGTGCTGGCGATCATCCTCGGCGCGGTGTTCGGTTATTGTTTTCCCGCCGCGGGCGCGAACCTCAAGCCCCTCGGCGACGGCTTCATCAAACTCATCCGCATGGTGGTCACGCCCATCATCTTCACCACCGTCGTCGTCGGCATCGCGGGCATGGGTAGCTTCAAACGCATCGGGCGCGTCGGCCTCAAAGCCATCGTGTACTTCGAGGTCGTCACCACGCTCGCGCTCGTCATCGGCTGGGCGGTGGTGAAATGGATTCAACCCGGCGCGGGCGTGAACGCCGATCCCGCCACGCTCGACACCAAGTCCATCCAGAATTACGTCACGCACTCCCAGAGCCACGGCCTGGTCGAATTTTTCCTGAACATCATCCCGAGCAGCATCGTGGACGCCTTCGCGCGCGGCGACATCGTGCAGGTGTTGTTTTTTTCCGTGCTGTTCGGCTTCGCGCTTTCGGCAATGGGCGAGCGCGGGCGGCCGCTGGTCCAAACCCTCGAACAACTGGCCGAGGCGTTCATGAAACTCATCGGGTTCATCGTGAAGCTCGCGCCCGTGGCGGCGTTCGGCGCGATTGCCTACACGACCGCGAGCCTCGGCTTCGAGGCGTTGAAAGCCCAGCTTCATCTCATGCTCTGCGTCTATCTCACGTGCATCGTCTTCATCGTGGCGCTGCTCGGCGGGTTGCTCGCGTTGAACGGCGTGAGCCTTTGGCGCTATTTGAAATTCATCCGCGAAGAAATTTTCATCGTCCTCGGTACCGCCTCCTCGGAATCGGTGTTGCCGCGCATGATGACGCGGCTCGAACAGCTCGGTTGCTCGCAACCCATCGTGCGCCTCGTCCTGCCCGCCGGTTACTCGTTCAACATGGACGGCTCGTGCATCTATCTCACGATGGCCGCCATCTTCATCGCGCAGGCCACCAACACGCACCTGACGATCTGGCAGGAGCTGAGCGTCATCATCATCTGCCTCGTCACTTCCAAAGGCGCGGCGGGCGTGGTTGGCAGCGCGTTCATCGTGCTCGCGGCCACGCTGGCGTCGCTCAAGACGATTCCGGTCGAGGGTATGGTGTTGATCCTGGGCGTGGACCGGTTGATGGCCGAGGCCCGCGCCGTGACCAACCTCATCGGCAACGGTGCCGCCACCATCCTCATCTCGAAGTGGGAAAATGAATTCGACGCCGTGAAAGCCGAGGCCATGTTGCGCGCCGGCCCGCCCGCCGTCCCCGAAACCCCGCTCGTCCACGCGCCCGATGCGCTCGCGGCCAACGCCGCCGAAGAATTGCGCGAGCGAGGCAAGTGAGCCGGCAGCGCGGAACTCAAACTTGATAAGACCACCCGGCGCATCCATCCTGCCCGCAATTCACGTTGCAACGATGCAACATTTTAACGATTCAACCGCTTAACGAATTTATGTCATCACTCTCCGGCAAACTCGGCATCGTCTTCGGCGTCGCAAACAAACGCTCCATCGCCTGGGCCATCGCGCAGGCGTGGCATCGCGAGGGCGCGAAGCTCGCGTTCACGTATCAGGGCGAACGGCTCAAGGAAAACGTAGAGGAACTCGCCGGCACGTTCGGCCCGGACACGCTCATCATGCCGTGCGACGTGACGAAGGATGAGGACATCGCGCGCGTGTTCACCGATGTCGGCGCGAAGTTTGGCAAACTGCATCTGCTGCTCCACTCCGTCGCGTTCGCGCCGAAGGAAGCGCTCGAAGGCGATTTCCTTAACACGAGCCGCGAGGCCTATCGCATCGCGCATGACATCAGCGCGTATTCGCTCGTGGCGCTCGCGCGCGGCGCGGCGCCGCTGATGACCGACGGCGGCAGCATCGTGGCGATGAGCTATTACGGCGCGGAGAAAGTCGTGCCGCATTACAACGTCATGGGCGTCGCCAAAGCCTCGCTCGAAGCCAGCACGCGCTATCTCGCCTACGATCTCGGCCCGAAAAAAATCCGCGTGAACTGCATCAGCGCCGGCCCGATGAACACGCTCGCCGCCCGCGGCATCGCCGGTTTCACCGACATGCTCAAGCATTACGAAGCCCACGCGCCGCTCAAACGCAACGTCCTGCCCGAAGAACTCGGCGCCACCGGCGCCTTCCTCGCCAGCGACGGCGCCGCGGCGATCACGGGACAGGTGATCTACGTGGACAGCGGTTACCAAATCATGGGGATGTGACTTCTCCGATCAGGTCATGTCAAAACCACTTACAGTTTCCATTCTCCTGAAAGCGGCGGCTGCTTTCGCCAGGGAAGAATCAAAACACGCCGAGCCGGCATTGTTTGGCGTGACGGACGGCAAGGCGGTTGGCACGTATCTCGAACATAAATTTCAGACCGCGCTACAAAAACGATTTCAATACGAGCGAGGCAGTTTAGCCAAGGGTATTGATTTCCCCGGACTCGAAGTGGACATCAAAGTCACGAGTGTCCGGCAACCGCAGTCGTCCTGCCCTTTCAAAAGCGCGCGGCAGAAGATTTATGGCTTGGGCTATTCTCTGCTCGTTTTTGTTTATGACAGGCACGACGACCAAGCGGCGCGCACCGGGCGGCTCGACATCCTGCACGCCATCTTTGTCAAAAAGGAGCGGACAGCGGATTTTCAAACGCCTTGCAATGGCGGTTGCAATACAGCCGTGTCATCGAAAAAGCCGGGGCGATTGGCGGCATCCTTCGCCTGAAATGAAATCCCGCGCCAAAATCGAGTTTGGCGATTTCCAGACTCCCGCAATTCTCGCCCGACAGGTTTCTGAACTGTTGCGGCAAAAAGGAATCGCGCCCAAACATGTGATTGAGCCGACCTGCGGTGTCGGGGCTTTTCTCGTGGCGTCCGCGGCGTTTTTTCCACACGCGACTTTGCGCGGCTGGGACGTGAACCCTGTTTACGTCCAGCAGACGGTGGACGAACTGCGTCGGGCGGGCGTGGCTTTACGCGCAACCGTGGAACATCAGGATTTCTTCACGCACGATTGGGAGCACCAGTTTGGTAAGCTGCACGGCGAGCTTTTGATTCTCGGCAATCTTCCCTGGGTCACCAACTCGACCGTTTCCGCCATGAACGGAAACAATTTGCCGACGAAAGAAAACTTTCTTGGCTTGCGGGGGCTGGCGGCCCGAACCGGCAAAGCCAACTTTGACATTTCCGAGTGGATGCTGATCCAGCTAGTCCGCGCGTTGCGCGGGCGCGCCGCCACCATCGCCATGCTTTGCAAAACAGCAACCGCGAGAAAACTTCTGCGCTATGCCTGGCAGAATGACGGTCGCATCCACGAAGCTTCGCTCTACCGGATTGACGCCGCTGAACATTTCGAGGCGTCGGTAGGCGCTTGTCTGCTGCTCGCGCAAACCGGCGTCGCCGGGCCGGCAGAAGCGGACGTTTACGAATCACTCACGGCTACGAAACCCGCCAGTCGAATCGGTTTGGCCGGCCAGGATTTGGTCGCTGATCTCCGCACCTATCGAAAACTCCAACATCTCGAAGGACTCTGCTCTTTTCAGTGGCGCTCCGGCGTCAAGCACGACTGCGCCCCGGTGATGGAACTGAAACCCGCCGCCAACGGCGCGATGGAAAATAAACTTGGCGAACTCGTCATGCTTGAACCCGACTGCCTTTATCCGTTGCTCAAATGCAGCGACCTCGCCAATGGGCGGACAACGCCGGAGCGTCTCGTGTTGGTGACCCAGCAAAATATCGGCGGGGACACCGCCGGCCTCGCCCGCTCCGCGCCGCAAACCTGGAATTATCTCCAAACCCACCGCGACAAACTGGACGCCCGCAAAAGTTCCATCTACAAAGGCAGCGCGCCGTTCGCGTTGTTTGGCATCGGCGATTACGCATTCGCACCGTGGAAAGTTGCGGTCTCCGGGTTGCATCGCACCGCGCGGTTTCAAGTCGTCGGCCCGTTTCAGCACAAGCCGGTTTTTCTGGACGACACCTGCTATTTTTTGCCGTTTGAAAGCCGGGCGCAGGCACAACTCATCGCCGACATTTTGAATTCTCCGCCCTGCCAGCGATTCATCCGTGCGCTGCTGTTCGCCGACACAAAACGTCCCATCACCGTCGAGTTGCTCCAGCGTTTGAACCTCAATGTCATCGCGCAGGAAGCTGGTTGCGAACAACGCTGGCGGGCCATGCAAAACACCAACTTCCGTTTCGCTCCGGCGGTGCCGCAATACGAATTGGTGATGGAGACAGCAAAGTCTGGCGTTCGCAGCCGGAAGCGTTCGGCCAAAATTGTTTCCACGAGCTACAACAATCCGCACCATCGGCGAAGGGCGGCCGGCCGTTGAGTTAATTTCTCCCGTGAGCGCTCGCAAACCCGCCCTCGGCTTCATCTTCGTCACGCTGTTTCTCGACATCCTCGGGATCGGGTTGATCATTCCCATCCTGCCGAAACTCATCGAGCAGCTTTCCGGCGGGAATGTTTCCGCCGCGTCGCACACCTTCGGCTGGCTCGCGGCGGTGGCGGCGTTGATGCAATTTCTTTGCGCGCCGGCGCTCGGAAGTTTGTCGGATCGGTTTGGGCGGCGCGCGGTGATTCTCACTTCACTGCTGGGGTCGTGGCTGGATTATCTGCTGCTCGCGTTCGCGCCGAGTTTGCCGTGGTTTTTTCTCGGACGCGTCATCACCGGCATCACGAGCGCGAACATCACGGCGGCCAACGCGTATATCGCGGACGTAAGTCCGCCGGAAAAGCGCGCGGCTAATTTCGGACTGGTCGGCGCGGCGTTCGGCTTGGGCTTCATCGCCGGGCCGGCACTCGGTGGATTGCTCGGACAATACAGCCTGCGCCTGCCGTTTCTCGTGGCGGCGGGAATGACAATGCTCAACTGGCTCTACGGAATGTTCGTCCTGCCGGAATCGCTCCCGCGCGAACAGCGGCGCGCGTTCGATTGGAAGCGCGCGAATCCCATCGGCTCGTTCGTGGCGTTGCGGCGGCACCCCGAATTGCTCGGGCTGACGGAAACTTATTTTCTCATCAACATCGCGCACCAGGTTTTTCCAGCGACGTTGGTGCTCTACACGAGTTTTCGTTACGATTGGACGCCAAAACAAGTCGGCCTGTCGCTGGCGTTGGTAGGCATGATGGCAGCCATTGTGCAAGGGGGGCTGGCGCGGAAGATCATTCCCAAGCTCGGCGAACGGCGGTCCATTGTCGTCGGATTGACGAATGGGGCGGTGTTTCTGGCCTTGTATGGCCTGGCTTCGCGGGGGTGGATGATTTACGTGCTGCTCGTGATCGGTTCGTTCGGGGGCATCGCCATGCCCGCACTGCAAGGAATGGTTTCGCGCTGCGTGCCGCTCAATGAACAAGGCGCCGTTCAGGGCGCGCTGGCAAGCCTCGCGAGCCTCGCAGGAATTCTTGGGCCGGTGCTGGCGACGGGACTGTTCGGCTACTTCGTCAGCGAGCGGGCGCCGGTGCTTGTGCCGGGCGCGGCGTTCTTCGCGTCGTCGCTGCTGGTGTTCACCGCGCTGTTGCTGGCGTTGCGGGCGTTCGGAAAAGTCCCAACTACTGCCGCCGCAAACGCGTGACGAACGCGCCGTCCACGCCGTCGGCAAACGGCGTCAGGGCGCGCTCGCGCTCCAGTTTGAATTCAGGGTGCGCGGCGAGGAATGTTTTCACCAGCTCGCCATTCTCCGCGGGTTCAAGACTGCACGTGCTGTAAACCAAAACGCCGGCGGGCTTGAGTTGGCGCGCGGCCTGATCGAGCAGTTCAAGCTGGTCGGCGCGCAGCCGCTCGATTTCCTCCGGCGTGATGCGCCAGCGCAAATCCACGCGGCGGCGCATGACGCCGGTGTTGGAGCAGGGAGCGTCCACAAGGACTTTGTTGAAAGTTGAAAGTTGAAAGCTGAAAGCTGAAACCGTTTCCACGCACGTCACGCCGAGGCGCGCGCAGTTTTCTTCGACGAGTTTCAGCCGGTCGGCAAAGATGTCGTGTGCGACGAGGCGGCTTTGATTCTGCGTGAGCTGCGCGATGAAGGTGGTCTTGCCGCCGGGCGCGGCGCAAAGATCGAGGATCGCCTCGCCGGGTTGCGGATCGAGTTCGCGCACGGCCAGCAACGTGCTCGGGTCCTGGACGTAAAACCAACCTTGCCGAAAACTTTCGAGCGAGGTCAGCGGCGGATGGGATTTCAACTCGAACACCAAGTTCTCCCCGGTCCAATCGCGCGCGAAGAAATCGTAATCCACATTTTCCGCGCGCCACTTGGCGATGAGTTGCGCGGCGTCGGTGCGGAGCGTGTTCACGCGCGCGAAGGTTTTGGCCGGGGTGTTGTTCCATTCGAGGAGTTGCGCCGTCTTTTCCGCGCCAAAGTTTTTTTGCCAGCGGGCGACGAGCCATTCAGGGTGCGACCAACCGATCGCCGGCTGCGAGGTTTTCAGTTCGCCCAAAAGTTTTTTGGTTTCGTCCAGTTCACGCAGGTAACCGCGCAGGACGGCGTTGATGAAGCCCGCTTGCGGACCGAAGCCGGCCTGCTTCGCCTGCTCGACCGTCTCATGGACAGCGGCGTGCGCGGGAATGCGGTCGAGCCAGAAACTTTGATACAGGCCGAGCCGCAGCAAATCCTGGAGCGCGGCTTTTTGCGTGCGGCCCGGTGTTTTGCGGGCGATGAGCCAGTCGAGCGCGGCCTGCCAGCGGACGACGCCGAGGACGAGTTCGTGACAAAGCCCGCGGTCGGGCGGGGAAAGTTCGGCGCGTTCCAGCGCGCGTTCGAGCAAGGCTTCGGTGAAGTCGCCGCCGGGCCGGCGCTGCCCCAGCACACGGGCCGCAATTTGTCTTGGTTTTTCTCCGCTCAATGAGTTTAATGATGGCAATCTTGATTTGATGGGGCGAGGACGAAACGATCTTTTATGAAAGAAGAATTAGAGAAGATGGCGGCGAGCGGCAAAATCGAAGGCCGCCACGTCGAAACGCTGTTGCACCTGACGAACAGCGGTTTTTGTTCACACCGGAGCTGGGGCTTCGGCCGCATCAAAACCGTGGACACCGTTTTCGCCCGCTTCACCATTGATTTCCCCAACAAACCCGGCCACACGATGGACCTCGCGTTCGCGGCGGAATCGTTGAAGGCCATCCCGAAGGATCACATTCTCGCGCGCAAAGCCGCGGACCTCGACGGCTTGCGGCAGATGGCGGCGCTGCACCATCTCGATCTCATCAAGGTCGTGCTCGGCAGCTACGGCGGGCGGGCGACCGTGGACCAGATTCAAGCGGCGCTCGTCCCGGACGTGATCCGCGACGATTGGAAGAAATGGCTCGAAGCCGCCAAGCGCGAAATGAAGAAGGACGGCCACTTCGTCGTCCCGGTCAAGAAAACCGATCCGATCGTCTATCAAGCGCAGGAAGTCTCCTTGCAACACCGGTTGCTGGTGGAATTGCGCGCGGCCAAGGGACTGAAGGCCCGCGTCATCGTGGCCACGGAGATCGCCCGGAGCATTGAGGACCTGAACGACAAAGCCGCCGCGGCCAATGAAGTCATCGGCGCGCTCAACAGCGAGGTCGCCACCTACACCCGCACCCAGCCGGCCGTGGCGCTCGAGGGAATTTTCGCCCGCGATGATCTGCGCCAACTGGCCGGCCTGGCCCTGATCGAAGGCGAAGTGACCGCCAATTACATCTGGACGACGGACCTGAAGTTCGGCGCGTTGATGGAAGCGCTGCCCGCCGCGAAGCATCGGCGCGCGCTGGAATCATTTTGCGCAGCGAACCCCGAACGCTGGCCCGACGTCGTGCGCGGCGCGCTGAATTCGGTTTCCGCCAAGTTGTGCAAGGAATTCGCCACCCTGCTCACGCAGAGCGGCAAGCTGCCGGAATTGAAAGAAGCCCTGTCCCGGCTCGTCAGCCAGCACACGGCCAGCAGCGAACTGCTCCTGTGGCTGGGCAAGGAACGCAGCGACACCTTCGCCGAGATTCTCGGCCCGGAAGTCTTCCGCGCGATGCTTACGGCGATGGAGCGCGATCAATTCAACGAGCGGCGCTCGAACCGCCTGCGCGAATTCATCGTCAGCGACCAGGATCTGATCGTGGACCTGACGGCCTCGGCGGACATTGAATTGATCAAGGACCTCACGCGCGCGCTGCAACTCTCCGCCGTGTTCGACGACATGGACAAGCGCTCCCTGCTCGCGCGCCTGGTGAAGAGTCATCCCGCCGTGCAATCGCTCGTCACCGGCGACCAGACCAAACAAGACTCCCTGTTGCACGTCTCGTGGGACAGTCTCGCGCGCCGCAAAGAGGAGTACGACGAACTGGTGCAGAAAAAAATCCCCGCCAACTCGTCGGAGATCGCCATCGCCCGCAGCTACGGTGACCTCAGCGAGAATCACGAGTTCAAGGCCGCGAAGGAAATGCAGGGCATCCTCAAACGCCGCAAAGCCGAACTGGAAGTGGCCCTCTCTCGCGCGCGCGGGACGGATTTCACCGGCGCGCGCACGGAAGTCGTCAGCATCGGCACCGTGGTGCAGGCGACGGATCTCGATTCCAACAAGCTCGAGACGTTCACCGTGCTCGGCGCGTGGGATTTTGACGCCGACAAGAATATCATCAGCTATCTCACGCCTGTCGGTCAGGCATTGCTTAACCGCAAGGCCGGCGACGTGGTGGAAGCGGAAGTGGGTGGCGAGCGCCATCGTCACCGCATCGAGAAGATCACGACCTATCAAGCGCCGGTGGCGGCGGAGTAGGAATTTTTGGGCCCCGCCTCCAAAATGCAAAGCCCCAAGTTTGAAACTTGGGGCTTTGTGCTTTTGGATCCCGCGGCGTTCGACCCCGTCAAGCTTTCCCGCCAAAGCTCACGTAATCGTCCACGTCCAGCAGTTCGAACCAGGACGCAATATCCGTCCGCTTGGGTCCACACTGCTTGTGCAGGTTGTTGAAGTAGTCGCGTGAATCCGGATTGCCAGGCGCGCGACGTTCCTCGCGCGCGGACCATGCGTCAATTTCGGCGTCCGCCCGCGGATGTTTCGCCTTGGCGTTGATCCACTGGAGGATTTCACCGTCGCCTTTGCCGCTGGCGAGTTGTTTCTTCAGCGCCGCGGCGTCAATGCCGGCAAAGTCCAGGAATTCCTCGTCGAGCGGGCAGGCGTATTTGTATTCGCCGTTCTTGCCGGCGAGAAGGCCCGGCCTTTGTCCAACATGCGCGGCAAAATTGCGTAACCGCCCAAGCGCACGCGCGGACTGCGCGGCGGTTGCTTCGTCAAATCAGGTGCGTTCGTGGCCATAATTATTTTCCAATTGCGAACCGGCGGTATGCCGGTTGATTGTGGGCGACATGTTGTACCGGAATTCGTGAAACGCAAGCCTGCGGGCGCGCGGGTTTCAGCCCGCTGCTTCGCCCGAGTATTGCAGACTGGAGAATTTCACGGCGTTTTCCCGGTCGTCAGCAAAGCGGCGTGAACGCCGCGCGCCCCGCGCAGCGCTCACTCGCTGCCGTAGGCGATTCCCTTGCGCGCCGCCTGCTCGCGGATGGCGCTGGAAACTTTTTCGTCGAATGAATCCGCCTTGCCGGACGTCGCCAGTTTTTTCCGCTCGGTGGCGATGTAGTCGTCGCGTGCCTGGTTCAACTTCAGGATCTGCGCCTGAAGTTCGGTGCGTTCCTTTTGTTTTTTCTCGATCTCGGCCTTGAGCTGCGGTTCGTCGAGCTTCTGCCACTCGGCCGGCAACTGATCTTTCTTGATGTCCTTTAGTGCGATCTTCCCCCCCGCGAGCGTGTCGAGCAGTTCACCGTCGCCCTGCACGGTCTTGCCGGATTTGAAATTGTAGGACAGGCGATCTGCCGTCGCGGCGGCCGGCGCCGTCTCGGACGCGACCTGCTTGGCGAACACTTCGCGCCGCACCCGCTCGCCGCCGTAGCCCACGAGCGTCGCGCCGACTTTGCGATTCAACTCGCCCAGTTCCTTGTCCATCGGCGTCGCCACGGCGACCATGCCACCGGATTGCGCGATGGCCGCGAAGCTGCCCTCGCTCAACTTCGCGATCTCGGTCCAGATGGGCGTGGTCGCGACGATGTTGCCGCACTGAACGGTGTTGACGATCAAATCTTTTTTCATCGCGGCCTGGCAGATCTCGGGATACTTCGGCGCGTTCGGATAATCCATGTGCGGCGGCGCATCGCCGACGAGGAAAATGATCTTCAGCACGCTACGGTCGCTGCTCCATGACATTTTGGTGACGGCTTCGTTGAGCGCCTCGTTCACGGACTCCGGCTCGTCGCCGCCGCCGCCGGCGGAAAACCCGCGCAGGTTAGCGTAAACGGCGTCAATGTCGTTGGTGAGATCGAAGGATTTCACCACGTATTGGTCGCCGCGGTCGCGGTAGCCGATCACACCGAGGCGCAATTCGGGCGTGGGTCTGGCGCTGATCATCTCGTTGGCGATGGACCAGATTTTTTGTTTCGCGCCCTCGATGAGGCCGGACATCGAGCCGGTGGTGTCGAGCACGAAGCAGACTTCCATGCGCGGTTTGGCGGGTTTGGTTTCGGATTTGTCGAGGGCGAGGGCGGACACCGCAAGCACGGCGGTCGCACAAAAGGTCAGGAATCGGGCGGTTGTTTTCATAATTCGGTAAATAGTTTTCAGCTCACGGAAGAGTTGGACGGTGCGCGCCGGAAAAGACTCCCGAAATTTTTCGTGTCCATTCGCGGCCATTCGTGGTTAAACATTCGCCGCATGAAACAACTCGAGAACCAGATCGCGGTCGTCACCGGCGCGGGACGCGGCATCGGGCGCGCCATCGCGTTGAAATTCGCCGCCGAGGGCGCGGATGTGGTTTGCGTCTCGCGCACGGCGGAGAATTCGGAAAAGGTCGCCGGCGAAATCCGCGCGCTGGGCCGCAAATCGTGGGCGCACGCCGTGGACGTGGCCGACGCCACAGCGGTGGAGGCCGCGGCAGAAAAAATCCTGGCCGAATGCGGGAAGGTGGACGTGCTCGTCAACAACGCCGGCGTGACGCGCGACGGTCTGCTGATGCGGATGAGCGACGCGGATTGGGACACGGTACTCGATACGAATTTGAAGGGCGCGTTCCTGGTCACGAAGGCGTTCAGCCGCGCGATGCTGCGGGCGCGCAGCGGGCGCATCATCAACATTTCGTCCGTCATCGGCCTCATGGGCAACGCGGGCCAGTGCAATTACGCGGCGAGCAAGGCGGGCTTGATCGGCTTCACGAAATCCTGCGCGCGGGAGATGGCGTCGCGCAGCATCACGGTGAACGCCATCGCGCCGGGTTTCATCGAGACGGACATGACGGCGGAATTGAAACCCGAGTTGCGCGAAGGGGTGTTGAAACAGATTCCGCTCGGCCGGATCGGCCAGGCGGAAGACATCGCGAACGCCGCGCTTTACCTCGCGGCCGCGTCGGGCCGTTACGTGACGGGCCAGGTGTTGACGGTGGATGGCGGGATGGTGATGTAGCCACGCGGGGTTCTTAATCTTAATCGTCATCTTGCTCTTAATCACCGGCCGGCCGGGAGATTAAGATTAAGATGACGATTAAGATTAAGAACGAAATTAAGAAAAAGTTTGAATCGGGGCTTGACGCTCCCGTGCGCGGTGGTTAGACACACAGCCACAAACCGAACCCGGAGAATTAACATGGCCGACAAAAGCATTGAACAGCGCGTAAAGGACATCATCGTCGAACAACTCGGCGTGAATGCGGATCAGGTGACCCCCGACGCCAAGTTCATCGAAGACCTCGGCGCCGACTCGCTCGACATCGTCGAACTCGTCATGGCGCTGGAAGAGGAATTCGGCAGCGAAATCCCCGACGAACAGGCCGAGAAACTCCTGACCGTGGGCGATGTCACCAAATACATCGAAGACACGCAGCAGAAGTAATTGCGGCCGGAAAAATTTCGGGGCGGTTTTGTCCCCTGCGCGGGATTGAACCGCCTCGTTTCGTTTTATGCCAAGCAACTGGACTGAGCGCCGGGTCGTCGTCACGGGTCTCGGAGTCGTGACGCCGCTCGGGCATGACCTCGACTCGTTTTGGAAAAACCTCCTCGCGGGCCAATCCGGCATTGATCAGATCACCGCGTTCGACGCGACGGCTTTCGACACCCAGATCGCCGGCCAGGTCAGGAATTTTAATCCCGTGCCCGCGTTCCCGTCGCCCAAGGATGTCCGCCGCACGGACCGCTACTCCCAATTCGGCATCTACGCCGGCTGGCAGGCGCTCAAGGATTGCGGCGCGGACTTGAGCAAGCTGAACGTTGACGAAATCGGCTGCATCATCGGCTCGGGCATCGGCGGACTGGAAACCACCACGGCGCAAATCAAAATCCTGCTCGAACGCGGCCCGGGCCGGCTCTCGCCGTTCATGATCCCGATGCTCATCAGCAACATGGCGTCCGGCCTGTTCTCGATGTATCACAACTTGCGCGGGCCGAACTTCGCCACCTGCTCCGCCTGCGCCACCGCCAACCACGCCATCGGCGAGGCGTGGCGCACCATCAAGATGGGCGAGGCGCAGATGATGTTCGCGGGCGGCGCGGAGGCGGCCATCGTCCCCATCGGCATCGGCGGCTTTTGCGCGATGAAAGCCATGAGCACGCGCAACGACGATCCGAAGACGGCCTCGCGTCCGTTCGATCGGGAGCGCGATGGTTTTGTGATGGGCGAAGGTGCTGGCGTGATCGTGCTCGAAGACCTCGAACACGCGAAGCAACGTGGCGCAAAAATCTATTGCGAGATCGCCGGCTACGGCAACACGGCCGACGCGCACCACCTCACCGCGCCATCACCCGGCGGTGAAGGCGCGGCGCGCTGCATGAAGATGGCGTTGCGCAACGGCGGACTGAACCTCACGGACATTTCCTACATCAACGCCCACGGCACCTCGACGCCGCAAGGCGACGTTTGCGAAACGCAGGCGATCAAATCCGTCTTCGGCGACCACGCGAAGAAACTCGCCGTCAGTTCCACGAAAGGCGCGACCGGCCACATGCTCGGCGCGGCGGGCGCGGTGGAGATGACGGTTTGCGCGCTGGCGATAAAAAATGGCGTCGTGCCGCCCACGATCAACTTGCAGAACCCCGATCCCGAGTGCGACCTCGACTACGTGCCGAACACCGCGCGCGAAATGCCGGTGAACGCCATCGTGAACAATTCATTCGGTTTCGGCGGCCACAACGCGACGATCACGGCGAAGAAGTTTGTCGGTTGATAATGATCATCGAGACTGCGGATCCGGCGCTCAGTTCCCGATAAGCTGATACGGCCGCACCGTGTCGTCACCGACCTTGTAGCGCGGCGAGGCCTTGAGCGAGAAGGTGAAGGCGAGCGTAAAATCGTCGCGACCATTGCCATCGTCCCGCACGCGCAGCGTGAGCGCGCCCACCCAACTGCGAAAGTCGCGATACACGGTGTAGAATTGTTCCTGCAACCGGCTTTCGCGCGCCTCGTAATGGTGGCGGAGACGGAGGGAATAATTTTCATTCAGCCGATAGAAGAACGAACTGGTGATGAGATTGTTGCCGGCGCCAAGTGACGTCGGTGTGCCGCTGAGATCGTCGCGCAAATACCAGTTACCGATGGTCCAGCTCCAGACATCGTTCGGCTGGAGCGTGAGGTTGACGAACGACGAGCGAAGTTTTTTCTGCTCCACGTCGTAACGCGTCTGGGCTTCCAGCGTGAGCCAGGAGCGCGGACGGAACAGGAGGTCGGACCAGAGATCGGCGAACGTCGCCTGGCCCGCGTGCGGGTGCAGCCGCCAGTCGGTGTAGAGATCCCAACGCAACAGGTCTTCGAGCTGGCCGTCGCGCTTCGTTTGCAATTTGTTCCCGAGACCGAGGCGGAGAACGTTCTGGCTGTCCACGGAATCAATCGCGTTGTAGTCGGGATACTCGATCGGCAACCGGCGCAGGCTCGGCGATTCGTAACTGAACTGCGGCAGAACGCCCGGCTGCTTGCTGGGCTTCGGAACGTAAACGTAATTCACCGACGGCTGAACGATGTGGCGCAGTCCGTTCACATCGAGCACGCGGTTCGTGGCGCCGGGCCAGAGGCGCGAGGCTTTGAAAGAAACTTCCGCGCCGGTGTTGAACACGGTGCGATACTGCTCGTCGGTCGCCGCGCCCGGCCCGTCGGCGCGGCTGTAATATGTGAACCGACCACCCGCGCGCGGTGTAACGTTGAGCCAGCCGAAGTACGTCCGTGGCAAAACAATCTGATGATACGTGTCGGCGCGCGCGGCCTCGAAGTCCAGGCCGGTGGAAATGCTGTTCGTCTGCGCAAACTTGTGCCGATACCAGCCCGCGGAACTTTCGCTCTCGTAGAAAACCGGCGACGCGCCAACCTGCTGACGAAAACTCGTGAGCCTGACTTCGGGCAGGCTCTCGACGGTTTCGAGGAAGTCGTTGACGCGCGGCTGGGTGAAAACATCGAGGCTGAAATTGTTCCAGAGCTTGTTCACCTCGACGAAGGTGCGGGGCTGGGGATTCGCGCGATATTCACTTTCAAAGAAATCGTGCAGCAGCAGCGCGTCGCTCTCGAAATTCACTTGCGCCTTCACGTTCAGGTTCGTCCACGGCATGGCATCGTAGTTGAACGCGAACCGATGGCGGTTGGCGGGAATGTTCAGCCCGTTCGCGTCGGTCAGCGGCGCATCGTCGTGGAGGTAATAGTATTTGAACCCGGCGTCACCCCAGCGCCCGAGGTGGGTGTTCAAGTCGGTGCCCGCCGCCACGCCGCGCTTGACGCGATAGTCCGTGTGGAACGCGCCGTCAATCTTCTCGCTGAGAAACCACGAGTAGGTGTTCAGCAGATACGGTCCGAACCGGCTGCGGTAGCCGGGCGTGAAGGTGAACTGGTTCGCGTGCGCGTCGAACCGCCGCGAATAATACGGGAAATAAAACACCGGCACGCCCCCGAGATACAACGTGGCATGGCGCGCGATGATGCGGTCGTTGGGGATGACCGTGATGGAATCGGCGCGCAATTTCGTGGCCGGTTCGCTGATGTCATCGGTGGTGATGTAGCCCTGCTCGGCTGAATAGGCGGAAACGCCGTTGGTGCTTCCGCCGGAGAGCGCGCGGCCCTGCGCGAACACGGGCGCTTTGCCGGTGCGGAATTGCTCGGCGAGCATCGCGTGCGTGTGCAGGTTGTAACGGATGCTGTCGCCGGCCCAGACCTGATCCTCGCGCTGGATGCGGACCCGGCCTTCGGCGAGCGCCTCACCGGAGCGCGAGTCCAGCGTCACGCGCTCCGCCGTAAGGACGACGTTTTCGTAAGTGACAATGACGCCGTTCGTCGCGGTGTAGATACCGGTGGCGATTTCGTATTCGAGCCAGCTATCCGGACCTCTTTTCTCCACGACCAGTTTCTGCGGCTGGGCCGTTGCGGAAGCGACGGGCAACAGCCACAGCAACGCGAGCAAAAGAAAACGGCGCAGTTTGGTCATCGGGCGCGGGCAGCTAACCAGAACGACTCCAATGTGCCAAGCGGATTTGCCCCCGCATTGCGACTGGCACATGTCCTGCGATAAGCGGCGCAGGAAGGCAATATGGCGAACAAACTTTTACTCATGAAGATGATCGAGGAAATTCGCGGGCACGCGCAGATCACCAATCGGCGTCCGACGCCGCGGCCGCCCGTCCTTTACCTCATGCAGTTGCGCGAGCACCAGCATCCGCACTCGCCCAAGCAGCGCGTCGCCATCACCGCCGACTGGCAAAACGGCGCGGACGTTTCCCATCCCATCAAAATCAAACACGTCAAGGCCGGCCACTGCGAATTCCCCGTGGTCATTGTCTGAACGTTCGAGGTTCCTTCGTTCCCTTCCCGCTCCGTCCGCTTTCCGCCTACATTTCGACTGGCTAAAATCAAGGCACTGTCCCGCGGGTTTGCACCGGCATCACACACGAAATCATCCGTGGGAACACAATCGACGGGTGCGCGCGGCTTTCCGTCAGTTCGACAAAAACTCCACCTGCTCGAAGCCCATCTGGAGGAAAAGGATTTTCACCTGACCGCGCGCGCGATCCTCGGCGTCCTTGAGAATTCCCGTCGTGCGCGCCGCGCGGCGGATGTCGTCCACGGCCGTTTGCCGAGCGGTTTGCTCGAAGTCTTTGTCGAAGAGACGTAGCACACCCGTGGTGCGCTCGATCACGCGGGTCTGCTTCTCGTCCAGAAACGCGTCGGTGATCTGCGCTGGCGGCAGGCGGATGGAAATTTTCTTGCCGGAAATCCGCACGTCCTCGGACTTCATCTGCTTCAAATCCATCCCCGCCTTCACCACGCCGTGCGCCACGAGCAGCACGCGGCTGTCGCCGCCGGGATACCACTTCACATCTTCGAGAATGACGACCTTTTCCATCACGTACTTCACCGTGACGAATTCGGAAAGCGTTTGCACTTGTTGCAGCACCGTGGCGGTGCCGTAAATCCGCGGCGACGAACCGAACCCCAGCCAGCGCGGTCCGATGAAGCCAAGCCACAGCCCGATGACGAAAATCATGACCAGAACCACGAGCGCGATGAGCGGCCGGAGCTTTTGCATGGCGCGAGTGTAACCCCGGCGGCGGGGAACGGGTAGAAACTTTTGCGCTTTGCACCACCCGCCGGCAGCCTAAAATGCGCCCATGAGTTTGCAACCTGTCGGCCAGTTCCCGGCGTATCGGCCCCGCCGTCTCCGCCAAAACGCCGCGCTCCGCCGGCTCGTGAGCGAAACCCAACTGAACGTCTCGCAACTCGTGTTGCCGCTCTTCGTCCGGAGCGGGCGCAAAGTGCGCAAGCCCATCAACGCCATGCCCGGCGTCTTCCAGCTTTCTCCCGACGAGTTGGTGCGCGAAGCGGCCCGCGCCCACGCGCTCGGCGTGCCGACGGTGTTGCTGTTCGGAATCCCCGACGTGAAGGATGCGAAAGCCAGCGGCGCCTACGCGCGCAACGGCATCGTGCAACAAGCCGTTCGCCGGCTGAAAAAGGAACTGCCCGAACTGCTCGTCATCACCGACGTCTGTCTTTGTGAATACATGTCGCACGGACACTGCGGCATTGTTCACGCCGACCAGCACGGCGGAAAAATCCTCAACGACCCGTCGCTCAAACTCCTCGCCCGCACCGCCGTCAGCCATGCCGAAGCCGGCGCCGACCTCGTCGCGCCCAGCGACATGATGGACGGTCGCGTGCGCGCGATCCGGGCGGAACTGGATCGCATCGGTTTCACCGACACGCCGATCATGTCTTACGCGGCGAAGTTCGCCTCCGCCTTTTACGGTCCGTTCCGCGAGGCCGCCGAGTCCACACCCAAGTTCGGTGACCGCCGCAGTTATCAAATGGATGCCGCGAACGCGAACGAAGCCCTGCGCGAGGTGGCGCTCGACATCGCGGAAGGCGCGGACATCGTCATGGTCAAACCCGCGCTCGCGTATCTCGACATCATCCACCGCGTGAAAACTGAGTTTGGCTACCCGACGGCGGCCTACGCCGTGAGCGCCGAGTATTCGATGGTGAAAGCGGCGGCGGCGAATGGCTGGATTGACGAGCGCGCCGTGACGTTGGAAAGCCTGCTCGCAATGCGCCGGGCGGGCGCGGACATTCTCATCACCTACGCCGCGGCGGACGTTGCGAAGTGGTTGCGCGAAAAATAAAAAACGGCGGAAATAATTCCGCCGTCGGAGAGGAAATTTTCAATCGCGCGCCGGTTCAGGGCGCCGTCGGCTTGCTCGCGGACAGCAGCGCAATGAGCACCAGGGCCACGATCACCACGCCGATGACGATCGCCGCGATCAGGAACATCCGGTTGCCCTTGTTCGTTTTTTTGGAGAACCCGGTGCCGGAAGTGTCGAAGCCGCCGCGCGCGCCGGCTTCCAGATCGGTGAGACTGACGCCGCGTTGAATGACCATCGTGCTGTCCACCGGCTTCTTCGATGCCGGCATCGGCGCGTCGGTTTCCAGCCGCAGCTCGATCCGGCCCAGGCGCAGAATCTGCCCCGGCTTCAACGGCGCTTCGCCCGTGACCTTCTCGCCGTTGATGAACGTGCCGTTGGTGGAGTTGAGGTCTTTCACCACCACGTCGGTGCCGCGCAAAAGAACTTCGCAATGATGGCTGGAGACGGAAGGCTCGGTGATGGGCAGCGTGTTGTCGTCCACCCGGCCGATGGTGGTTTTGTCCACCTTCAACTCGTGTGTCTTGCCCGTAAGACCCTGACTGAGGATGACAAGTTTGGCCATAGTGCGTTAGTCCCGGCGATTATGTTCGAGGGCGAATTCAAGTCAAACGCAAAGGTGGGAAGATAAAAATGAAAACCCTCGGCGTGGCTGGATTTTGAACCGGCGCGCCGCGACCGCCGCTGCAAAAAGCATTGATCCGCCGCCGCGACCGCCCGTAATGTCCCCCCGACAATTCGCGTGGCAAAAGAAGAACCCATTGAATTGACCGGCTCGGTGACGCAGGTGTTGCCGGGCACCATGTTTCGCGTCGCGCTCCCCAACGGTCACGAAGTCCTCGCCCACATTTCCGGCAAGCTGCGCAAAAACTTCATCCGCATCAGCGTCGGCGACAAGGTCAGGGTCGAGATGTCCCCATACGATCTCGGCAAGGCCCGAATTACTTACCGGGATCAGTAACCCGCCGCGGCCTACCGCAGCTCAATTGTTCCCGCCACGAACCGTTCGTGCTCAACGTGGCCGTTCACCCGCGCGCGACGGATGGCGTTGCAAAAGCCGTTCGTCCCGTGCGCATCGCCGAATTGGTCTATGTGGAAGCCGGTGACAAAATAAGCGCGACCCGCGATGCGCACCGCGAGATCGCAGTTCGTGCCGGTCATGCCAAACTGACATTGACCACAGGCCACTTCCGCATCCATCGGTGCGGGTGACGGACGGTGAAGGCAGCCAAAAGAAATCGCCGCCACACAAAGTCCCGCAAGCCAGGCGAAGGTTTTCATCGGTGGCGAATGAAACAGGTCACCGCAGCGAATGCAAGCCGCGCCGGTCTCACCTTTCAAGAGTTCCCCCCGTCACCAACCGCGCTGATGTTCGCGAAGAACCGCTTTACTTTTTCCTCGTCGAGATTTCCGTTCGTCCGCAAGCCGCTGCAAACATCCAGCCCGAACGGGCGCACCTCACGAACCGCCGCTGCCACGTTGTCCGGCGTCAACCCGCCCGCAAGAAATACCGGCACACGGACGGCCTCGACGATTTGCCGGCTGAGTCGCCAATCGTGCGTGCGCCATGTGCCGCCGAGTTCCTTCACGGCGAGCTTTTGATTTCCGGAGTCGAGCAGCAACGCATCCACCTCGCCCGCGACCGCGATAGCTTCGTCCACCGATTCCGGTCCGGTGACGTGAATGACTTGAACCAGCGCGATACCCGGCAGGTTCGCGCGCAATTTGGCGTGGCAGCCGGGCTCGACGGAATCGCAAAGCTGGAGCGTGTTCACGCCGCTGCGACGCTGTTGCGCGATGATGGACTCCGCATCGCGCCGGCTCGTCAGCAGAAACGTCGCGACGCCCGACGGCACGGTGGCGGCGATCTCCGCGATGGTTTCCTCCGCAATCACGCCCGGCCCGCTGGGCATGGCGGAAACCAGTCCCACCGCCGCCGCGCCGTGGCGAATCGCCAGCGCCGCTTCCGCCACGCTGCCGATGCAACAGATTTTGACGCGGGGTTTCAAGGTGGATCGAAACAGAATGCTACTGCGGCACTGCCCGATAAAGCCGGACAGTCTGGTTTGAACTTGCTGTGTCTGCGAAATAAAAACGCGCGCTTGGCAAAGTCACGGAAGTGAGCAACGACCAATTCGGGAGAAAAATGTTTGACGCTGTTTCGAGCCGGTATTGCGTCCCGATTGCGCCGTCGAGGATGAGCAATGGTAACGGCTGTCCGCCGCTGGGGATGAATTGCATCCCGAAAATTGCCACTGATGCAGGTGTGCTCGTGACCGCGCCGCCGGGACCAGTCACGACGATGTTGTAAAGACCGGCCTGCGCCGCCGTGACGCCGTTTAGCGAGAGAGTTGGATTGGTTGCGCCGCTTAACGGGGAGCCACTGAAACGCCACTGGTATGAGAACGGCCCATCGCCCGTGAGAGCAAAAGACAGGAGCGTATTCGCGCCTGCGCTCAAAGTCCGGCTCAATGGCGGCTGCGTGATCACCGGCGGATTCGTCGGCAAACCGGGGGCGAAGTTGGCTGTGATGAGTTTGCTCGTCGTGAGCGCGAGCACGAGCGGATTCAGATTGCCCGAAGCGTCCCCGCTCCAACCGGTGAAAGTCTGGTTCGCAGCGGGCACAGCCGTCAACGTCACCGTCTCGCCGTTCGTATAAACATTCTTCGATGGGTTGACGGATACTGTGCCGTTGCCGTTGGGCAATACCACCAGCGAAACTTGGTTGCCTGTCAACGCGCCAAACAAAGCCGTGATGCCGGCTCCGTTCGTGGCCGTGATGTACAACGGATTGTTGAACCCGCCCGCCGCGCCCGCCCAGCCGAAGAAGTACGCGCCGGGCGCGGGCAAAGCCGTGAGTTGGACGGTCGAGCCGAAAGCGTAAGGCCCGCCGGCCGGATTCAACACCAACTGGCCGTTCCCGTTCGTGAACAGGTTCAACGAAGTGCCGAACACCGCTTCCACCGTGCGCGAGCGATCCATCAAAACCGTCGTGACGTTGGTGGTCGCGGTGCTGTCGCCCGTCCAGTGCAAGAATGACCAACCGTTGGATGGCGTGGCCGTGAGCGTGACGACCGTGTTGCTGACGTAACGATTGCCGCCGCTGTAAGCCGCCGGAGAAACACCGATACTCCCGCCGCCGGGTGTGCTGGCCGTGAGCGGATACGTTGGCGAAATCTGCAAGTTGATCGGCGCGGCTTCCGCCGAATCCGTGAAAGCGGCGTTGTAAGCGATGGCGCGAATCGTGGCGCTGTTCGTGAGCGTGAACGGCCCGGTGTAAGGAATGTCGGTGAAATCAGGAGCGCTCCCGTCGAGCGTGAAATAAATCGTCGCGCCTGAGCCCGTATTGGTCATGGTGATTTGGGTGGAATCAACTCGCGCGACAGAACCGCCGCCTACGTCATCGCCGTCAACCAAAACGACCGGACTGTTTGTAAGATGCGCAGCAATTTTTACCGTGGTAATTCCAAAAACATTGGAGATTTCAACCGAATAGATCCCTGCCTTAGCGAATTCAAAAGGGCCGATTGGCAAGTTGGTCGAAGTACTTCCGACCAACGGCAAGCCATTGAAAAGCCATTGGCAAGTGAAGTTCATCGGCGTCTTAACTGAAAAAGATAGAGTTGCCGCCACTCCCTGTGGAAACAACATTATAGAGGCGGGTTGCGGCCAGATGACGGGGCCTTTGGCAACAAGCGCGAGAGCGTGACCTGATCCTACCTGAACGTCAGCGATGTTCGTGACGCCTGTGGGAATAATGCTGAGTTCTGGCGTTCCCCATGCGACTGCAGTTCCATCGGCACGCAACGCCAAACTGAGATATTCGCCTCCTGCAATCGCAACAACGTTCGAGGCAGTTGGCGGAATATCGATTCGTCCGTCGTAATTGGAACCCCAAGCCAATACTGTTCCGTCGGACTTAAGGGCGAGACTATGAAAATATCCCGCTGCAACTGCCACGATATTGGTGACGTCGGTTGGAACACTTGATTCGCCGTGATAGTTATTGCCCCAAGCGACTACGGAACCATCGCCTCGCAGAGCCAAATTGTGCGCGTCGCCAGCCGAAATGGCCACGATGTTGGTAGCAGTCGGCGGGACGTTGGTTTGCCCGCTGGAGTTCCAGCCCCAAGCGACCACCGTACCGTCCGTCTTTAGAGCAAGTGCGTGGTTTCCGCCGCCCGCCACAGACGCGACATTCGTCAAACCTGACGGCGCAGTCATCGTTACCCATGTCGTCCCGTTGTAATACTTTCCCCAAGCAACAATGGTTCTGTCAGACTTGAGCGCTAAACTGTGATAAGCTCCCGCCTCAATTGCCAGCACATCAGCCAAACCTACGGGCACATTGGTTTGCCCTTCGTAGTTCCGGCCCCACGCTACCACCGTACCATCGTTTCTAAGTGCGACACTGTGATACGAACCACCCGCAATCGCCACAATGTTCGTTGCGCTGGGCGGGATATTGGTCTGGCCGTCCGAGTTATTTCCCCAGGCCACGATCGTAGCGGCAAACACACGGGGTGCTCCAAGCAAACAAGAGGACGCGGCTAGCATTGTCGCGATTCCAAGCGTCGCCTTCATGGCATTCAACTTGGGCCGAAGAGTGGCTAACGCAATTCCAAAATCATCGGGCGTCGTCCACCGGGGCAACTTCGCGCTCGCGCCAATAGTTGGTACCGCTGCCGTGGTCATTCGTATTTGTTGTTGAGAGGGCACTGGTCTCGATAGTAGCCCACAATTTCTGCCAAGTCCCCGCCCGCAGACCCGGAGAAAGCATGTTCTCCCGTGTGACACAGTTCGACCAATACTTGCTTAAAGGGGATTAAGTTTACATTGCGTGAGTGAATCAGCTCCAATTCCTTTTCCTCTTTGACAACTCCGTGGACAAAAGAGAACCGCCAGCCCAGCCCGGGCCAGATGTTTTCTCGCGCCGCAGCCTTCTTCTTAGCGAGGAATTTTTTCTCGACCCAAGCGGTAGCGCATAGGGCGAGTTCCTCTTCTGTGCGTCGTTTGGCCGATGTTTTCTTGAGATTGCTTCGCTCCGCAAGGTCGTCGGTGAGCTGACAGATGTACCCAATCGGACGGAAACTGACTTGCACCTCGAAATGCACCCCGATCACTTTTCCGTCAGGTTGCCGACCGATCGCAAGAATATCCATTTCGCTGACACCGTGCTTTGCGCCTCGTATCGTGAAGAATCGATCCCGATTCAGCCACTCTTCAACCAAGCTCTCGGCCAGAATTGCCATACATTATTCGACGCATTTGCAGTTGTCCGTCACGGGCGTGAGGCAGTCACGGCTTGGAGCATGTCCCGTTCAGTGAACGGCCAAAGAGTTTGCATTCCGGCACTGATTACAGCAGAAGCAAGGCACGTTTGCAAAACCCTGTTTTCCGCATCTCTGCTTTGAAATTGTGCGGGCCTTTCAATCCGTTTAGGCTGTTGCGATGTTCGATTCGTTAAGCGGCAAACTCCAGAACGCCTTCCGCAACCTGCGCGGACTTGGGAAAATTTCCGAGTCCAACGTCGCCGACGCCTTGCGCGACGTGCGCATGGCGTTGCTGGAAGCCGACGTGAATTTCAAGGTCGCGCGCGACTTCATCGAGCGCGTCAGAATCAAATCCATCGGCGCGGAAGTCATTCAAAGCGTCCAACCCGGCCAGCAGATCGTCAAGATCATCGCCGACGAACTCACCGATTTGCTTGGCTCGCAAAACGCCGGCCTTGATTTCAGCGGCAGCCCGACTTGCATCCTGATGGTTGGCTTGCACGGCTCGGGCAAAACCACTTCGTCCGGCAAACTCGCGCGGCTCATCCAGAAACAAGGCCGCCAGCCGTTGCTCGTCGCGGCGGACGTGTATCGTCCCGCCGCGATGGACCAGCTCGAAACGCTCGGGAAGCAGCTCGAGATTCCCGTGTTCGTGAAACGCGGCGAAACCGATGTGCAGAAAATCGCCCGCGAGGCGCTCGACTTCGCGAAGGCGAACAATCGTAACACGATCATCTTCGACACCGCGGGCCGTTTGCAGATTGACGAGCCGCTCGTGCAGGAACTCGTCCGCCTGCGCGACCTCGTGAAGCCGCAGGAAATTCTCCTCGTCCTCGACGCCGCCACCGGCCAAGAGGCCGTCAACGTCGCCACGCATTTCGACCAGGCGTTGAACATCACCGGCTCGATCCTCACCAAGCTCGACGGCGATGCGCGCGGCGGCGCGGCCTTGAGCATGAAGGCGGTGACCGGCAAGCCCATCAAGTTCGCGGGCACGGGCGAAAAGCTCGACGAGTTCGAACCGTTTCATCCGGAGCGCATGGCCTCGCGCATCCTCGGCATGGGCGACGTCGTCAGTCTCGTCGAAAAAGCCGCCGAAGCCGTGGACATGGAAGACGTCAAGCGCATGGAAGAAAAGATGCGCAAGGGCGAGTTCACGCTGGAAGATTTCCTCGATCAACTGCGCCAGATGAAAAAGCTCGGCCCGTTGGAAAATGTGATGAAGATGCTGCCCGGCGGCGCGGAGGCGTTGAAGTCGGTGGACATGAACAAGCAGGAGCGGGAATTCAAACACATGGAAGCGATGATCTGCGGCATGACGCCGAAGGAACGGAAGACGCCGCAAATCCTGAACGCCAAGCGCCGCATCCGCGTGGCCAAGGGCAGCGGCGTGACCGTGACCGAGATCAACACGATGCTGAACAAGTTCGGCCAGATGCAGCAGATGATGAAAAAGATGGGCAAGTTCCAGAAGATGATGGGCCGCATGGGCGGCGGGATGCCGGGGATGTTCGGTCGGTGAGGAGAAGTGGCCGGTTGCCAAACTTGCGGTCAACAACCTGCCGTCGTAGCATCCTCCCATGCGCGAAATCATCTTCGAGGTTTGTGAAGACGAGGTGGATGGCGGTTACGTGGCTACGGCGCTCGGCCATGCCATCGCCACGCAGGGCGAGACGATGGAGGAGTTGCGTCAAATGGTGCGCGACGCGGTGCGCTGTCATTTCGGTGATGGTGTTCCCGGAGAAATGCCGTCCCTCATCCGGCTGCACTTCGTGCGCGACGAAGTTCTGGCCCCGTGAAAATTCCCCGGGACGTTCACGGCGTTGACCTGGTCAAAGCTTTGCGCGTGCTGGGATACGGATTCGTCCGACGGGACGGTTCACATATCCGCATCACCACTCAACTGAATGGAGAACATCACGTGACCGTGCCGGATCACAAGCCGCTCAAGACGGGCACGCTGGTCAAAGGCGTTCTGAAACCTGTGGCGGCCCACCACAATCTGACGATGGAAGCATTGCTCGAGAAACTTGACCTGTAATTGCGGTTGACGAGGTTCATCATGAAAAGAATTCCAGTCTTGCTCGCGTTCCTGCTCGCGCTGGCGCTTCGCGTCTCCGCCGCCGAAACCCAAACCGCCGCGTGGCGCACACTCTTCGACGGAAAGGACACCAGCGCGTGGCGGGCTTACGACGGGAAGGAGTTTTCCAAAACCGGCTGGGTCGTCGAGGACGGTTGCCTGCACCTGAAGCGCGGTGGCAAGGGCGACGAACTGGTGACGGTCGAGGCGTTCGACAATTTCGAGTTCGAGTGGGAATGGAAGCTCGCGACCCGCGCCAACAACGGCATCAAGTATCTCGTCTCCGATACCCACACCACCACGCCCGGCCCCGAATATCAAATGGTGGACGACGCGACGATGGCGGATCCGAAACACCAGACCGCGTCGTTCTACGACGTGCTCCCGCCGCAGGTGCCGACGAAAGTGAAACCGCCGGGCGAATGGAATCAATCGCGCCTCGTCATCCAGGGCCGGCACGTCGAGCACTGGCTCAACGGGGTGAAGGTCCTCGCCTTCGAACTTGGCGGCGCCGAGGTCAAAGCCGCGCTGGCCAAAAGCAAATTCAAAGACTCGCCGGGTTACGGGGACAAGATCAAGGGCCACCTCCTGCTCACCGATCACCACAGCGAAGCGTGGTTCCGCAACGTCCGCATCCGCGATCTGCCGGCGAAGTAGGAACGCCGATCTCCTGATCGGCCCGTAGGAGTTCTCGCCGCGGCATCGAGCCGCCGGGAGGCTGGGGTGTGATTAAAAACGGGTGAGGGGAATGGCGCTTAGTTAAGGGCATGTGTCGTTGATTTTTTCTGGGTGGCTTCGGCAATGATTTCCTGCCGGGGGCGCATCAACAAGGGAAAGTTTTTCGGCCTCCGTTTCCTCATGCGCGGTTC
>SIBJ01000118.1 GCA_009695195.1 Pedosphaera sp.
TGCGCCCCCGGCAGGAAATCATTGCCGAAGCCACCCAGAAAAAATCAACGACACATGCCCTTAACTAAGCGCCATTCACGGGTGAGGGCATTATGGACTGCGGTGGCAAGTCGGACGCGACACCGCTTTGGCACCGACGACGGCGAGGGAAATGAGCCACCCGCCCCGTGCGCTCGAAAGCGGTGTCGCGTCCGACTTGCCACCGCAGTCCAAAAATACCGCCAGCACCCGCTCACCCTCACCCGCCTTTAATCGCACCCGAAAAAGAACGCCCCCCGTTTTCCGGCTTCTTAATCTTAATCTTCCTCTTAATCTTAATCCGTCCGGCCGAACCAGATTACGATTAAGAGGAAGATTAAGATTAAGAGCCGAAATGAAACCGCTCGCCGATTGCAAACTCTACGCGTTCGTGGACACGGCCTTTCTCCATGGCCGCGCGCCGGAAGCGGTGGCGCGGATGCTCTGCGAAGGCGGTGCGGACCTGATCCAGCTGCGCGCCAAGAATTCCAGCGCGGATGAAATCCGGCGACTGGCGAAAAAAATCTTTCCCGTGACGCAGCGGGCCGGGGTCGGCTTGGTGATCAACGATCATCTCGAAATCGCGCGTGCGGTTGGGGCGGAGTTTTGCCATCTCGGGCAGGAGGATTTTTTCGACGCCGGTCACACGCAAGTTTCTGAACTCCGCACTCCGCAGCCTGCTCGCGATTTATCGGAGTCCGCACTCCGCATTGGCCTCTCCACGCACGCGCCGGAGCAGGCGGAGCGCGCGGTGGCGGCGGGGGCGGATTACATCGCCATCGGGCCGGTCTTCGCGACGGGCACGAAGCCGGGGGTGAAGCCCGTCACGCTCGAATACGTCCGGTGGGCGACGGCGAACTTGAAAGTTTCGTGGTTCGCCATCGGCGGTATCAACTTGCAGAATCTTGACGAAGTGCTGGCGGCGGGTGCGCGGCGGGTTTGCGTGGTGTCGGCGATTTTGAATTCGCCGGACGTGGCGCGGGCGTGCGGGGAATTTAAGCGGCGGCTGGAGGAAGCGGGTTGATGCGCGAAATGGGAAAAGACCCAAGGACCCAAATACCCAATCACGCACTCCGGCTTTGGAAGTTATTTGGGTCCTTGGGTCCTTGGGTATTTCCCCTACGCCACCTGACTTTTTTCCTGCGTGTGCAACGCCTGCTCGTAGCACTTCAAAGCTTCCTCGTACCGCTCCATGCGATTGAACAGCCCGCCCTTGTGCAGGTAGGCGATGGTCATGGATTGATCGGCGGCAATCGCCTGGTCGTAACAGAGGATGGCTTCGTCGGGCCGGCGGAGGCGTTCGATGGCCTCGCCTTTCTTCACGAGCGTGTCGGTGTGGTTCGGGTCTACGGCCAGAATCTGATCGAAGCACTCCAGCGCGTCCTCGGTCTGGTCGAGGCTTAACAACGACTGGCCCTTGGCGACGAGCACGTGAATGCGCTCGGACTTCGCGGCGGGGGCGGGCTGTTCGGAACTGGCGGTGTGCGTCGTGGCGCTTTCGATGGTGGTGGCGCCGGTCGTGTGTTCCAATTCCTGGATGCGTTGCTCCATTTTTTCCAGCGCGCCGAACATCCGCGCCGCCGCCTGCTCCACGGCCGAGCCGGCGGACTGCCCGTCGCCGGAGAGCGCGGGCAACGCGGCGCGGCCCATGGTGAGCGACGCCTGCGTGACCATCGAGAATTCGGTCAGTCGCGTGATGGCGCGCCATTGGAAGTAGGCGGTGAGCAGCATCGCAAGGAAACCGATCGCCGCGCACGAGCCGCCGACGATCAGCATGAGCCGGTTGGCGCCGCGCAGTTCATCGAGTTCCTTCGAGCGCTGCGCCGCGAGCGAATCCTGGAGCGCCTGCATACGCGCGGCGAGGGCCTCGGCGTTCCGCGTGGCGGCGGCGTCGGCTTCCTGCCGGTTGTGTTCGATGGCGAGCAGCGCCGTGTGGAGTTGTTCCTGCAATTGCACGTAGGCGCGCAGGATGTCCACGGAATTGGTGTCGGTGGCGGCAGGCGTGATGGAAATCACCGGTGTCGCCGCCGGTGCGGATTGCGCGGCGGCGGGCAGCACGAGCGCGGCGCAAAGAAAAAATGTCCGCCACGCCAGTCGGGAAGGGCGATGCGGTTTCATGGTGGTGTCAGGGTTGAAGGTTCAAAGCTTCGCGGGTGCATTCGTGCCGGCGGTTGCGGCGGCGTCTTTGCCCGGAGTCCATTGAATGTTGAACTCGTTGACGATCTGCGCCGCCGTCGTGTTGGTGCGCGCGATCCGGTCGAGATCCACCGCCACCGCCTGCAACTTGGCCTCGATGGTCGGCAGTTGCGACAGGACGGGTTCGAGGCGGCCGATGTTCGCGGCCTGGGTCAGTTGCGCCTGCGCCATCTGGTCGCGCTGTTGCCAGAGCCGGGAGAGGCGGAGGCCGGCGTCCAACGCGAGCACGCCAAAAACCAGCACGCAAACCCAGAACGGATTCCGGCGGGCTTCTTCCTGCAACGTGCGTTCGCGATCGTGGCTCATGGCTTGGCGGGCGCGGGGTTGTTGGTGTTGAGGCTGACCTTGAGATCATGGCGCGTGAGCAGGTCGCGGAGCACCGGTTCGGTCTGGCCCGCCTGCGCGATGCGGACGGCGAGGTTTTCCATCGTGGTCCGGATTTGCTGCGCGCGGTTCAGGTGGGCCTGCGTTTCATTCAGCGCGCGGCCGGAGCGCTCGTTGGAATGAAACACCACGAGATTGGCGGCCAGCAGAAAGGCGCACAGGCCGCCGACACAATTCAAGATCCAGTACTGCGCTTTGCTCATCTGAGTTCGCGGCGAGCTTGCGCCGCACGCGCCGAGATGTCAAGGAAGTCAAAAAGACGCATTGCTTTCCCGCCACTGAAAACTAAGCTTTCGCCTCGATATCGCGACAACCAAATGAGCGCACCCAAGCCAAAGAACGAAGCCCGCCGGCTCAAAATATTGTGGCAGTACGACGTGCTCGACACCGTGCCGGAGGAAGTCTTCGACGATCTCACCGATCTCGCCGCCAACATTTGCGGCGCACCCATCGCGCTCATCTCGCTCGTGGACGAGGACCGGCAATGGTTCAAATCCAAGATCGGCATCACGATCGCCGAAACGTCGCGCGATGTTTCTTTCTGCGCCCACGCCATCCTGGGCGACGGACTGTTCATCGTTCCCGACGCGGCGCAGGACGACCGTTTCAAGAATCTTCCGCTCGTGACCGGGCCGCAGAAAATCCGCTTTTACGCCGGCGCGCCGCTGGTTTCGCCGGATGGCCATGCGCTCGGCACCCTTTGCGTGCTGGACAACCAGCCGCGCGTGCTCGACGACAGCCAACAGCAGGCGTTGATCGTGCTCGCGCGTCATGTCGTTTCGCAGCTCGAACTGCGCCGCCATTCCCGCGAACTCGCTGCGGCCCGCGAAAATGGCAACCAGCAGCGCGCCGAACTTGCCCGCGCCAACGCGGAAATCGCCCGGCTGCGCAGTCAGCTCGCGCGCTTCACAAAAAAATCCCCGGGCCCGAAGCGCGCCCGCCGCTAGGAATTCGCGTGCAACCGCTCGCCATCAACGAGCAGCGCCTCCAGCGTCAGATTGACGAACTCGCGCTCATCACCGAGGCCGAGCCGCCCGTGGTAATGCGCGTGATTTTTTCCGAGGCGGACATGCGCGGGCGCGCGTTCGTAAAAAATCTTTGCCGCGAAGCCGGTTTGGTTTTGCGCGAGGACGCCGTCGGAAATATTTTCGCGCGCTGGGAAGGTTCGGACAAAAATCTCCCGCCTGTTGCGAGCGGTTCGCACATTGACGCGATTCCAAACGCCGGCAAATACGACGGCGTCGTTGGCGTGCTCGGTGTGATTGAGGCGATTCGCGCGCTTCAACAAGCGGGGTTTCAGCCGAAGCGCAGCATCGAACTCATTATTTTCACCTCCGAAGAGCCGACGCGCTTCGGCATCGGCTGTCTCGGCAGCCGGCTTTTCTCCGGCGTGTTGCCGGTCGCAAAAGCCGCCGCGCTCAAAGACCGCGACGGCAAAACTCTGGACGAGTGGCGCAAGATCGGCGGTTGCAAAGGCGACTTGAGTTCCGTGCTGCTGCCGAAGGATTGCTACGCCGCGTTCGTCGAGCTGCACATTGAGCAAGGGCCGATTCTCGAAGCGGAGAACATTGACATCGGCGTCGTGGAAAAAATCGCCGCGCCCAGCACGTTGCGCGTCGGACTCACCGGCGTCGGCGGCCACGCGGGCGCGACGCTCATGCCCGGTCGCCGCGACGCGCTGCTCGCCGGCGCGGAGATCGCCCTCGCCGTCGAGCGCGCCGCGACGACCACCGGCAGTCCCGACACCGTCGGCACGACGGGCGTTTTCCGCATCGAACCCGGCGCGGTGAACAGCGTGCCGTGTCGCGCGTGGCTGGAGATTGATTTGCGCGACACGCTGGTGAAGACCCGCGACGGCGCGCTGGAAAAAATCGAGCGCGCCGTGCCGGAGATTTGTAAACGGCGTGGAGTCGAGTTTCAAATGGAGCGCGTCAACGTGGACGCGCCGGCCATCTGCGACGCCGCGCTCGTGCAAACGGTCGTCGAGGTCTGCGGAGAATTGAAATTGCCGGTGAAGAAAATGATCAGCCGCGCGTATCACGACACGCTGTTCATGGCGCAGGTCTGTCCGACGACGATGATTTTCATTCCGTGCTTCAAAGGCTACAGCCACCGACCCGACGAGTATTCCTCGCCAGAGCAGATCAAGAACGGCGTGACCGTGCTGGCGCACACGCTGGCAAAGCTGGCGGAGTAAATTCGCGAAACCACGGATGGACGCAGGTGGACACGGATTCAATCGCCGCCGTGCCGCGCCGAAATTGGATGAAGGCGGGAAAAGAACGCAGAAAACGCAAAAACTTCTGACACGAATTGCACGAATTGACGCGAATTCAAAATGCGCTGACGGCGCTACGGAAATTAGCTCGGTGTTGACGCGTAGCGGCTACGCCGGGTCATCGTCCCACAAAATAATTTTCTTCCTCTCCTCGCCAAACGAGGAGAGGGCCGGGGTGAGGAGTCGAAGCGACCGCTTGCGAACCTTCCGGCGCTCTGGCATTTTCTGGCCGTGCCTCACCAACGAACAACTCGTCGCACAACTGAAAATGGCAAACGCACGCGGATTGTTGCTACGGACATCTTCTGCGGTGCGGGCGGCCTCACGCGCGGCTTGTTGGATGCCGGAATCGAAGTCGTCGCCGGCTACGACGTTGATGAGGCATGTCAGTTTCCCTACGAACACAACAACTCACCCGCCAAGTTCCGCAACGAGAGCGTCACGGACATGACCGGCAAGGGCCTCGCCAAACTTTTTCCCAAGGACAGCATTCGCGTCTTGGTCGGCTGCGCGCCGTGCCAAACATTTTCCAAATACACGCAAGGACTCGACAATGAAGGCGATCCGAAATGGACGCTCCTCAACGACTTTGGCCGGCTGGTCCGCGAGTTACAGCCCGACATCGTGTCCATGGAAAACGTTCCGGAACTTCAGCGTTATTCCGTCTTCGACGAATTTCTGGCTACGCTCGCCGCCGAGGGATTTCATTTCAGCAAGGATGCTGAAAAGCGCGTGGTCTATTGCCCGGACTATGGTATCCCGCAGCATCGCAGCCGTGTCGTGGTCGTTGCCTCGCGGCTTGGCCCGATCGAACTGATTCCGCCGACGCACGCACCGGACAAATACCGGAAAGTTTCTGACGTGCTGCGCTCGCTGCCGACGCTCGAATCTGGTGAGGAACATCCCGACGACCCGATGCACCGCACCAGCAAACTTTCCCCGCTGAATCTTCGGCGGATTCGCCACTCCAATCCCGGCGGCACATGGCGTGACTGGCCGCGAAAACTTGTTGCCAAATGCCACCGCGAAAAAACCGGCAAGACTTACCCGAGTGTGTATGGCCGTATGGAATGGGACAAGCCATCGCCCACCATCACCACTCAATTCTTCGGCTTTGGTAACGGACGTTTCGGCCATCCCGAACAAGACCGCGCCATTTCCCTGCGCGAGGGCGCAATCCTCCAGTCCTTCCCCAAGGATTACAAGTTTGTGAAACCGAAGGGCGAATACTGCTTCAAGACCATTGGCCGGATGATTGGCAACGCTGTGCCGGTGCGATTGGGGGAAATCGTTGGGAAGACTATCCGCTCGCATCTCGAAAATCCGGAATCGAAAGGCTGAATATGCCCGCTCAACAACCGAATCTGCCGCAACTAAATACTGCTCAAGCGGAAGCTCAGATTGAAGAGCACCGGAAGGTTGTTGACTACAACATCATCGAATATCCGATCGAAGTGATTGTCGCAAAATACCAAGGTGAAGGTGATGAAGAAAACGGCAATCTATCCAAGCCTGAATTTTATGTTCCTGATTATCAGCGTGAGCATACTTGGGATGAAAAGCGGAAATCGAAGTTCATTGAGTCCGTCCTCATCGGATTGCCAATCCCGTTCCTTTTCCTTGCTGAAGTTCAAGACGAAGAGGGACGGCTTGAGATCGTGGATGGCTCGCAGCGCATTCGCACATTGACGGAATTTGTTTCTGGGAAGCTAGTTCTCAATGATCTTGAAAAACTGCCGATGTTGAACGGCTTTACATACGATCAGCTCCCTCTCGCGAGGCAGCGAAAATTCAATCGCACGACGATCCGCATCATCGCGTTGTCGGATGAAGCTGATGAAGAAACCCGGCGCGACCTTTTCGAGCGAATCAACACCGGGAGTGATCCACTCCGTGACATGGAACAGCGGCGCGGCATCATGCGCGGCCCATTCGTTAGTTTCATTGAAAAGTGTGCCGCGCATCCGCTGTTGCACAAACTCGCGCCGCTTGCGCCGTCATACGTCAAACGGCGCGAGCGTGAGGAGTTTGCCTTGCGATTCTTCGCCTATGCCGAGCGGTATTTGGATTTCGATAAGAGCGTGAAGGAGTTTCTCGATCAATACGTCAGGGACAAGAACCTCACTTTCGATGAGAATGTTATGTGGGCTGAATATGATCGGATGTTGAAATTCGTGTATTTGCATTTTCCAGAAAAAGGATTTAGGCGGCGGAATTTTCGGACGGCGAAGCGTGTTCGCTACGAGGCGATTTCTGTGGGTGTTACGCTGGCCTTGCGAGTAAATCCAGAATTACAGCCGCCCCCAACGGAGGATTGGTCAGAGGGCGAGGAGTTTCGAGAGTTAACGACATCTGATTCGAGCAATTCGAAACCTCGCGTCAAACTTCGTATCGAATACGTCCGCGATCATCTTTTGGGGAATCCTGCATGAACTCCGTAATGCTTGATTTTCAGACGCGCTCGAAGGAGGTCGAAGGCTATTTTCATTTTGTGCTGCGACTCGCCAAGCAGGAAGTCGCATTACAAGCGAACGAAGGATCGGCTGGCTACTCAAGCCATGAGCATGAGGAGTTGTTGAAGACGTTCAAAGCCACTTGTTATCTCCTGCTCTACAACCTTGTTGAATCGACGATGCGGAATGCTATCGAGGCAATCTTTGACGAGCTTCAGTCAAAACAAGCGAGCTATGACGACTGTCGGGAAGAGTTGAGGCGAGAGATTTTGAAGAACTTCAAGAAGCGCGACATGGACAGACTTCTTCCGAAGCTGCTGTCGCTGGCTCGTGATGTTGTGCATGAAACATTTGAACGAAGCGAAACATTCTCAGGGAACTTGGACGCGCGGACGATTAAGTTGACGGCCAAGCGATTTGGCTTCACTGAACCGGCGGGCAACAAATTTTGGATGCTTCAAACTGTTAAGGATGTTCGCAATGACCTTGCGCATGGCGTGAAGTCATTTGCCGATGTTGGGCGAAACGCTTCCCCCTCCGATCTTGAGCTTGCACGCACCCAGACCGTGACGATTCTCACCGAGACGTTGCAAAACATTGATACTTACCTGAAGCAGCAAGCGTATTTAACCGCTCCGCAACCGCAGGGTCAAAATTAGCCAGCGTCATTCGATGGCTGACCACCTCACGCCCACCCAGCGCACACGCGCGATGAAGCGCGTGAAATTGAAGGATGGCTCGTTGGAAAAGTTGGTGCAGCGGGAGCTTCGCTCCAGCGGACTGAAATTCCGTCGCCACGTCCGCGCTTTGCCCGGCAGTCCCGACGTCGTTTTCCAAAAAGAAAAAGTCGCCGTGTTCGTGGACGGAGATTTCTGGCACGGCTGGCGGCTGCCCGCGTGGGAAAACAAACTCTCCAAGTTCTGGCGCGACAAACTCCGCGCCAACCGCGCCCGTGACCAACGCAACTTCCGCCGCCTGCGGGCGGACGGCTGGAAAGTCATCCGCATCTGGCAGCACGAACTCAAACGCGAAACTCAATATCTCCGCCGAGTTCTTCGCGCCTTGCACTGATCTCGACTCCTCACCCCGGCCCTCTCCTCGTTCGAGGAGGAGAGGGAGAATTATTTTGTGTGACGATTTCCCAGGGTAGCTCGTGCCTCCCGTCTTCGCGATGCTACGACGCGGCAAGCGCAACCCTGAGCTAATTTCCATAGCGCCTTCAGCGCATTTCCATTCGTGTGAATTCGTGAATTTCGTGTCTGAAATTTTGCGTCTGCGCAGCTTTGCGCTCCTTGCGTTCTTTTGTGGCAACTGTTTTACTTTGGGGAGATTTGAAATGAACGACCGCCCTCACCCCGGCCCTCTCCCCCAGGAGAGGGAGAATCGTTCGCCGTCTCTTTGTGGTGCGGAGGCGTCGCGCAGTTCGTTTGCGTTTCGCTTCGATGAATCAAGGCGCGGCGACAGACCATTTGACTCCCGAAAAATCTGCTGCGGCCAATCGCTGTTCCCTCTCCCCGGGGGAGAGGGTCAGGGTGAGGGCGAGCGTCACAACCAATCTCTGACATGAACAACACCATCGAAATCAAGCCGGCGATTGATTCCAACGCGGCGCAATTGCTGACGATGGACGCGATGAGTTTCTTGATGAATCTCGTCCGCGAATTCGAGCCGACGCGGCAAAAACTTTTAGCCAAGCGGGTCGTGCGGCAGAAGGAAATTGATGGCGGCGCGATGCCGGATTTTCTCGCGGCGACCAAAGCCATCCGCGACGACAAATCGTGGAAGGTCGCTTCGATTCCCGCCGACTTGCAGGATCGTCGCACGGAAATCACCGGGCCGGTGGATCGCAAGATGGTCATCAACGCGCTCAATTCCGGCGCGAAAGTTTTCATGGCGGACTTCGAGGACGCCACTTCGCCGACTTGGAAAAATCTCATTGAAGGCCAGGCGAATCTCCGCGATGCCGTGCGCCGGACGATTTCGTTCAGTAATCCCGACGGCAAGCAATACAAACTCAACGCACAGACCGCGACGCTCATGGTGCGCCCGCGCGGCTGGCATTTGCCGGAGAAGCATATGTTTGTGGAAGGCAAACCGATTTCCGGCAGCTTGTTCGACTTCGGTTTGTATTTCTTCCACAACGCCGCCGAATTGTTGAAGCGCGGCAGCGGCCCGTATTTTTATCTGCCGAAGATGGAGAGCCATCTCGAAGCGCGGCTCTGGAACGACGTTTTCCATTTCGCGCAGGACGCGCTGAAGATTCCGCGCGGCTCGATTCGCGCGACGGTTTTGATCGAGACGATTCTCGCCACGTTCGAGACGGAGGAAATTCTTTACGAACTGCGCGAACACTCGGCGGGGCTGAATTGCGGGCGCTGGGATTACATTTTCAGCTTCATCAAAACATTTCGCAATCCCGAAAGCTTTCGGGACTTCACGTTCCCCGACCGCACGCAGGTCACGATGACCTCGCCGTTCATGCGCGCGTATTGCCTGAACGTCATCAAGGTCTGTCATCGTCGCGGCGCGCACGCGATGGGCGGCATGGCGGCGCAGATTCCCATCAAGAACGACCCGGCGGCGAACGAAGCCGCGCTCGCCCGCGTCCTCGCCGACAAGGAACGCGAAGCCAGCGACGGTCACGACGGCACGTGGGTCGCGCATCCCGGCCTCGTGCCTGTCGCGCTCCAGGCGTTCGACAAACACATGCCGGCGGCGAATCAAATTTCCAAACAGCGCGACGACGTGCACGTGTCCGCGAAAGATTTGTTGAGCGTCCCGACCGGCACGATCACCGAGGACGGCCTGCGCGGAAACATCCGCGTGGGCGTGCAATATCTCGAAGCGTGGCTCGGTGGCAACGGCTGCGTGCCGCTTTACAACCTGATGGAAGACGCCGCCACCGCCGAAATTTCCCGCGCGCAAATCTGGCAATGGCTGCGTAGCGGCGACTCGGCAGAGCGCCGCACTTCTTCCGCTCAAGATGGCGGCTTTCTGCCGAAAGCCGCTACGCTCGCCGATGGTCGCAAAATCACGACGCAGCTTTACGACGAAATCCTGCCGCAGGAAATGGCGCGCATAGAAAAAGAAGTCGGCAGCGCGCGGTTCGGCGCCGGAAATTACGCCCGCGCCGCGAAGTTGTTCAGCGAGATGTCGAAAGCGAAAGAGTTCGCGGAGTTTTTGACGCTACCGGCGTATGAGTTGATCGATTGAACGCGAAACAAAAAAGCCGACTCTTCCGAGTCGGCCCCTTGAAACCTAATCGAGCGATTTCTAGCGGCGCAGTTTCCGAATAACGAGCAAAGCGCCAAGCCCCATCGCCACCAAACTCAAAGTGCCGGGTTCGGGTACTGGGGTAGTTTCAAGATAGAAATTGTCGAAGAAGGCCTCAGTGCTGCCGTTCGACAGGCCGGAGCCAAGGGCGATATTATCGTAGCTCCTGAACGTTGCGGCGGTGCCAACGTTATTCACCCTCTCGGCGAGGACGTTGTCCACGAAGAACGCAAAATCTGCGCTAAGACCATCGTCACTGCTGATCTGCACCTTCAAGTTATGCCAGCCGAGAGAGCGCGCACCGACCCCGAAATCGTTCAGTTTGAAGTATGCGCCAGATCCGGTGACGCCCTCCGCCGGTCCGCCATCAGGGTCGGGAGTCGTTACCACGGTATAACCCAGAATCCGCGCCATGTAGAATTGCCCTCCACTATATAGCCGCGCATAAGTAATTCGACAATGGTCGAGTTACAGGCTATTTTTGCTGGCAAATATGGAACCCGTATATGCCAGCGGTGATTTCAAGGTCACCCGAAAACTCGAACACCTGCTGATTCAGGCCAAACAGGACCGCGTTCCCAAGGTGATGCTTCGGATTCAGGGACTTCTTCTGAGCTTGGAAGGCAAGACCACCGGCGACATCGCCCACACCTTGCGGGT
>SIBJ01000119.1 GCA_009695195.1 Pedosphaera sp.
GAAAGCAGATCGTGAAGCTGGGGAAGCACCCAAACGGAAAGCTAAAAAACCACCGGTAAAAGAATTGAAAAAAAAGCTTTGACCCTCATTTAACGGTAAAAAGTTGTCAGTTGTTCCCGCCGCCTTGCGCTCTGCTTGGCGGCTCTTGTTTTTTGTTCCCCGCCAACCGCGTGGCCATGCGTTTTGTTGTCCTGCCGCTGCGCTTTGTTACTTCCCGCCCGTGATAAAGCCAAAAAGCCCTCTGGTAAGTTTCGTGTGCGCGGACGTTAGGTAACAAAACACTGACTTCGCGCCATTGATGATATGCCAACAAAAACAAAAACTGAAAACACAGGCAACCAAGCCCAGCAAAGCAACACAAGGCCCGTGCCTGCCAAGGCGCGGGAACTACTATCGGATCAATCCAACGGCCTGCCCGTCTGGATTCGTAGCCCCAAGCAAGGCGTGGAATATTACAGCGGCTTCAGCCGCGCGAAACTTTACGAAGGCGCGGGCAAGGGACATTTCCGAAGCGTGTCCATTCGTCAACCCGGCCAAGTCAAAGGAACAAGATTGTTCCACCTTCAGAGCCTCTTGGATTTCATCGCGCGGTGTGAACGTGTCGCCAGCGATGCGAACGCGGGCGAGACGGTGACAGCAACGGGAGGTTGCGAATGAAAACGGCAGACCTTGAAAACGCTTCCCTCAGCGAAAAAATCGCCGCCAAACGCGCCGGACGTATCGCAACCGCTCCGCAGTCATTCCGCAAGCTTCTAACGCTTGCCATGTCTGGAAAATGCTCGCCTCGCGCGGCTATCAGGGCGCAATGCGCGGAGTGTAACGGCTTTGACCGCGACGCAATCCGCGATTGCACCAGCTACGCCTGTCCGCTCTGGCATTTCCGGCCCTACCAAAAGCCATGATTCACGACACTGCCGATGCCAAAAGCGGACGCCGGGCCACTCGGCTTCGCCTGCGAGCGCACCCCGCCCACACGGGCGCGAATCCGCTCGCCTTTTTGAGTTGGCAACCGAAACGTGCTGACGCGGTTTGGACGCGGAGCGAATTGACGGCCCTTTACGAACACTTGCACAACGGCAACGGCGCAACGCATTTCGTCATGGGTTTTCGTGACGCGGACGGGTGCAAGAAATATGTCAGATCGAAAAAGCTGCCAGTTGGCCGGGCAATTTCTTGGGCATGGTCAAGTATCGCCGGTTCGCCGAAATCGCGGTTGGCCTTTGTTCCCTACTCGACAAACGACCGCCAGCAATCGCGTTGGGGCGGCTTGGATTTTGACGCGCACAACGGCGAAGCAGACCGGGCACGGGAACTGGCCTTTGCTGCGTTTCGTGTGCTGTTGAACGCGCCCGACTTGGCCGTGATCCTCGAAACGTCGGGAAGTGGCGGCTGGCATGTTTGGGCAATCAGCCTCGAATTTCACGACACGCGGGAATGGATTCGGCTTCTGAAGTCTGTTGCCGCGACTATCGGCGCACCCGTCGCCGCTGGCGTTTGCGAAATCTTCCCGCCTGACAGTCTGCCGTCGCGTTACGGCAAGGGGATGCGTGCGCCCGGTTGCTGGAATCCCGGCACGGACACTTGCTCTGAAATCGTTTGGGAAAACACCCGCACTTCCCTTGAATCCGTCCTATCGGGGAAGTCAAAAATCGCCCCTTTGATTTGCAAGGTTTTAGAACGTCACTTCCCCGATACAAAGAAAGAAACTTCTTTCTCTGTCTTCCCTTACCGCGAGGGGGAGTTGCTTCAGAAGCTAGGGATCACGGCAGCAGGAACGCGCAACGGCAAGCTGGCTTCTTTGGTCGGTGAGGTGTATCACCAAGTCGGACGGGACATGGCACAACGGCTGGCGGAAGCGCAGTTCCGAACCAAGACGGCGACGACGGAAGCGGGAGAAGCGGAACACATGGCGAGCTTTGAAAAATTGTGGGCGGGACTTGAGAGCAAATGGACGGCGGCGCTTTCGGCAGCGGAGCGAGAAATCCTCGCGCGGCTGGAAACGGACAACGAACGTGATGCGTTTCGGATTGTGCAGAGCTATGCACGCAAAGCGGAACTGGAAGGCGCGGCGGATTTTCCGATTGTGCGAGACAACCTGGGGGAACGGCTGGGCGTCACGGGAAACGGCGCGGCGTGGATTCGGGACAAGCTCGCCAAGCAGGGCGCGATTGAGAAAACGCGCGACTACGTTCCTAACAAATTTTCCGCACGCTACCGCTGGCTTCCCAGCGGAGCGATTGCAGTAAATCTGAAGGAGGAAGGATTCAAGCAATGCAAAAAACCAACAAGTCGGTAAAACCAATACGCACCAAACGGTCTGTCGAAGAACTGAAAAACCAGATTGACCGGGAGCGTCAGGAACTAGAACGGCATGAAAATCACGGTGGATCGCCAATGGCTTCCTCAAATTGCATGAATCGGATAGGTCAGCTTCAAAGGGAATTGAAACAGGACCACGGACTAGATTATTAAAGGTAAGTATGCAATGCGTGGTAAAATATCTAAAAGCCTCCAAAAGGGTTGCCATCACGTTTTGGAAGCGCGGTCGCACCACGAACGAGCAAAAGTATCTAAAAGCAATAAACGGGATTCGGCGTAGGCCGTGAATGAACACGAAACCCTTTAATGGCAACGTGATCGGCAACGGTTTTGTGCTCAAATCCTTCGGGACAGCATTGAATTATTTTACACGTAGAGCAGCGACCCCGAAGGGCATCCGGCGCAGGCAACGGAAACAGCGAGAGAAGCGTTAATAAACAACGCGAACGGTAACGGCAAAAGCGTTGGTAAGCAACGCGCCCGGTAACGGGAAAAACGTTAAATCGCAACGCGACCAGCAGCGTCAAAAACGCTGGTTCGCAGCGAAAGTAACAAGGCCCAAAGCGTTGCAAGCAACGGGCAGCAACGCACTCACGACGCTCGCTGGCGCGTCTTGATTGTCCGCCCGACGCTCTTTAACTCGCCCGAACGCCCGACGCGCCACGCCAGTCACGAAACCCGGAAATCAGATGCAATTAACGCTTGGCAAGCATCTCTGAAATGGATGGACTTTTTAGCACTAGGCTTTAGCACTGGCCTGTTTTCAAAAAGTAAAAAACTCACGAAATGCTTGATTCTATTGGTCAGAATCAAGATTGGTAGCGCGTACGGGAATCGAACCCGTCTTTCAGCCTTGAGAGGGCCGTGTCCTAACCGATAGACGAACACGCCATTGACTAATGGCCAGATGCTATCCGCCCCCATTTATCTGTCAATCCTCACGACGGAAGGCGGGAGGATTCAAATTCGTTTGGAGTTCCGCGTTTACCCCCGACTCCGGGTCGGGGCTGAAGGCGGAACTCCAGACGGAGGCGGTGCCCGGATGCGTCATGCAACGATCCTCGAAAACAAAAACCCCGTCCCGCAGAGCGGGACGGGGTTGTGAAACAGACTAGAATTATTTCCGACGGCGGAAGATCAACAGGCCGGCCGCACCGAGACCCGCGAGCACGAACGTGCCGGGTTCCGGAATCGTGTAGATGTTGAAGCTCGTCCAACCAATGCTGTTTGGCGTGAGGAAAATATTCCCGCTGGTGTCGGTACCACCCAAGAAACCGGAAAGAAACAACGGGCTGGCGGCACCTGTCACGGCATTCGCAAATGACGTGATTGTACCACCGGCGTTGTCCCAAACGCGGATTTGTAGTTTGGCCGTCTGGCCCGGGAGGATACCTCCCAGAGTAACCACTGCGGGAAAGGTCATCCCAGCGGGGGCAACCTGGCTGGCAGCGGTGCGGAACGTTGCACTGGATACGAACGTTAAGCCCGCCGGGTCAGTAACGCCCGAGGGTCCAAAGTACAGAGCCATGGTGAACCCCGTTCCTTGAAGCAAGCCTCCGCTGTAAACGGTGGAGCCAAGTGGAAAACTTACCGCTGTGCTCTGGCCAGTCTTGGCCAAACTCACGTTGCCGGGCTCCGGACCGTAGATGGGCGCCCGGAATTGCGTCGAACCGAAGTTATTGCCCCAGTTCAGCGTGCCTTGCGCGAATGACGAGACTGTCAGCGCAACGGCCGCCAGTGTTACGAGTGCTTTTTTCATATTTGTGTTTTTCATATTTGTGTATGGGTTCTGAGATTAGCTTTTTGTTTAGGGTTAAATCACGGAATTGTGAAATTGCGAGTAAACGTCGCGTTGTTGAGTATCGAGACATTGCGGAAGAAGAAACCTTCCGCGACGGCGATGTCCGGGCCTTCGGTAAGGCCTGGTTCGGGCGGACCACCTCCCCAACCGGCACCGTCTTCATCGAAGTTATAGATGACGAAATTACCGCCGGCGAAGCGATAGATGCTGTCACCCAAACCAGGGTTCACGCCGAGGACTTGAGATTTTGCCGCCTGTGGAACTTTTGATCCGACCAAGCTAAATCCCGGGCCAACAGCAACCGTGAGATTGCCTTTAAGGACTTCGCCAACGTAGGTGTTCGTGTAAGGCGTGCCAGAAACGTTGCGAACGAAGTATCCCGTCCCCGGTGAGAGATCGTCCGTTGGATTCTGCCAGCCAGCGCCGTCTTCATCCAAGTTATTTAGCACAAAGTTTCCGCCGGCGAATTTGTAAACCGTGGATCCAAGCGGGACATTGGCCAAGAGATTGGAAACTGCGTTGTTCGCGTTGTTCAGCGGAGTGGAAACGAGGGTGAATCCGGTTCCGTAAGTGACGTTGACGTAGCCGACGACGTTTAGCGAGTAAACGTTGGATTGCGCCATGGTGGACGCGATGCCTGCCGCAGTAAGCGCAGCAGCGAGGAGTAGTGTTTTTGTTCTCATGTTTGTTGTTATGTTGTTGCCGTGTGTGACGTGACTATCTCAGGGTGTCCCCCGCGCGTCAACATCTTTTTCAAATTCTTTTGAACATTTTTCAGGCCATCCGTACTTCGGCCCATTTGCCTGCTTTATAGCGGTTTACGGGTGTCTTGGCAACGGTCAATAAACGACAAAACCGTCCTGTTTTTGGTGGTTTTTCGCCAAAATCTTTGTCACCACTGCGGGGGACAAAGGGGGACAGCCCGGGGACGGAAGGCGGAGGGCAGTGGGTAGAGGACGGGAATCAGAGGTCAGAAGGCGGATTTCGGCCTCCTGCCTCTGATCTCTGCCATCTGATGTCTGGCCTCAGTCGTCACGATTCGACCATGATCTTCAGCGACTCCGGTGTGGGATGCGCCGCCAGCGCCACGGCGGCGGCGGTCTGCGCCAGCGGAAAACGGTGCGTGAGGAGCGGGCGCACATCGAGCCGGCGCGAGAAGACCAATTTCGCCACTTCCGTTTGCAACGTGAAATCCGCCGAGTAGCTGCCGAGCAAATCTTTTTCATCCACGCACACCGCCGCCGGATCGAGCGCGAAGGCATCGCCGCGTTTCGTGTGCGCGAAGAGGAGCAGTTGTCCGCCGCCGCGCAATTGCCCCAAAGCCGCAAGCGCCACGGCATCCGACGGCACGCAAATCACCGTCGCGTCCAGCCCGCGCCCGCGCGTGAGACGGGTGATGAGAGTTGAGAGTTGACCCGTCTTCGCCTCGCTACGATGCGGCAGAGAGTTGAGAGGGGGCGCTGCTCCTGACCGCCTGAAGGCGGGACTCCGAACGGCCATCGTCCATTCTGCGCCGAATTTTTTGGCGAGGCGCAGGCGCGAGGCGAGCAAATCAGTGGCGATCACCTTCGCGCCGGTCAACGCCAGCAGCCGCGTGAACATCAAGCCAATCGGCCCCTGCCCGGCCACAAGCGCCACGTCGCCGAGCAACAGATTCAAACGGCGCACGGCTTTGAGCACGGTGTTGACCGGTTCGAGCATCGCGCCTTCGGCGAAGGAATTCTTCGCGGGAATCTTCACGACGCCGGGCAGCACGAAATTCATCACGCGTACGAATTCCGCGTAACCGCCGCCCGCCGGCTCAAAGCCCGCGGTGATGCCGGTGCGTTTGTATTGCGCGCACTGCGCAAACGCGCGGTGGCGACAGAAATGACACTTGAGGCAGGGCACGTGATGATGCAACGCCACGCGGTCGCCGGGCTTGAACCCGCGCACGCTTGCGCCAACGCGCACAATCGTCCCCGCCGTTTCATGGCCGAAGATGCGCGGCGGCGGCACGGTGCCGTATTGGATTTTCTTGATGTCGGTGGGGCACACGCCGCACGCGGCGACCTTCACGAGCAGGTCGCCCGCGCCGATGCGCGGCACCGGCATGGTCTCCACGCGCAAATCGTTCACGCCGCGATACACGACCGCCCGCATGGTTTTGGGAATGTCACCCACGCGGAAGTTTTAACGAGTCGCGCGTCGCGAGTCGAGGGTTGAGCGTCGTTACCGACTCCGTCTCGGGAGATAATTCGCCGGACGGTCAATGGGGCGGAGGTACCGACGGCCTGGGAGTTTTCGGCGGATTTCTTGAAAATGGCGCGGGCGTTGGCGCGAGGAACGTGTGCATGCCTCGGGGGAATTCCGGCGATTCCAGCCAGTCGGCCAACAGGTGCAATTCGACCGAGGTAAAACCGCAATCAGACTTGCGAACAACAGAAAGTTGGTCCGGCCCGGTGCGCGTGACCGCCGTGACGCTATTGCCGAGTTTCGATCCGGCACCTTGCAGCCAGTCCAGCCCCGCCGATTTCTGGGCCAGTTGTGCCTTGAAATTCACGAGCCGGAGCAACTGGCTCAAATAGACCCATGCCGTGACGCGCGGGCCGGTCAGTTCCCAATCATAAGCCACGAGGTTGGTCCGCTGCCTCAACTCTTGGAACAGCGGCGTCGGCGGCAGGTGATTGGTCAGGGTATTCGCCACGAATCCGCCTGATACAAATCCGCCGCCCGGCAGTTGCACCGCCTGAATGAAAGGCGACATGAATGGAGCATCCTTCCACACGACGCCGTCGGGCTTCTCGGTGTGCTCGATCCGCCCCATGCTGTTCGACGCCAGCCGGGTATTTCCCTCGTGCGTCAACAACTCCGTCAAACGGGCCATCCGATTGCTGGCATCCGTGAAGGGCGCGGCGAAGTAGGTCTCCAACGGGAAGCCATCCAACGCCCAGAAATAAACCTGGTTCGGCGGCGGGCCGACCTTCGCCGCAGGCCACGCACTCCCCGAACTCAACCACGGCGCGACGCCTCGAACGGCGGTGAAACTAACCAGCGGCTCGCGAATCAGATTGGTGGGAATGTTCCAAGACTCCATTTCGAACGGCAACGGTTTGGGAAACTTCACCTCGCCGCGCGTGAGGATCTGTTTGCCATCGCCGATGGCCGTGAGAGAAATCCGCGGCGCATCCGCAGGTAAAACCCCGCCCAACGCCAGCGCGTCCGACATTGCCGCCAGATCGAACTCTCCCTCGAACCAGTAATTCGTGGAACGCGCGGGGAAGGGAGCGCCTTCACGCTGGATGCGGGCGAGCGAGCCGCTGAGCAGCGAGTTTGTTTCCCGCGTCAGACCGAGGAGCGTCCATTCGCCAGCCTGCGTCAACTCGATGAGCCGGGGCGGCTCCGGCGATTTCAGCGACCAACCATATTTGCCAGCCGTCCGCACCACGCTCGCGCCCGTCAACGATTCCATGGCGACGGCCAGGTTGGTTTCCCACAAAGCGGCGCGCTCGCGATTGAGCCGGATGGCCAGCGCAAGTTCGCCGGAGTGATTGGTCGCCGCGCGAAGCTCCACGAAAGATTCCTCCCGCACCAGATCGTCCAGCAAAGGCCGGAGCAATTTCGCCGGCGGCACGTTGGTCGAAGTGTCGCCCTTCAACAATCGCCACGGCGCGAGCGACAACTTGTCGAGCGTCTGCGTTTCGAGCGCCACGCTTTCGGGTAGATTCCAAAGCGTCAGGAACTGAATCGCATTCGTGTCAGCGGCCAGCCGGTTTTTGCCCAGCCAATGCCAGCGGGAAAGGCCCGCGCCTTTGCTCGCCCCCGCATCCGTGGAGGCGGCCGGCTTTGCCGGTTCGGATTTGTTGCACCCGGTGGCGGCCACGAAAACAACCGCCGCCAACCCTACCGAACAATAGCGTTTCATCTGCATAGCGCGCCGGGTTGTGCCAGAATCCGACGCTTCACGCAAACCGAATCAGTTCACCCGCGACGAATCCCGTGAACCACGGCTCGGGCTCGCAACGGAAAACAACCCGCCGCCCACGCCATTCGAAGCTCACCTCACCCGCGTGCAGAGCGTGATGCGGCAGAATCAACCGCGCGCGCTGCTCCTCCGTCAGCCGGCTCTCGACCAACGCCAGATACAGATCCTCGTCGCCGCCGTAAAGTTTGTCGCCGACGATGGGATGGCCGGCGTGCGCGAGGTGGATTCGGATCTGATGTTTGCGCCCGGTGCGCGGCACGATGCGCAGCAGCGTAAACGGAGCGCGGAGCTCCAGCTCCGCGCGATGAAACCTTCGCTTCACAAAAAACTCCGTCTGCGCCGCCGCGCCGTCAGCGCGCACACAATCCTTGATCACCACTTTGCTCGCGGCGTCCTTCCCAAGTGGCGCGTCAATCACGCCGCGTTCCTCGCACACGTGCCCATGGACGATGGCGAGGTATTGTTTCTCCACCGCACGGCTTTCCCATATCTTTCCCAACTCGCGCGCCGCCGCCGCGTTCTTCGCAACCACTGTCACGCCGCTCGTCTCGCGATCGAGGCGGTTGACGAGATGCGCCTTCGCGTCCGGCCCGAGGTGCAATCGCACGCGACTGATGAGACTCGAATACACGTCGCCCTTCGTCGGATGACAAACGAGGTCCGCCGGTTTGTTCACGACGAGGAGGTCGGCGTCTTCATGAATGATGTTGAGCCGGGCGTCCACGAACGGAGCGTGTTGCGGGTTGCGGGTTGCGTCAAGCGACGAGCTGCGTCCGCTGCCACTTGACGCAACGCGCAATACGCAACACGGTTTCTCCGCCCCCGCCTTGTCATTGTCTTCGTCTCACCGCATTCTCCGCCGCGTGAACGCCGTCAGAAAATATCTTCCCGTGCTCGCGCTCCTCGCGCTCACGACGGCGATCTACTGGCCGGCGTTGCGCGGCGAATTCGTCTGGGACGACCTGCTGCTCGTCAAAAAAAATCCGCTCGTCACCGGCGAGTTCACGGTCTGGTCGCTCTGGTTTCGCACCGACTTCCCGTTGAGCATCCTCAGCTTCTGGTTGCAGAGCCGGCTGTGGGGCGACCACGCCGCGGGCTTTCATGCGGTGAATCTTGCGCTGCACCTCGCGAACACTTTTCTCCTGTGGCGCGTGCTGTCGCGCGCGAAAATTCCCGGCGCGGGTTTCGCCGCCGCGCTCTTCGCCGCGCATCCGCTCTGCGTCGCATCCGTGGCGTGGGTTTCCGAATTGAAGAACGTGCTCTCGCTCACCTTCCTGCTGCTGAGTGCGTCGTGGTATCTGCGCAACGAAGTTCGGAGTCCCGCCTTCAGGCGGTCCGGTGATGACCCGCCCGCCGCGCCGCCTGAAGGCGGAACTCCGAACGAGTGCCCCCGTCGCATGTGGTATTGGCTCGCGCTCGTCGCGTTTGCGCTCGCGTTGCTGGCGAAAACTTCCGCCGTCGCGCTGCCGGTTTTTTTGCTCGCGCTCGCGTGGTGGCAAAATGGAAAAATCTCCCCGCGCGATGTGCTGCGCACGGCACCGTTCTTCGCGCTCGCAATCGGCTTCGGCTTGATGACGGTGTGGTTTCAGCAACACCAGTTGCGCCTCACCGAAAATCTTGAGCCGCAGAATTTCGCCAGCCGGATCGCCATCGCGGGCATGGCGCTGTGGTTTTATCTCGGCAAAATCCTCGCGCCGCTGAATCTATGTGCCATCTATCCGCGCTGGCAACCGGACGCGGCTGCGCTGGTTTCGTTTCTGCCCGCCGTCGCGTGGTGCGCAGCGTTGGCGGCCAGTTGGTGGTTTCGCAAACGCTGCGGCATCGCGTTGCTGATCGCGCTCGGCTGTTTCACGGCGGCGCTGTTCCCGGTGCTGGGCTTCTTCAATTTTTATTTCTCGGCGCTCTCCCGCGTCTCGGATCATTTCGCGTATTTGCCGCTGGTTTGCATCGTCGTCCTCGCCGCCGCGACGCTGAAAAGATTTTTGCCCGGCATCGCGTTCCGCGCCGTCGCGACGGCCATCGTCCTCGCGCTCGCACTGCTCGCGTCGCAACGCGCCCGCGTTTACGCCACCGACGAGGCGCTCTGGCGTGACACGCTCGCGAAGAATTCCGCCGCGTGGACGGCGCACAACAATCTCGGCTGCATCCGCGCCGAACAGCATCGCAACGACGAAGCCATCACGCTGTTCGAGGACTCGCTTAAGCTCAATCCGCGCAATGCCTCCGCGCACCTCAACCTCGCGCGCCTGCTCGCGATGCGCCGCGCGTTCGCGCCGGCCGAGACGCATTTCCTCGCTGCCATCGAACTCAAGCCCGACGATCCCGAGGCGCGCAACGCGTTTGCCGCCGCGCTGGCCGACGCGGGAAGAATTGAAGCGGCGATCGCGCAACTGGAATTGTCTTTGCGCGCGAAGCTGACGCTGGAAGCGCACATGCAACTGGCCGGGCTGTATCGCGCCGCCGGAAAAATCCGCGAAGCCATCGCGCAATCTCGCGCCGCGCTCAAGCTCCAGCCCGACCAACCCGAGGTCCTCAGCAATCTCGCCTGGCTGCTCGCCACGTCCGCCGACGATTCACTGCGCAACGGCAAAGACGCCGTGCGGTTCGCTGAGCGCGCCTGCCAGCTCACGAAGTTCGCGCAAGCCCCGATGGTCGGCACGCTCGCCGCCGCGTATGCCGAAGCCGGACATTTCGACGCCGCCGCGAGCACTGCGCAAAAAGCGATTGCGCTCGCGACCGAAGCCGGTGATCTCCAGTTCGCCAACGTGAACCGCCAGTTGCTGCAACTGTATCAAAGCCGCCAGCCTTTCCACGAGACGCCGCCGAAGCGCTGAGTTCAACCCAGCGACGCAGAAAGCTCGCGCAGCGTCTTGGAGTGCGGTGGGTGAGGGGTGAGGGCACACACCGCTTTTCCGTCATACGCGTGGAAAATTTCGGATGACCCCACGACGCCGAAAGCGGTGTCAGCCCCGAATGGCGCTTAGATAAGGAAAAACGCGTCAGCAATTGTACGCGAATATAACTGGATCCTTGGAGCGAGTTGTTTCAAAGTGGCGCATGAAACAAACGACTCCATTCCTCGCTGGATTTTCACATCTGCTGTCTGGCAGTCAACGC
>SIBJ01000120.1 GCA_009695195.1 Pedosphaera sp.
GTGGCGCGTTCGTTGAGGGTCTGGATGTCCTGCAAGATGTGCTCGAACGCGAAGCCGGGGCAGGGGATCAGTCCCTTGGCCAGCCCGTAAAACATGAAGGCGTCATCGGGATCAGGCGAATGGCCGAGAGTCAAAAGTTGTTTCTGCATTACCGCACGTTAAGAAGGGGCGGCGGCGGAGTCACGGGAGAACTTCATTTTAACGCGCCCGGCAAAATTGTCTAAAAATGCGGCGACGGTTCCGCGGCGGCGACGATGTATTCTCCTTGAAAGTGCTTCGCCCAATCCGTTCGCTGGGAGAGGTGACCGGGTTTTACGTCTCCGAGCCGCCGGCCGTTGGCGGCTTCACGGTTGATAAAAGTTTCGTGGCCGTGCGCGCTGATCTGAAACACGCGCGGTGGCTGTAATTGTCCAAGGTCGCGGCAGACGGCGTAATGCGGATTGGCGCACAATGACTCATCCATTCGCCATGCCAGTTGTGAATCGGTTTCGCCTTCCCAATAAAGCGTATAACGCCGGGCCTCGGCGTCCTGTTCCGGCGCAAGCAGAACAAAACACGGCGGTCTTTTGAACGTCGCGATGATTTCCTGAATGGCTTTGACAACGAATGTTTCAGAAAGCTTTTCGCCAGCCAGATCGGAAACATTTCCGTTTCGGCCGAGAAAACGGAGCGCAGGCGTTTTGTTCAGATGACCGGTCACTTGCACGACATCGCCCATCCGGTAGCGCCATAATCCACCCGCCGTGGTGACAATGACCTCATAGATTTCGCCAGCGCGCAATTCGTGGGCAGGATGAACGCGACCTTGTTCATCGATGAACTCAAAGAAGTGCGAGTTGATGGCGAGCGGTCTCATGCCATCGAAAGGAATCGTCACGAACGCTTCCGTGGCCAGCAGTCCCTTGGGCTGCACCAACACGTTTAGAAATCGCCGCTGCAAATCGGCCAACGCCAGTTCAGCCGCGCCATCGCCCCAGCAACTGATGATTTTCAAATGAGGCCAGAGCGTCTCCGGCCTGAGTGGATTCATGGCGCGCAGCTCTTCAACTCGTCTGCGTGACATCCTGTCCGTCAGCAAGCGATCCCAATACTCCGGCAGCCAATCCAACAACAGCGTGAGAAAGGACGGATGCCACACGGAAATCAGGCGCAGTTCGCGGCAGCGCAGCAGGTGGAGCAAAGTCTCATAACGAAATGCCTCCAGCGATTTCGCGTGTTGCACCTCGCTTGGCACGGCCATGACCGCATTCGCCAGCTTTTGTCGCGCGCCGCCGAGGTACGCTGTGTCCGCGTCAAAACCAACTGGCACGGCGGACTCCTCGCGCTTCGCATCACGCAACGCCGGTGTCACCGACCAGTACGCCAGGCCGCCAAGAATTCCCGGCTGCTGTCGTGCCAGATCAACCAGCCACGGGCCGATGGCCGAGTTGAACTCGCGTTGCAAACCGGCGGTGAACGGAATCAATTTGCGCGCGCCCGTCGAACCGCTGGTCGGGACCAGATGCGTCACCGGATCGCGCGTCAGAATGTTTTTCTCGCCGCGACAAATCTTGTCAATCCACGGTTCAAGCGCATCGTAATCCGCCAATGGCACGCGGCGTGCAAACTCCCTGTAGTTGTGAATAGTGTCGAAGCCATGCGCCTTGCCGAATGCGGTGTGTGCGCTGTCCTCGAGAAGCACGCGGAGTTTTTGCTGCTGCGCAACCTGCGGGTCGTGCAACGCGCGGCAGAAGCGCAGATACGAGGGAAGATTTGACGCGCTCCAAAGAGTGTTAGCGATGGTCGCAGTGAGGTGCACAAGTTTGTGGAGTTGTCATGCGACGCCCGGCGGCGGTCAGATTTTCCGGACAAAGTTCCGTGAGACAGGCCAGCTCATCGCCGTCCGCGTGGCCGGGATTGCGTGCCGCAAAAAACGCGATGTGCGGATCATTGGCGCGCCCGGCGGGGATTTGATTCAACCCGGCGCGCAGCCGCTGCGGATTTTGAAAGCGCACAAGGCCGCGTTGTGAATCGAATTGGAGACCGAACTGCTCACTTGCGAGATAATTCAGCAGGCGTTGTTGTTCCGGCGGCGTGGCACGGTCAAAGCGCGGGAAAAATTCACGCCAGAACACCGGCAAAAAACGATACGTGCGGAAGCCGGACGTGAGCAGCAGCCAGAAGCAGCGGCCTTCCGGCAGTTCCGCCCGCCATCCGTTCACGGCGGAAATCCAGGCGCGGGACAGCGTCGTCGTGCCCCACGCTTCCGGCGCGACAATCGTGTCGCCGGAATAAATCATGTGGATTATTTCGTCCTCAAACGCCGTGGTGCTGGCGAGCAGCGTGGAGAAGCCGACGAGCCGTTCGTCGCGCGTTAGCAGAATGACACGATTCTTCTCCGCCAGGTCGTGCGCGAACTGCGCCTGCGTCACACCGTCGAAATGTTGCGCGAGCAGCTCAAACATTTCCCGCACCTGCGCCGCTGTGAGTTCGTCGCGCGGCATGGCGGTGGAATTGATGGCCGTTGTCGAATTCATAGCAAGGCGGCTTCAGGGCCGAGACATCGGCCGTCCAGCTCGCGCGATGAACCGCCCAGTCCCGGCCAACGCACCACATAAATCCGGCTGTGATATTCACGACAACGGTATTTGCGGCGAAGCGAAGCGACCTGCGGGCCGTTGACGGCAAAACCGAGCGTGAGAAATTCAATATTTCGCGCCGCCGCAATCTCCCGCAATGCGGCGATCAATGCGTGCAGTGCGTTCGTGTCATCGGGCGCGACAGCGAGGTGGAAGACAAAAGCGTGGGCCAGTGTTGTGCCGACGGCGGGCAGGCGCGGCTGGCTTGTGATTCTTGCCGCAAGATTCAACGCCGGGCGAAGGCGCGCGAGCCACGGCGCGTAGCTACGAATGACCGTCTGCTTGAACGTGCGTTGGTCCCAAAGCGCGGCGCCCGCTGCAATGCACCCGTCATCGCGGATGAAATGAAAACTATCCGCTAGCAGGCCGAGCGGTTGAAGCGCGGTGAATTCATCTGCTGACCAGCATGGCGCAAACTGCAGCCGACGGTTGTCTTCATTAGTCAGCGCGAGAAGTTCATCCGCAATTGAAGCGCCCGTCTCCGACCCGGCAGGGTTCATTCTGGTTTCAGAAACGCGCCGGGTCGGAGACCGGCGCTCCACAGGCAACAACAGCGTCACGAACTCGCCGATGAATTCGTAAGCGGGCATTCCCGGCAGTCCACGTTCCAGAAAATTTCGCGCGCGTACATTATCCGACGTGATGCTGGTGAAATAAAAGTCCGCAGGCGCACCGGCTTGAAGCTCGCGGAAAAAATCGTAGCCGCGCCGTAGAATGTCGAAACGCCCGGCCACGCCTGCGTCCAGCCGCAAGCCGCCGAGGTAGCCGACCCGGCGCGCCTGACCATTGATGAATCGCTCACGAACGGTGCAATTCCCCACGCAAATCACGTGCCCGCCTTCACGCGCGAGAATGGTTTGTTTTTCCTCGCCCGGCAGATCCGCGTCCGCAAAATAATCCGGCTCGCGTTCGAGCGTGAGTGTGACTTGTCCGGGCACCGGACTCTCTCGCAACAGACGGCGGATGTCCGCGTCGTCGCGCTCCTTCGCCGTGTCGAAGCGGATTCGACTCGCGCGCGTGGATGTCAATTGGCGGTCAAGTATTGTCCCTGCCATGATTCGTCTCCGAGCGGATAGTGATCGCGCAGGCTCACATCATTACGATGGAGCGCATTGATCAAATAAAAATTTCGCCACATGAACCAGTCGCTGCGGTTCACACGGTCAAAGCCGCGCCGGGCAATGCTGGACCACGAGTAAAACTCGCGGCGCGCAGCGAGGCAGTTTTGCTGGAGCAGTTCCGGCGTCATCGCGTGCGGCTGAAATGGAATCCGGTTGTAACTGTAACGCTCATCCAGCCACCAGTTCTCGTAGAGCAAACGGCCTTCGGTTTGCAGCCGCGTGTAAAGCGGCGTGCCGGGAAACGGCGTGAGATGATTGAACGCGGCGATGTAGAGCGCGTGTTCCCTCGCAAACGCAACGGTCTCCGCAAAACTCTCCGACGTGTCGCGGTCATAGCCGAAAATGAAAGTGCCATAGACGCGGACGCGATGTTTGCGAAGGTTCGCCAGCGCCTTCTCGAAGCCGCCGCGCATGGTGTTAAACGATTTGTTCATGTCCTTGAGGTTCGCCGGATTCAAGCTCTCAAATCCGATGAGCACGCCCTGACAACCGCTGCGAACCAGCAGTTCGAGAAATTCCTCGTCGTGCGCCGCGTTGATGGACGCTTGACTCACCCAGCGAATCTTCAACGGGATTAGTGCGCGGAAAAACTCCTTCGCCTGTTCGATGTTCGACGTGATGTTGTCGTCCACGAAAAAGAACAATTTGCGCCCGTGCTTCACCTGCTCAATCTCCGCGATGATTTTATCAATCGGGCGGCGTGTCTGCGTCGAGCCAAACACCGTCTGCACGGCGCAGAAGTCGCATTTGAAATGGCAGCCGCGTCCGGCCTCGATCAAGCCGATGGGCAGATAACGCTTGCCGCGAAAGATGGAGCGGTCCGGTTTCAGTTCCGCCAGCGAGGGTCGGCCTGACTGCCGGTAAAATTTTTCCAGCCGCCCGTGGCGCGCGTCGTCAATGACTCGCGGCCACAGCAGTTCAGCCTCGCCACACACGACGGCTTCGGCGTAACGCGCCACTTCGTCGGGGCAAAGCGTGGCGTGAAATCCGCCCATGACGACGGGCACTTTGCGTTTGCGATACTCGGAGGCGATCTGATAAGCGCGCTTCGCCGTGTAGGTCTCGACGCTGATGGCAACGAGGTCGGTGGCCTCTTCCAAGGGAATCGCCTCCATGCGGTCGTCATAGAAACGAACCTCGACATCGCGCGGCGTCAGTCCCGCGAGCGTGGCGGCGGGTAATGATTCCATCTGCCAGGTGCGGATATATTTTTGCCCCGGCTTTCGCCCAACGCAGGGATGGATGATGGTCAGGCGCATCAGCGGTTTGTTGTCGGAGCAGACGTGAGGAGGTCGTGGGCTGTTTCCGTTTTGGAACGAGCCTCCTCACGTCGGCTGCCACGAGGGATGATCCAGTCGCAGTTGTAGAAACGGCCCAGATTGTTCGCGTAGAAACGATAGCCGAGATTCGTTCCCAGTTTCACCGGCCACGGCGCGGGTGAGTGACGGATTCTTCGCGCGATGGAGCGGAAACTGTAGGCGTGCTTCCAGGCGGCTTCCGTGCCTTGTTGCAATTCATCAACGCTCATTCGCGCCGGTTGAAAAACCGCGTGCTGGCCGTCGTAAAGCTCCCAGTTTTTTGTGAGGATGCGGTCTTCGGTTTCGAGACGTTTGTAGAGCGGCGTGTTTGGAAACGGCGTGACGATGGCAAAGCGCGGCAGATCAATCCTGGCCTGCACCGCGAATTCAGCGGTCTTAAAAAACACATCCGGCCCGTCGTGATCGAGTCCGAACACAAAGCAGCCTTGCAGCGCGATGCCATGTTCGTGGAGCCGCTGCACGACGCCTGCAAACTTTTCCGGCGAGTTAAACCCCTTGTGATTCTGCCGCAGGTTTTGCGGCGAGATGGATTCCAGGCCCATCAACAAGCCCTTGCAGCCGCTGCGCGCGGCCAGTTTCAGCAATTCCAAATCATCCGCGAGCAGCACCGTGGCGAGGCCATACCACTGGACGTTCAACGGAATCAACGCAGCGAAAAGTCTCAACGCATAGCCGCGGTCAGCGATGAGGTTCAGGTCAATGAAGATCAGCTTTCGCGCCCCGTGCTGGCGGATGTCGGCCACGACTTGTTCCACTGGCTTTTGGAAAGGCCTGCGTCCCCACGCCGTCGGCACGACGCAGAAATCACAGTTGTGAATACATCCGCGCGTGGCCTCAAAAACATTGTTCGTGAGATAGCGGTGGCTTGGCAAAAGATCGCGGCGCGCGAATGGGCGATCAGCCAGATCAAGGCCGGGCGCCTGGTGGTAACGTGATTGCAACCTGCCATCCGCAAAATCGCGCAACAGTTGCGGCCAGGAATCTTCCGCGTAACCAACAACCAGGGCGTCCGCGTGTGGCGCGGCGTCTTCGGGAATGAGCGTTACGTGCGGCCCGCCGAGCACGACCGTGATGCCGCGTTTACGAAAATGATCGGCGAGCTGGTATGCGCGCATCGCCGTGCCGGTGATGACCGTCAACCCTACAAGATCGGCGTCCAAATCCAGCGGCACATCCGTGATGCCCTCGTCGAAAAGTTGCAGTTCAACCGGAAGATACGTCGGAACCAGCGCCGCCAGCGTCGTCAGGGTGAGCGGCTGGTAGCGCAGCGACTTGCGCCAGATGCCCCCACGATGCCGATAGAGCGGGCCTTTCGGCGAGATGAGCGCGATTTTAATTTTATGCGGCATGGCTGTTTTCTTTCGCCAAACTTTAAGCCAGACACCACGATGCCACAAGCTGAATAGCGCGCGAAGCGCGTTGATAATTTCGATGGCTGGCCGATGTTTTTCAATGTTACGCGAATCCAGTTTGCGATACTCTGCCGCTGTGACGGGAAAATTTCCAAAAGCACCGACCACGGATATTCCGACGAGGTTCAATGTCGGAATCATTCTCGGACAACTCGCCGCCATCGCCGTCTGCTTTTTTTGCCGCGGCAGAAGTTCGTCACGGCTGGAGCCTCGTCGGCCTCGCGCTCGCTTTCGGCATCGTGATGAATTCAGTCTATTCCATCATTCACGAAGCCGAGCACGCCATGCTCTTTCCGAACCGGCAATGGAACGACGCGGCGGGCGCGTTCATGGCGCTGTTTTTTCCGGCACCGTTTCATCTGATCCGGCAAGGGCACTTGGGCCATCATTTTCGAAACCGTTCGGACGACGAGGCCTTTGATTTTTATTTCGAGGGAGATCATCGCCTGTGGCGGCATCTGGTGCTGTATGGAATTCTGACGGGTTGCTATTGGATCGTGGTGGTTTTGGGCAACGTGGTGTTTCTGGTGTTTCCGTTTGCGGTGAACAAAAAATACTGGAGCTTCGACCGTCCATCGCACGCCTTCATGGAATCGCTCAACCCATCGTATCGCCGGCTCATTCAATTAGAATGTCTGGCGGTGATCGCGCTGCACACGCTGATCGTCTGGTTGTTTCACATCCCGTTGTTGAACTACGCGGTCATGTATTTCGGATTCGGTCTGACCTGGTCGGCCATGCAATATGTTCATCATTACGGCACCGAGCGGCATGTCACGCGAGGGGCGCGCAATCTGCGTTTGTGGGAACCCGTTGACCGTCTCTGGCTGAACCACAACTGGCATCTCGCGCACCACGAGCATCCAACCGTGCCGTGGATTCATCTGCCCGCGCTGGGTGAATTGGCGCAGACCGGAAGGCGTGGCTTTCTCCTCTGGTCTTATTTCAAAATGTGGCGCGGCCCTCGTCCGGCGAAGGATCACGTCGAAAATCAATATGCGGGACGAATCATCCGCTGACTTTGGCGTTCGCTGTTGGCGGCGCATCACGACCCTGTGGCCGAGAAAGCTCGCGCTGACGGTGATCGTGAATGTTTTGTTTTGGAGCTTTTATTTTTTCCTGTCGCGGCACGCGCTGCGTCCCGTTCACACGCTGGCAGTGACCTGGCTCGACAGGTGGGCGGGCTTTCAGCCGACTCCGTGGGCGTGGGTCTATGAATCAATTTTTCTGCTCACGGGCATCACTCCCTTGTTGATTGTTTCGAGGGAGGAACTGCGTCGTTACGTGATTGGCTTCGCGTTGCTGTCGGGGGTGTGCTTTGTCACGTTTGCGCTTTTCCCGGTCGCCTCGCCGCGACCGGCAAATCTGGGAGAAAACACGTTTCTGATTTTCATCACGCGAATGGATGGGCCGTTGAATGCGTTTCCATCGCTGCACGCCGGATGCCTGGTTTACACGCTGGTGCTGGTACGACGGTTGTTTGGACGCCGGTTGAAACCCGCTGTCACCGTCGTGCTGCTGGTGTGGGCGGCGCTGATTTTGTTTGCGACCTTGGCGACGAAACAGCACTACGCGCTGGATTTGCTGGCGGGCGGATTGATCGGCTGGACGGCGGACTGGCTGGCCTGGCGTGGTTCGGATCGTGCCGACATTGCCTCCGTCAAAACCCGGCGCAAAAGCGGCGTGGCATCCCAGGCCGGCTGAAGATAATGGTCCGCTCCCCAGACGGGAAAAACCGTGCCTGGCAGATTCGTGGCTTCGCCCAGAAGAAAACCTCCGCCGTCGTTTGGCCCCAGCGGTGCGAGCCGCTCGTAGGCCCGCGCGGCCCACGGATGCGCGAGGTGACGGCGCAGAGGAAATCCAACAACATGAATCACCCGGAGATGTGGTGGCAATGCCGGCTAGGCCACCAGCGGCCCATCTGCTTCGTGCCGCAATTCCTCGACGACAGAATACCGCTGACCACGCAGTCGGAGCAGCAGGCGTACTCCCAGTCGCCGCAACGGCTGGCGGCGAAGCCAGGCCACCAACGGTGTATCTTGCGGCAAACCGCTCAGGCTCACCCAAGCGGTGACGTTGCGAAAAAGTTCAGCCGCATTGGGCAAGGCCAGCGCGATCTTCAAGTCGGCTCCGCCTTTGCTCAGGCTCACGAACATCACCCGTTGTTGTCCGTGCCGCGAAAGCCAGTCCGCGATGATCTCGGCGTTTCTGGCGAGCGAACCAAAGCTTTCCACCGGCACGCGCTCGACGGAACAATTCATTGATTTCAAAATGGCGACGAGTCGCGCCCCGTCCGCGCCGGTGTCTTTGTGTTCGCGATGGAAGGCGCCGGGAATGATGCAACCAATGGACAAGGGCTGGCGGTGGCGGTTTCGTTGTTTTGGATTTGTTGAAAAAAAGCGCGATGCTCCGGGTGCCGCAGCACGCGGTCATGGAGAACTGCCGTGGCAAAATCGAGACCGTGCTCCCGCGCGAGTTCAGTGAGTTTGAGCGGCGAGCAATCTCGTAAAGCGGGGCCTTCTTCCCTTGCCGCCGCCCGTTCGAGCAAATCCTTGTCTTCCGCCGAAATCTTTTCCGGCCTGCGAATCATGCCGCGCCGCTTTTCGGACGCCGCAAGCAGCGTGTCACAACCACCCCGACGAGCAGCCCGATCACCAGTCCACCGAGGCCGACGAGCAGGGAAACTTTCTTGATCACCAGCGCCATCACCGGATTCTCAAACGCATTGACCGAAACATGAAAAGCGGAAACCAGCCAGCGGTCGCCGCGCCGGACGATGGTGGCCGTGAAGCGGCTGTCCAACGGCAGTTCACGGCCATCGGTCAGAACAAAGCGGTCGTTCAAACTTCCCCATGACACCGCCCAATCACCTTGAACTTGGCGGCCCAGAATTTTTGGGTCGGCGGTGACCTTGCTGACGACGGGATGATCGCCCTTCATCATGCGCTCGTAATAGGCTTTCACCGCCGCCGGGCCTTCACAGACCTCTCCGTTTTGCCAGGTCACGACAGCGTTGGTGTCCAAGTAAGTGAGCAGCCGGTCAATATCTCCATGATTAAAACTGTCCACCAAACCTTCGCGCAGACGGGTGATGGCCTGCCCGGCTTCCGTGTCCGCCGGTGCGCTGGGTTGCGCTGGCAAAGCCGTCGGGACGAAAATCAGGGACACGATGATGATGAGCAGATATTTTTTCATGTGTTCTCCGTCGGCAAGGGTTCAGAAACTTTTTCCAACCAGTCAAAATAATCCGACAAAATGCCGTCGGCGTCAATCAAATGTTCCGGCTGGTAATGTAAGCCAGCGATTCGCGGCAGGTCCGAACGCAAAAATGTCTGAATAAAAAAACGGTGGATCGCGGCGTTCAGCGGATCGAACAACCCGCGTCCCAGCACGCTGTTGCTGCGCTTCACCCAGACGATCACGCGACCGAGCGTCCGGTGCGCATCTATCGGCAGTACGTTGAAAATTCCATAGCTCGTGGTCCGTTGAAATTCTGCCCGCACGAGAATCAAGCTTCCGCACCAAACCGTCACATCCATAGTTACGTGCGGCCCGGCGAGACGGCGCGTCAATCGGTCTTGAAACGAATGGCCGGTGACCGCAAAGGTGGCCACCACGCGCCGGGCGAACGGAGAAGGGCTGCTGACTTCCGGCGGGCCGAGCAGAGTGCGGTCGTGCGCCATGCGGAAATGCTGAACGTCAAATCCGTTCGCGCCGACAAAATACCACGGCGCGTCCGCGATCAGTTCAAACGGTTTCGCCGGCAACAGTTGATCGGGGGTCAGTCCTTTAAAAAAGGGCAGCGCAAACCGGGCCTGCCGGCGGTTGAAGAAAAAAACATGACCGCCGCGTTCTTCCGTCGGGTAGCTGTTCTGCCGGGCAAAATCTGGAATCACGTCCGCCGCCGGAATTTTTTCACAACCGCCGTCCGGCCCGTACTCCCAGCCATGCAGCGGACACACCAGCCGTTCACCGCACACGGCTCCGTTGCCAAGCTGCGCGCCGAGATGCGAGCATCGACCCGACAATACCACCGCCCGCCCAGACTGGGGCCGATAGCCCACGAATGTCCGCCCGCCGAGTTCGATGCTCACCGGACCGCGATTCAAGGCCTCGCTGCCGCACAGGTGAAACCATGAGGCTGGCACGGAAGGAAAAGGACTCTGGCTGCGATCTGAAATCATTAGGGATTGTGGGTGTTCATCCCGTTTCATTTCACCGCGCCCACTAGGATTGTTTGAAAATGCGGCGGCTGCTCCTCGGCGGCGACCACGCTGATTTCGATTTTCTTGTAGCCCGCGCTCTCCAGCCAGCGGTGCAGATCGCTTTCGGTGAAGCCGAGCCAGCGGTCGCCATAGAGTTCACGCGCCTTCTCGAAATTGTGCTGCGACAAATCCAAAATCATCAACTGCCCGCCGGGCTTGAGGATTTTGTGCGTGGCAGCGATGGCCACGTCCGGCTTGTCCGCGTGGTGGAGCGCCTGGCTGAGAATGACGAGATCGACCGAGTGCGGTTCGATGGGCGGGTTTTCCAGATCGCCCAAACGGAACTCCAGATTTTTCAGGCCGTTCTTCCTCGCCTTGTTCGCGCCGAACGCGACCATCTTTTCCGAGTTGTCCACGGCGATGACTTTTTTCGCGCGCCGTGCCAGCAGTTCGCTCAAGAGTCCTTCGCCCGATCCCAAATCAGCCACGACCAAGG
>SIBJ01000121.1 GCA_009695195.1 Pedosphaera sp.
AACGCCCTGAGCGATCCGAACCGCGCATGAGGAAACGGAGGCCGAAAAACTTTCCCTTGTTGATGCGCCCCCGGCAGGAAATCATTGCCGAAGCCACCCAGAAAAAATCAACGACACATGCCCTTAACTAAGCGCCATTCGGGACTGGCCCCAATGCGGCCACCGCTGTCAAAGGGCTGTGGATTTGGCGGTTGCCAAATCACTCCGGCGTTGCGCCATGCTTTTGAAGAACTCGTAACCTTCGCGCAGGCGGCGGACGCACACATCCTTGTCCTCCAGCATCGTCTTGATGATGCGGAGAATCGGTTTCGGGCGCAGGTAGTAACGATGATAGAAACGCTCGACGCTCTCGAAAATCTCGTCTTTGCTCAGGCCGGGGTATTCGAGCGCGCTTTGCTGGAAGCCGTCGCCTTCCACGAGCGCGGCTTTGTCTTTCTTGGCGAACCAGCCGTTGAGCCGGGCCTGCTCGTAAAGTTCCGTGCCGGGATACGGCGCAGCCAGCGAAACTTGCATGGAGAAGACGTCCAACTCCTGCGCGAAGCGGATGGTTTGCTCGATGGTTTCCTTCGTCTCCACCGGCAGACCGAGGATGAACGTGCCGTGGATGATCACGCCGGCCTGGTGGCAATCCTTCGTGAAGCGGCGCATCTCGTCGGTGGTCACGCCTTTCTTGATGCGCGTCAGGGTTTCGTCGTTGCCGCTTTCGTAACCGACGAGGAACAGGCGGAGGCCGTTGTCCTTGAAACTTTTTATCGTGTCGTAATCGAGGTTCGCGCGGCTGTTGCAACTCCAATTGACGCCGAGCGGGCCGAGCTTCTTCGCGATTTCGCGGGCGCGCGGGAGGTTCGCGGTGAAGGTGTCGTCGTCGAAGAAAAACTCGCGCACTTGCGGGAAGAGTTTCTTCATGTAGGCCATTTCGTCGGCGACGTTTTGCGGCGAGCGGACGCGATACTTGTGGCCGCCAATGGTCTGCGGCCAGAGGCAGAAGCTGCATTGCGCCGGGCAACCGCGGCCCGTGTACATGCTCACGTAGGGATGTTGGAGGTAGCCGATGAAATACTTTTCGATCTGGAGGTCGCGCTTATAGACGTCGGCCACCCACGGAAGGGTGTCCATGTTCGAGATCATCTCGCGCTCGGGGTTGTGTTTGATTTTGCCGTCGGGGTCCCGGTAGCTCAACCCGACGACGTCTTTCAGCGGGCGGTCTTCAGCGACTTCCTTGCAGGTGAAATCAAATTCCTTGCGGCCCACCCAATCAATGGCGGGCGATGCCTTGAGCGTCTCGGTCGGCAACACCATCGTGTGCGCGCCGATGAAACCGATCTTCGTATCGGGCTTCTGGGCCTTGATGGCTTCGGCGACTTTGCAATCGTTCTTCAGCGACGGCGTGCTGGTGTTGACGATGACGTGATCAAAATCTTTCGCGATGGCGAGGCACTTGGCCACGTTAATGTCGTGCGGCGGACAGTCGAGCAGCTTGGAATTCGGCGTGAGCGCGGCGGGTTGCGCCAGCCACGTCGGATACCAATAGCTGGTGACTTCGCGTCGCGCCTGATAGCGCGCGCCGGCACCGCCGTCGAAACCGTCAAAACTCGGTGGTGAAAGATAAAGTGTTTTGCTCATTTGAAATCGTGTTCAGCGTTGCTTGATCAATTTGTTGTAATCTTCGTGTGTTCCAATCCAGACCCATTCAACCGTGTCACCGACCAGCCGCCCGATGGCACGGTAGTGATCTCCAACCCGTACCGAGAACCGATTCTCTCGTCCCTTCAGTTTCTTGAACTGCAACGAAGGGTGCTGATCGTTTTGCCGCCAAAGCTCGTAGGTCTTGTTCGCCAACGTCTGCGCATGAACTGGCAGATCCGCGTAGGCTTGCCAGAAGCGACGCGTCGCCTTCGATTTCATTTCGGCGGCCAGTCTTTGAGCTTTCCTGTGCGACCTTCGGTGTCCGCTTCCTCAAACAAAAAATCCAGCTTGCCCGACGCGGTGTCCGTGTCCATTTGGGCATCCCAATCTTGCGCCTCTTTCCGCGCGAGCCAAGCGGCAAGCTGCGCGCGATCGGTTGGCACCAACCGTTCGATGGCATTTTCAATTTCCAGAACCGTACTCATGCGCACCAGAATCTTACTCCGCCTTTTTGGCTTCAGCAATCTTCGCCAGCAACTCATCGCGTTCGGACGTGTCGCCCGTGCCGCAGTGACTGCCGACGTGGGCTTCGTGATGCTGCGCCTCTTCTTTGCGTGAGAAGGCGGCTTGCGCTCCGTTCATCGCGGCGCGCGGGCTGTTGATCGCGGCATTGGCTTCGGCGAGATGGCCCTTGCCGATGGTCACGCCGTTGAAGGCGCGCTTCGTCAGTTCGGGATTGGCCGGATACGGCTTGGGCTTCGCGCCGAAATTATATTTAAGGTTTTTCCAATTGTCGCCGCGCTGATAGTTCGTGCCGAGCGCGCCGCTGGGATCGTAGCCGCAATGCACCATGCAATTCTCGCAGCGCGAATCGCGCGCGACGCCGTCCACGACGCCGTATTTTTCCCACTGCACCTTCGCGAGCATTTCCTGGTAGCCGTCGTAATGGCCGTCGGTCATCAGGTAGCACGGCGCTTTCCAGCCATTGACGTTGAAAGTCGGAATCGCCCAGGCGGTGCAGGTCAACTCGCGTTTGCCGGCAAGAAACTCCTGGTAGGGGACGGTGCCGAAAATGGTGAACCTCTCGCCCCACTCTTGAATCTTCGCGAACTTCTGCCGCGTCATCTTGCGCGTGAGGAAAAAATCCTCCGGCTGTTTGCCGAGGCGCTTGACCATGTCCTTCTTCGCGGCGTCGTATTCGTAGCCGGGCGAAATGGTGTGGCCGTCCACATTCAGCGACGACAGGAAGGCGAACATGTCGTCCAGTTCCTGAACGTCCGTCTCCTTGTAAACCGTCGTGTTCGTCGCGGTCTGGAAGCCGAGGATCTTCGCCATCTTGATTGCGGCGACACATTCCTTGAACACGCCTTCGCGCTCGACGATGAGGTCATGCGTAAATTCCAGTCCGTCCACGTGGACGTTCCAATACATCCATTGGCTGGGGCGGATAACGACTTTGGCGCGCGCTGCGGCGTCGGCGTGGCGGATGGCTTCGGCTTCCTTGTCAGAGATGAGGTTCTCGGCCAGTAGTTGCGCAAGCTGGGACTCGTGGGACGGATGGGGCGGATCGTAGATGGCCGCCAGATAGTCGCGCATCTTCTTCCGCATGAACATGCCGTTCGTGCAGATGTAAATGATGCGCTTCTGCTCAAGCAACCCGGCGACGAGTTCCTCGATCTTCGGATAAATCAGCGGTTCACCGCCGCAAATGGAAACCATCGGTGCATCGCAATCCATCGCGGCCTGGAGACATTTCTCCAGCGGCACCATGTCCTTGAGGTTGGTGGAATATTCCCGAATACGCCCGCAGCCGGTACACGTCAAATTGCACGTGTGCAACGGCTCGAGTTGCAGGACCATCGCGAACTTCGGCGTCTTGCGGACTTTATGTTTGATGATGTGGCCGGCGATCTTCGCCGACAACGCGAATGGGAATCGCATAGTTTTACTGGGCCAGCGCGACTTGTTGCGCAGTGGTCATTTCTGGAATCGTTACGTCAACCGGCTCGGACGCTGGCTCGGCTTTCAGCAGCCCGGGTAAAATGAAATCCAGTGGCGAAATACTTTTCGACGCGTTGATGCCGCTGCAGCCGGTGGCTGCGACCAGCAGCGCCGCGTACGCAAAGGCACGAAATGATTTCCGCTTTGATGTCACTGATGTGGCAGTATAAATGGGGTGAACATGTTCGCAACTCATAATTCTGTGGTGCGCCGGGGTGTCCGGCGGCTTTTAACTTTAACACTGGCTGCCGGGGTTGGTTTCGCGCCGGGAGCGGGCGGGAGTCGCGCGGAAGAAACAAATCGCGCCAGGCCGGCGGTCCATGCGCAACAGCTCTTCGCCGCGGCGCAAAAAAAATTCAACCTCGAGCCGACGAACCCGGTGGCGGCGTGGGAATTTGCGCGCACCGGTTTCGACCGCGCCGAATTCGCGACCAATGACGCCGAACGCGCCGCCATCGCCGTCCAAGCCATCGCGGCCTGCCGGAAACTGATCGCGCGCGAATCCAACTCCGCGCCGGCCCATTACTATCTCGGCATGAACCTCGGCCAGCTCGCGCGCACCAAACTGCTCGGCGCGTTGCCGATCGTGGACGAGATGGAGCGCGAGTTCAAAGTCGCGCGGGCCTTGGACGAACGGATGGATCACGCCGGGCCGGATCGCAATCTGGGGTTGCTTTATTTTGAAGCGCCCTCCATCGGCAGCGTCGGCGACCGGACAAAGGCGCGGAAACATCTCGAACGCGCGGCGGAACTTGCGCCGGAGTTTCCAGAGAACCGGTTGAATCTCGCGGAGGCGTATCTGAAGTGGCAGGACAAAAAGCCGTTGCACCGCGAACTCGACGCGCTGAAAAAGATCTGGCCCGCCGCCAAAACCAATTTCGCCGGTGCCGACTGGGAGGCGGCGTGGCTGGATTGGCAGCGCCGGAACGGCCAGCTTCGCGCGAAGGCGGGCGTCAGACCGTAATTTTTCCCGCGACCGCCGGTTGACATTTTTGGCCGCTTCTGGCTTGAATCAGGCGTTCACCAGCGGGTGCAACGAAGTCGTGCGGGCTGTCTTTTTCTTCGGCAGCCGTTCGCCCGCGAAATTAGAAATGTCTCATGAAACGGATCTCACTCCCACTCTTGGGACTGATCGCGTGCGTTTGCCTCGGCGGACCGGCGGCCCCTCGCGCCCTCGCCACCGCCACCGCGACCGGTCAAATCTCGTTCTCCAACCTTCAGATCACGCCGAGCCTCGGCGCGCTCGTCTTTCTGACCAACTGGTATTCGTCCACCTTCGCGCAGGCGACGGCGACGACGGATTTTGACTTCGGCCCCGGCTCGGTGGCCTCGAGCGCGGTGGGCGATTATTCCGCCGCCGACGGGCAGGCCATCGTCGCGACGCCATTCGGCTTGAACATCAACGGCGCGGCCAACGCGAGCGCGAACGTGCCCGGACAAATCGTCGCGTCTGATTCTGCGGCAGGCCGCGGCGGGATGGCCACGTTGTTCATGATCACGGGCGGTGCCGGGCCGGTGAACGCGCTGTTCTCGGTTCAAATCAACGGCTCGGTGAGCGTCTTCACCGACACGTATGGTCTGCAAGCCGAGGCGGAAACGATTTTCTCGCTCGAACTGGACGGCTCGCCGACGCTGTTCGACAACCGCTTCCACTCGATCGGCCAAAACGATTCGGCCAGCGAGAATTTCTCACTCTGGTTGAACCAGCCGCTGCTGCTGGATTTCAACACGACTTATTTTCTGCGCCTCGAGGCGGACGCCGAGGCTTACGTCAGCAACGTGCCCGAGCCCGGCACCACCGCGATGATCCTCGGTGGGCTGGCGGTTTTGTTTTTCGCGCGGCGCTGGTTTCGCCCGGGCCGGCGCGGCGGGTTGTTCGCGGTAGCGGCGAGCCTGGCGCTGCTCACTCCGGCGCGCGCGGCTTACATCGGCAGCGAGCCGCCGCAAATCTGCCTGACCTGCGGCGCGGCGCAGAACCGGCTCCCGGACGGCAACGCGCTGACGAGTCTCTCGGAGGGAAATCTCAACGAGAATTATCCGGCGGCGGCGGTCATGAGCAGCGGCCAGCCGACGCTGGAACTCCGGCTGAGCTACAATTCCTACGACGCCGACGCGTCGCGCGCGCGGGTGGACACCGGGCTGGGTTTCGGCTGGACGCATTCCCACAATATTTTTCTGTTCCAGCAGCGCAGCCATTTCTTCCGCTGGGACGGCGACGGTCGCGTCACGCAATACCGTCTCGGGCCGGGTGGTGTTTACACGGCGGACAGCGGTTTTTTTGAAAAGCTCGCGCCACAGCCCGACGGCAGCCTCATCGTCACGAACAAGGAGCAAAGCTGGTGGCGCTTCGCCCTGATTCCGAACAGTCACTTCCTCGTCAACGGCGACATGTACCGCCTCACGCAAATGGGCGACCGCAACACCAACGTCGTCACGCTCGCCTACACCAACGGCTGTTTGCACACGGTCGCCGATCAATACGGCCGCACACTCACGTTCGGTTACACGAATCAATTCAAGCTCGCCGCCGTCACCGACCCGCTCGGCCGCGTCACGCGCTTTCAATACGATCCGCAATTCCGCAGCCCCACGCGGATGACCGACGCCGATGGCAAGGTCACGCGCTACAGCTACAATTCGCTTTACCAGATGACGCGCAAGATTGATCGCGACGGGCGCACGTATTTTTACACTTACAAAAACCAGAAACCCTTCAGCATCCTTGACGGCAACGGCCAGACGCTCTTCTCGCTTTCCAATCCGACCGGGTGGGACACCGATCGAAACGTGCTCGCGCAATATCTCCGTCGCCAATACGTGCCCACGACCACGTCGGTGACCAACGGACGGGGCTTCGTCTGGCGATACACCTACGACACCAACGGCTACATCACCCGCGTCACCGCGCCGGACGGGGCGACCTCCTCCTACGCTTACGACCCGGCGGCGCGGCAGGTTTCCGCCATGACCAACGCCAACGGCGCCGTCACGCGCTACTCCTACGATTCGCGCGGGAACAAAACCAACGTCACCGACGCGTTGGGAAACGTGACCACTTACACCTACGAGCCGAGTTTCAACCAGATGACCAGCGCGACCGATCCCAATGGCCGCGTGACGACGTATCAGTACGACACGCGCGGGAATCGCGTCCGGGAAATTGATCCGCTGAACCAGACGAACTCGTATAGCTACGACGGTCGGGGCCGGCTCACTTCGCAGACCGACCGGCTGGGCCGCACCACCACCTACACCTACGACTCCGTCGGCAATCGCACCAACCGGACCGATGCCCTCGGCAACGTCACCACTTACACCTACGACGGCGTGGGCAATCGCGTCTCGACCACCGACGCGCTCGGTCGAACGACCACCTACACCTATGACGCACGCGACCGGATGGCCGGCCTGACCAACGCGCTCGGCGACGCGACGACTTCCGCCTACGACGGCGTGGGCCGTGTCACGCAGCACACCGATGCCAACGGCAACACGACGAGTTACGGCTACGACACGCGCGGACGTTTGGCACAGACCACGGACGCGTTGGGCAACAGCACCACGTCCGGCTACGACGCGAACAACAATCGCACCAGCACCACCAATCAGATCGGCCACGTCACCGACTACACCTACGATTCGCGCGACCGGATGATCCGCGAGACCAACGCCATTGGCGGCGTGACTTCCACCATCTACGACGGCGTCGGCAACCGCACCTCCGCCACCGATCCGCTCGGGCGCACGTCCAGTTACGCGTACGATTCCCTCAATCGCCTCGTCCACGAGACCAACGCGTTGAACGGCGTGACGCGCTACGATTACGGCGTGGCCGGCGGCCCGCCCTGCTGCACACCGACCGTCGGCTCGGGCCACATCACGCGCATCGAGGACCCGAACGGCAAGGTCACGTTCTTCAAATACGACGAACTGAACCGCACGACGAAAGTCATCCGCAAAAACGGCGACACGAACGATGTGATTGACCTCGACGATGCGATCCTCACCACCGCGTACGATCCCGTGGGCAACCGCGTCGCCGCCACCGACCCGAACGGCAACGTGACGACTTACGCCTACGATGCCTTGAACCGCCTCACCAACTCCGTCAACCCCGCAGGCGACACGACGAGCCAGACCTACGACGGCGTCGGAAATCAAATCATCACGACCTCGCCGAATGGAAACATCACGACCTCGATTTACGATTCCCTCAATCGCCGCATCGCCAGCACCGACGCCGGCGGACTCATCGCCACCAATGTTTACGACTCCGGCGGCAACCGGACCCAGACCTCGGACGCGCTGGGCCACACGACCACCTACACCTACGATGCGCTCGACCGCCGCACCGCCACCACCGACGCGCTCGGCAACAGCACCACGTCGGTTTACGACGCCGCGGGCAACGTCACCCAGACCACCGACCGTCAGGGCCGCGTCACGACGTACACCTACGACGCGCTCGAACGCCACACCGCCCTCACCAACGCGCTCGGTCAGGTCACGACCTACACCTACGACGGCGTGGGCAACCGCACCGCCACCACCGATGCCCGCGGTCTTGTCACGACCTACACTTACGATTCGCTGAACCGTCGCACCGCTGAAATTCATCCCGACCCCGCGCCCAACACGGTGACGTACACCTACGACTCCGTCGGCAATCGCATCAGCCGCACCGATCAGCAGGGACGGGTGACGACTTACACTTACAACGATCTTTACCACCTCACGAACCGCGGCTACGCGACCAGCGGCATCAATGAACTTTTCACCTACGACCTGTATGGGCGCATGTTGAGCGCCAACCGCGCGGGCTGGGTTCTCACCTTCACCTACGACGCCGCCAGCCGCGTGATCACCACGACTCAAAACGGCCTCCCGGTCACGAGCAGCTACAACGTTCCGGGCCGCGCGCGCACCAACACCTATCCGTCGGGCCGCGTCATCACCGAAACCACCGACGCGCGCGAACGGCTGGTGACCATTCACGACGGCACGCCCAATCCGCACATCGCCGATTACACCTACGACGCCGCGGATCGAGTCCTCACCCGCACCTATCGCAACGGCACCTACGCAACCTACACCTACAACTCGAACAACTGGGTCACTTCACTCGAACACTCGAATGGCGTCGCGCGCATCGCCGGCTTCAGCTACGCCTACGACGAAGTCGGTGAAAAACTCTACGAGGAAAAGCGCCACCTGACCACCGACTCCGAGGCGTACGCCTACGACGCGCTGCATCGGCTCACCAATTTCGCCGCCGGCACGCTGGTCGGCCCGGTGGTTCCCTCGCCGACGCTGCTCAAGACGTGGACGCTTGATCCGCTGGGCAACTGGACTTCACTCGTGAGCAACACCATTCCCGAACTCCGCTCGCACAACGCCGCCAACGAAATCACCCTCATCAACGGCAATCCGATCTCCCACGACAACAGCGGCAATCTCAGCAACGACGGAGTTTACGCCTACAGCTACGACGAGGAGAACCGCCTCACGCAAGTGCAGCGCATCGCGGACTCCGCCATCGTTGGCCGGTATTATTACGACGCGTTGAACCGGCGCGTCATCAAAATTGCCAACGCGTCCGGCACCCCGGTCACGAACGTCTGGGTTTACGACGGCAGCGCGCGCATCATCGAGGAGCGGAACGCCGCCGGCGCGACCCTGGCCACCTACACCTACGGCAACTACGTGGACGAAGTGCTCACGATGGATCGCGGCGGCTCGACGTACTACTACCACCAGAACTCGCTCTGGAGCCCGTCTGCGTTGAGCGACAGTTCCGGCAACGTGGCCGAGCGTTACACCTACGACGTATACGGTTGCGTGACCGTGCTGAACGCGGGTTACGCTCCCATCGCCCCGAACGCCTGGGGCACGCCGCACAGCGCGCTGACCAACTCGTTTCTGTTCACGGGCCGCGAACTCGACGAGGAGTCCGGCTTGTATCACTTCCGCGCGCGCGCCTACCATTGCGGCCTCGGAAGATTCCTGCAACGCGACCCGATCGGCCCCGTGGAGAGCGAGAATCTTTACCTCGCGGCGTTTGTTCCCAACAGTCTCGATCCCTCCGGCAACCAGCGGATCGTGGATTTCGATTGCACCGAGGGCGGCTTTTTTGAATATCGAATTGATTACCCGGAATGTAGATGTCACAACCGGGGTGGGCAGGGGGTTTGGGTGATGGAGCCCGGTGGATTGAAGAATACGCGAATCGTGGTTCACCCTACGCGAACCTACACCATTGAGAAAAGCGACGGGTCAATCGTGCGGGTGACCTGCCGAAGACTGCAAGCATGGAAGGACGCAACCAAGGCGCACGAGGATAAGCACCGGGACAATGATTGGGCCTACGTCGGACGGTTGAACGGCGTCTATGCCACCGATTACGAGTCGGAAGGCCACTGCTATGCCAACCTCGCGCTGTGGGGACGGCAGATGCGGGAATACTCCGACGTGGAAGGGAGACACGCATACGCCAACTCGCCGCAACCGACCGATTGCCGGAAGGAGTACGACGAAGAAAGCGCGGTCAACGGCCAGTGTGACGCGCCTCAGGTTGTCCGCCCCGGCCGGCGGCCACCGCCGGCGCCGCCCGCGCCGCCCCCGCCGCCTCCGCCGGCTCGAGGCTTTTGGGGAGGCGTTTGGGATTTCCTTACCGGGTGGTGGTGATGCGGGTCACGGTGCGACCGTTGCGGAGATCGCGTAGAAGCGTTGCGGCGTGGTCACATTCACCGCGTTGGTGAAAGAACAATTCCCGCTCACGTCAAACTTGTTCGTCGCCAGCCGCGTCCAGTTCGTCACCGCCAGCGCCACGTTCGTTGACGCGATCAAATAGTTCGTTCCGCCCGGCGGGCCGTTCGTCACTTGAAGGACCAGACTCGCGCCGGACAACCCCTCGCTCGCGATGCGCGGTTGCGAGAAGGACGACACGACCGACAACACACCGCTCGCCGGAACAAATTTCCAGCGCAATCCACCGCCGAGTTGCGGCGTGAGATTCGTGAAGTTGCCGCTCGCGCTGGTCGCGCTGAAAAGTTGAAAGCTCTGTCCGAGCGCCGGCGTGCCCGCAAGATTGCTCACCACCAGCGTTCCGCCGCCGCTCACACTCGACAAGCCTTGCACCAGGTCGCACGCCAGCGTTGCGGCGTTCACGTCCATGCGCGTCGTGCTGTTGGATAGCAGCGTCAGCGAATTGCTGATGCTCAACGTTCCGATGGCGTTGGAATTTCCCGGTGAAAGTGCGGCCCCAGCCTGCACCACGACCGGCCCGGTTATGACGCCAGTCCCGAATGGCGCTTAGTTAAGGGCATGTGTCGTTGATTTTTTCTGGGTGGCTTCGGCAATGATTTCCTGCCGGGGGCGCATCAACAAGGGAAAGTTTTTCGGCCTCCGTTTCCTCATGCGCGGTTCGGATCGCTCAGGGCGTT
>SIBJ01000122.1 GCA_009695195.1 Pedosphaera sp.
GTGAACTACGCCCAACTTCCTGCTGCCCCGACTCCGGTCGGCCTCCGGCCTCCCTCCGTCGGGACAGCTTCTACGACCACCGATAGATCAACCCATAACAACATCCCGGACTAACACTCGGGGTGGCTCAAAAAGTTGAGGCCGGTCACCGGCCCGGCCGGTCATACACACACTGGGCGAGGAAGCGGTCTCTGCTCTCATGCGGCAAGTGGACGAAGCCAGCGAACGGTCCGTGAGCGACTGCAGTGCGCGTGCGTGGACGATCACCGCGCAGTCGAGATCGGAGCAACGGCGCACCGAGCGCTCATCGCGCATTTGATGCCAGTGCGGCTCGGACGGCTTTGGGCATCGGTTCGGTCTCCATCCGACCGGTGGAATCCTGCCGCACATGAACCGTCGTCATTCGACCCCGCGCGACCTCCGTCCACTTTCCGGCGCGGTCTTTCTCGAAAACGAATTCGAATCCCAGGCTCGCTTGGCCGGCGTCCACGATCGAGCCGGTAATGCGCACGACGTCGCCGCAGCGCAAGGGACGCACGAAGCCACAAGCGGCTTCGCGCCGCGGCCAGCCGAATCGCAGGCCTGCAGGCGTTGTACTCATCATGGGCAGGCTCAACGCGCGAAACCACTCGTGTTCGCACACCTCCATCCAGCGGTAGAAATTGGAGAAATGCATGAGACCGGCGGCGGCGGTCTCATGAAATTCAACGCGGCGAGTGAGGGAGAACGTTTGACTGACCATCGTGCAGGGTGGGGGCTCCGCGCTTGCTGTCAAAAGGCAGGGCATATTTGTGACAGGAGAAAGTTGCCCGGGAGGCATATCTGAAATTCTCCCCCGGGGACATGAGTTGCCCCGCGCGAGTGATGGATATTCAAGCGCGGACCTTGGCGCACTGGTCCGCGGGCTCGCGCCGAATCCGATGGGAGCAAGTCTGCCGCAGCTATGGGTCGGAATTATGAAATTTCCGTGGCTGGCCATCGCAAAGTAAGAAGCTGACGATCGCAGGTGCCCATTGAACACCGGAGCCAGATCCCCATCGGCGAAACGGCTCAGCACACCAAGGACTGAAAATTCGAAAAATCTGCCCGGAGGCCGTCTTTCACACCTTTGCAAATCACACTGACCGCGTCGTGCGAATGGAGTGACTCTAGGTGCGAACAGGCCACCTGGAAGTCGAGGATGCGCTCATCGGCCGCGAGTTCGCGGTGCAGGAGCCGGGCGGCATCCTCGACGAATTTGATGTAGGTGCCGTTGAGTTCGGCGAAGGCCTGCTCGTCTTCGCGCTTCACTATGACTTGCGTCTCGGTTTTGAGCGCGCTGGCGCAGTGCCGCTGTAAGTCTTCGATCGTGAGGGTGCGTTTATCCGCGAGCACGACCCGCACGCGTGCCTTCGAGCGCTGCGCGTGCGGTGTGGCGTAAGCCCCGCGCGTGCTCCGGGCATGTTCGGACAACTCAGCGCTGCAGGGACAGGTCGAAGAGTAGACAAAATCAAACTCGACAATCCGGCGGAACTTTCGTGCGCGATCCAACGTCGCTTCGAAGGCGACCCGGTAATATTGCCATCCGGTGAGCCCGCTCCGCAGGCTGCGTTGCAGCATCGGAAAGGAGAACAACAAGTTGATCCGCGCCTCAAAGGCGCCGATCTGGCGTTGGTATTTAGCCAGCAACCGCCGCAAAACCTCGAAAGAGAATACCTCGTCAGCGTGCTCGTAAAACGAGCGCATGATGCGACCCATGTTGATCCCTTTGAGCCCGGCTTCGAGCGAGACCGTGCCGGTCACGCTGGTCTCGAGGATGTGGATTTTTCCGCCGCGCGCGCGGAATTTCAGCGGCAGGCGAAAATTGGCGCAGCCGACCTGTTGAATGGGCACGTGCGCACCCTCCGCCGCGTTTACCGCGTCCATCATGTCGGGCAAGGTGGCGCGATACGCAGCGTTGGATTTAAAGTGCGCGTCGAAAGAGCGATTAATTTGGGGCGCGAGGCCACCGGGCGCCTCGTGCAGATACATGGGTTTCTTTTTCATATCGTTTTTTGTGGGAATAAGCGGTCTAAGGGTTGGAACGATAACCGTGGCGCCGAACTTCCGGTGCGAACCGGCCGGATTACTTTAATCGGCGAGCGGCCCGTGGTATTCCGCAAAGTTGCGCGGCGTTTCGAACAGCTTCACACAGTGGAGGCGGGCCGGTTTGAGGCGCGGGGCGATTTCGTGCCAAAAAGCGATTACGAGGTTTTCCGTCGTGGGAATGATCCCGCGCAAAAAAGCCACTTTTTCATTCAAGTTCTGATGGTCGCAGCGGTCGACCACGGCCTCGTGCAAAATATCCTTCAATTCGCCGAGGTCGATCAGGTAACCGGTCTCCGGATCTGGAGTGCCGCGGACCGAGACCTCTAGGATGTAATTGTGACCATGCCAGTGCGGGTTCGAACAGCGCCCATATTGTTGAACGTTCCATCGATGGCTCTTGCGTGGATTATAAAGCCGATGAGCCGAATTGAAGTGCACCTGCCGCGTGACGGTCACCACGCCCGGCTGGACACGGGGCGCGAGGGGATGGCGTGGAGCGGATTTGTTGGGCACGGCTTTAAAAGGATGAGGAACGGACGGGAGGTGGGAATGGCGCAGGTGGTCGCTGGAAGACATCCGCGCGATGAATAAGCAGAGTGTTACGAACGTCGATGCAGTGCGGATGCTGCGACCTACTTGGTTTTTCTGATCGGTGGCGCTCGGCGCGTTCCGCAAAAAATTGTGCAGCAGTCGGGTATTGGCTCCGCGATGATCAGGCTCATGCAATCGGGACCAGGGTCGGCCAATCCGCGCATTCTTCGGCCAGCGGCCCGCGCTCGGGGCGAGCCCGACCCGGTTTGCCGGCTAAGTCGCCGGATTAAGAATTGGCTGCTTGCGGCCACTGACGATGCGGCGTGTCCTGATCCCAGCTTGGCCGACCGGTCGAGCGTTTTCACCAAAACGCCATGCACTATATCCTCATTGTTTTTCAGCTGACCGTAGCCCTCGGAATCCTGAACGTTTGGTTGCTTCGCGCCAGCAAGGCGACTCCGTTTCGCGGCGGTGACGCGAAGACCCTGCGCGAGGAATTCGCCGCCTACGGGCTGCCCTACTGGTTCATGTGCGTGGTCGGCGTGATGAAGGTTGGACTGGCGCTTACCCTTCTCGCCGCCCTGTGGTTCCACCGCGTGGCACCGCCGGCGTCTATCGCCCTCGGACTGCTGATGCTGGGAGCGTTCGTCATGCACCTCAAAGTGAAAGACCCGGTCAGGAAAGCGCTTCCTTCCATCGGTGTGTTCGCGATGTGCGGAGCCATCGCGCTGCTGTAGGCAGCCGGCTGACTAGAACGCGAATAAACACAAGTAGGCATTCAGCGCTAAATAGAGCACTGCCGGCGTTGTCCGAAGCAGCGGGTCTTTGATTTCAATTCGGACCCCGACCGCGACCAGCATCATGAGGGCGAGCCCGCCCGATGCGGCGCGCCCGATCCACGGCTGATCCAAGCCGGCGACCAAACCGAGCGCCGCGCCCAGTTGCAGTGCCCCGACCAGCGGGCGCTGTGCGGCAAGGCCGTAGCGGTCGAACTCGCTTTTGAAGGAGGTGAGGAGAAAGCAGGCTGAACCGTAGCCGAGAAACGAAATGACTGAGAACAGGATTAGGGCGAGCTTCACAGCAGTGGAATTCGAGGATCGCGACGTCGGCGAACATCTAATCTTAATGGCAAAAATCTGGTTGCCGAAAAGCTTTTGCGCTGGTCGCGGTTCACTCCAGACCGACCCGCCTTGGGCGGGAGCCGCGACCAAATTGTAGCCGTCAATCAGGGATCACCGGGGAGCGAGATCGCGTTTAGTCGGACTGCGTTCGGCTCAACCAGAAACTCACTCGTCCAGATTTTTCATCGCCTGGAGGGCTGCATAGAAAGCGACCCCGAAAAGGACCATGATGAGAGACGCGAAATAAGGAATTGATTCATTCATTTTTGGCGCGCCCGATCAGCTTCAGATAGATGCCAAACCCGAGAATTGATGGGACCCAAATTCCCACGAAAATGGCCTCTAGTTTTTGTCCCTGAAAATACACGATCTCGGAGAAGATGAGTGAAAGGAATGCGGCAATAAACAGTAATTTGTCAGTCAGCGAGAACTTTGTGAACATGGTAGGTTTGTTTCCAACGGGGGCTGGAGAATATAGATGGTTCTGGGATATTTTTGGCTTCGGCGCAGCTTTGGGCAGTCGCGCAGAAGGGGAGCTGAATTCTGCGCCTGTCAAATTACATTCGAGCATCGGTTAAATGCATCCGCTCGGCGCACCTGCTCGTTGAATGCCGAGATCGGATCCGTCCAAGGTCCGGTTTCTCTCAGAACAAAAACCCCTCCCGGATCCGATCCCCCTGAAAATCGAGTTTCCTACCAATAATGACCGACAAGGAAGCGAACGTCGCGAGACCGTGTTTCATAGTGAAAGGATCTTATTTGCGCTCGATCCGGTAGAGATGAGCCGCACTGCGGATGAAAAGCGCGCCGTCCGCCACCGCATAGGAAGCGAGCGTGCGTTCATCGAGCTTGTTCGTGGCGATCTTCTCGAACGTCCGCGAGGCCTTCAACACCGTGCCCACGCCTTCCTCGCTCAGGAAATAGATTTTCCCGTCGGCCACGATCGGCGAGGCCGAGTAGTTGCCTTCGAGCCGTTCCTGCCAGTGGACGGTGCCGGTCTTCGCATCGAAACAGCTCGCCACTCCGCTGTCCGCCACCGCGTAAAGCTCGTCACCCACCACCACGACGGACGGCGTGAGGGGCGCGCCTTTCGTCGTGCGCCAGGCGACATGCGTGTCGGTCACATCGCCTGCGCCATCCGGTCGAATCGCCAGCAGGTCAGCGCGGTTGAAACCCGTCGCAATGAAAAGCAGCCCGTGCGCAAACACCGGCCGCGGCACCACCGAGTAGCCGGCGCCGTAGCGCACGCGCCAAATCTCGCGCCCGTCCTTCGGATCGAGCGCCGATACCGCGCCGCTGCCTGGTGTGATGATCTGCGTGCGGCCGCCCACCGTGATGACGAGCGGCGTGCAGAACGAAAAATACTGTCGCACCTCGGCCGTGCGCGGCGCCTTCCACACCAGTTCGCCCGTCGTCTTGTCGAGCGCGGCGACAAACGGATCTTTCGTGCCGTCGGAATTGAACACCAGCAAACCACCCACCAACGCCGGCGAGCCGCCGTTGCCGTGCAGCGGATCGTAGCGCAGGCGATTGTTGCGCCAAAGAATCTTTCCCGCGCGATCCAGACACGCCGTGCCGTGGTGCCCGAAGTGAACGTAAACCCAGTCGCCTTCGACAATCGGCGTCGGACTGGCCGGGCTGTTTTTCGCGTGGACCGGCTGGACGCTCGCCTCGGTCGCGGAAAAAATTTCCGTTTCCCAAAGCGCCCGTCCGGTCGTAACGTCAAACGCCAGCGCACGAAGGGAGACCCCGCCGCTCGCGTTATTGACGCCGGTCGTGAGAAAAATATTGCGGTCGCTGATCGCGGGCGACGACCAGCCCGCGCCTGGCACGGCGGTTTTCCAGGCGACGTTCTTCGTCGGCGACCACTCCACCGGCAGCGCCGCCGCAGTTGAAATCCCCTGCCCGGTCGGTCCGCGAAACTCCGGCCAGTCTTCGGCCCGGGCCAAACGGCCAAGCGCGCAGACCAGCACCAGCATCGCCCACCACGAGTTCGTTCGACCGAATTTCACATTCCGTGTCTACTTCATGCTTCGCCGCAATCCAGCTCGAATCGCAGCGCCGGGCGAGCGGTCCGTGATTGGACCGATCACCTGGCCTCCGCCGCCAGAAACGCGATCAAGTCCGCCATGGCCGCCGGATCGAGGGCGGCTTCGAGGCGTTCCGGCATGAGTGACCGGCCGGAGCTGACGAAGAGCCGGAGCTCGTTGCGCCAGATCACATGTTCCGCGCCGTCGAGACCGCGGAGCGTGATGCTGTCGCTCGCCTCGGCCACGAGCATCCCGGCCAGCGAACGGCCGTCGAGCAGCGTCGCGGCATACATCATGTAGCGATCCTCCACCGCGCGGTTGGGATCGAGGATGTGCGTGACGAGATACGGCGCGTGGTGCCGAACGAATGGCAGGCGCTGCAGGTCTGCGTGAAAACCGTCGCACCCTTGGCCGCGTCACCGCGTTTGTCCGCCAGAGCAGCGAGCATCCGCGCAATGGCCGCCTGCCGGTTCGGATCGGTGCCGGCCTGAAAGACGCGCGTCGCCCGGTCGGCGAGCTTCGCATCGATGTGGTGCGTGAGCCGCTGCTTCTGCGCCGCATCGATTTGCGCCAGCATGGCCGAATCGGCTTCAACGCGATCGAGCAACACCTGCGACCACGCGACGCGACTCGTCACCAGTTCGATGGCGGCGGAGCGGACGGCGGGGCCATGACTGCGCCAGCCGGCCAGCTAAACCCCTCCCGGATCCGATCCCCCTCAAAATCGAGTTTCCTGCCAATAGCGCGCAGAGTGGCGAACCGATTTGTCACTTGATAAGTGACAAATGAGTTTCGCCGTGGGTGGGCGGAGAGGGCGGCGTGGGGTGAGTTTTGTGACGGTACGGTCACGGATGGGTGAAGATCCTGCGACGGAATGAACGGGTCGTTGACGGATGTTTGGCGTGCTCTCCACGTTCGCCGGCGATGAAAGTCTACCGTCATTTCACGTCCTGGTTGCTTCTGGTCATGTCAGTGGTGCCCACACTGCTCGCGCAGTCTGCCGCCACGGGCTCGATTGCCGGTCGGGTGACCGACGCCAAATCGCGCCTCGCGCTCAGCGGAGCCCGGGTGACAGTCACCGGCACAGCGCTCGAGACGTTTGTCGCCCAGGGAGGCGACTATGTGTTGGTCAATGTTCCGGCCGGCGCGCGCAGCGTGGTCGTAAGCTATGTGGGCTATCCCGAGGCCACGCAGTTGGTGACGGTGGCCGCGGGCGGCGTGGCGACGGCCGATGTGGCCGTGGGGGACTCAACCGTGCGCATGGAGAAATTTGTGATCGCGGGTTCCGCAGTCGGCGCGGCGCGTGCGATCAACCAACAACGGGCTGCCGATACGCTGACGAATCTCGTGGCGGCGGATGACATCGGGCGCTTCCCCGACCAGAATGCGGCCGAATCGATCCAACGCATCCCCGGGGTCGCGCTCTACCGCGACCACGGCGAGGGACGCTTCCTTGTGGTGCGGGGCATCAAGCCCGATCTGAACTCGGTGCAGTTGAATGGTGTCAGCGTGGCCACGCCGAACCGCGGCAATCGCACGTTGCCGCTCGATGTGATTCCGGCGGACGCGCTCGGCGCGATCGAGGTCGCGAAGGTCGCGACGCCCGACAAGAAGATGGACGGGCTCGGTGGCCGGGTGGATCTAAAGACCCGCAGCGCGTTCGATCTGAAGGAGCGCCAAGTGCAGTTTTCCGCGCAGGGCCAATACAATGACCTGCGGGATCGCCTCAGCGGGAAATTCAATGGCACGTATGCCGACACGTTTAACGACGGACGGATCGGCGTGATTTTTTCGCCGACGTGGCAGAATCGCCGGATGGGTTCGGATAATTTCGAAGTCGGTGGCGCGTGGACGCTGCGGCCAGTGCCCGGCGCGCCGGGGCAGACGGCGTTCTTCAATAATGACATCAACTACCGCGCCTGCGATCTGACGCGGACGCGCTATGGCGCGAACGGGGCGATCGAGTTAAGGCCCGACCGCGAGACCGCGTTCTTTGTGCGCGGGCTGTATTCGAGTTTCACGGATGCCGAGATCCGGCAGATCACGACGATCCCGTTTTCCGAGGGCACGCTGACGGCGCTGACGCCGACGAGCGCCACGGTGACGGGCGTGCGTCGCGAGGCGAAGCAGCTCCGCGTGCGGGCGAAAGAGCAGGAAGTTTACACGGTGAGCGCAGGTGGCGAAATGACGCGCGGCACGTGGCAGCTTGACGGGCGCGCCGCCTACAGCGAAGGCACCGAGAACCGGCCGGAGAATGTCACCATCTTTCGCAAAGCGGCGCGCGGCACGGATTGGACCTACTCGTTTGCGAACGGCATCTACAACCCGCTGGTGACGCAGACAGCGGGCACGTCGATCAGCGATCCGGCGTCGTTCAACGAATTCAACCGGCTCCGCAGTGCGCCGGCGAACGGCTACGAAAAGGAATTTAATGTCGGTGGAAATGCGCGCAACCGTTTCACGGTCGCGGGGTCGCTGCCGGCCTACGGGAAAGTCGGCGCCCAATTTCGCGCGAAGGAGAAGCAGCAGGAAGTTCAGCAGATCAATTTTGCCGCCACGCCGACCTACACGTTTCAATCGCTCGCCGAGCCGCAGACGTCGTCGGATTATGGTTACCTGACGGGGCCGCGGTTGAGCGCGGCGAAATTTACCAGCGCGTTTATCGACAACAAAGGCGCCTATGTGGGCACGCGCGACGTCATCACGAGTCTCGGGTCGGACTGGACGGCGAACGAAGATGTGACGGCGGTCTATGCGATGGGCGGCGTGACGATGGACCGGTTGAATCTGATGGCGGGGGCGCGTTACGAGCACACGAAGTTCGAGACGCAGGGAAACGTCATCAAGACGGTGGGAACGGCGATCACGGCGACGCCCGGCACGCGGGGCCGGACGTCCGACAATTTCCTGCCGGGCCTTTATCTAACCTACAATCTCGCGCCGAAAACGGTCGCGCGCGCGGCGTGGAGCAACACGTATGCGCGCCCGTCGTTCGCGGAAAATGCGCTGCGCCGCACGATCAACGACGACACCCGGCTCGTGACCGAGAGCAATCCCGGCCTGAAAGCGCTGACGTCGATGAACTGGGATGCGTCCATCGAGCACTACTTCGCGTCGCTGGGCTCGGTGTCGGCGGCGGTGTTTCACAAGGACATCAAGAACTTCACCTACCAGCGCACGCTGCCCGGCGCGGATGCGTCGACGGGCTACGATCTGAGCACGTTTGCCAACGGCGACCGGGGCCAGATCACGGGATTGGAATTGGCCTACCAGCAGCAGTTCACGTCGCTGCCGGCCCCGTTCAACGGCCTGGGGGTTTTCTCGAACTACACCATCGCGACGTCGTCGGCCAATTTCCCGACACGGTCGGGCGAGAAACTGCCGTTCATCGGGCAGTCGCGCCGGATCGGCAACGTGGCGCTGACGTATGAGCAGAACGGATTCTTCATCCGTGCGGCAGTGAATTTCCGCTCGCCGCGGCTGCGCGAAGACGAACCGCTCGGAGCGAATGTCGCGGAGGACCGTTACGTGGACTATTTCACGCAGGTCGATCTGACGACGAGCTACAAGCTGAGTCCTCGCTGGGAATTGTTTGGCGAAGTGCTGAATGTCACGAACGAGGCTTTCCGCGTGCATTTCGCTGAGAGCGCGGGACGATTCACGCAGCTCGAGGAATACGGGATCAGTGCGAATTTCGGCGTGCGGTGGAAACTCTGAGGCGAGCTCGTCGATGCGCTTGGCGTTTGCTTTGATGGGGTGTGGCTTGCTCGCGGGGTGCACGCAGCAAGTCGCGTCCGATCCGGACGCGAAGAATGCGCCGGTGAAACCGCGGGTGGTGACGACGGCTTTGCCACACGACACGGATGATCCGGCGATCTGGATCAACCGCGCCGATCCGGCGAAGAGCCTCGTGGTCGGCACGGACAAAGCCACGGCGGGCGGGCTCTACGTGTTTGATCTCGCGGGCAAAATCGTGGCGCAGACGCCGGTGCTCAAGCGGCCGAACAACGTCGATATTGTCACGGGGCTGATGCTCGCGGGAAAGCCGACGGATATCGCGGTCACGACGGAGCGGGAGATGCAACGGCTGCGGGTGTTTCGATTGCCGGATCTCGCGCCGTTGGACAAAGGAGACTTGGTGGTGTTCGCCGGCGATGTGACGCGCGCACCGATGGGGGTGGCGCTGTATCGGAGGCCCGGTGACGGAGCGGTTTTTGCCATCGTGGGCGGCAAGAGCGGGCCGGCCGAGGGCTATCTGTGGCAGTATCGGCTCGAAGACGATGGCACCGGTCTGGTGAAGATGACGAAGGTGCGGGCGTTTGGACGCTACAGCGGAAAGAAGGAAATCGAGGCGATCGCGGTCGATGCTGAGCTGGGCTACATTTACTACAGCGACGAGCAGCACGGGGTGCACAAATACCGCGCCGATCCCGATGCGCCGGAGGCGGGGCAGGAACTCGCGTTGTTCGGCACGGCGGGGTTTGCGAGCGATCTCGAAGGGATCTCGATTTACCCGCGGGCGGGTGGCGCGGGCTACCTCGTGGTTTCAAATCAACAGGCGGACACGTTTCGGATTTTTCCGCGGGCCGGCACGGCGGGGAAACCGCATGACCACCCGCTGCTCAAGAGCGTGCGGCTCGCGACGCGCGAGAGCGATGGGAGCGAGGTGACAAATGTGACGTTACCGGGATTTCCCGGCGGGTTGTTTGTGGCGATGTCGACGGACCGCACGTTCCATTTTTATGCGCGGGACGATATCGTGGCGGCGGCGGGTTTGCAGTGTCTACTCGACGATCAGCCCACAGAAATGATCCTAAATACCGACGATTTTTGGGAGTGCCCCAAATGTCGTTTGCAGGCTCGCTCCGGCGGCGGCGTCCTTGTCATGCTTCGAACACGAGGCAACGGCGACTTAAAAGACACCAAAGCCACTTCCTCCGTCGTTGGCTGGTTCCTCGGCAAAGCGGACTCTGACGACCCGATCTATTCGAAGAGTTCCCCCGTTCAAAACAAGCCAGAGTTGCGCGAGTTTCTTTCCCACGTCAACTGAACCAAGAATATCTATGCTCATCAACCTCAAGTGCCGCGAATGCGATTCGACTTTTGAAGCAAACTACGGTTCTTACTACTCTTGCTCCGAGCACCAGTGGTCACACAAGGCCGTCTTCTGTCCGCGT
>SIBJ01000123.1 GCA_009695195.1 Pedosphaera sp.
ATGTGGAGCAAGGTGAAGCAATGGCTGCGCAGTGCCGAAGCCCGCACCGTTGAGACGTTGACCGCCGCGATTGCCGCCGCCCTCCGCGCCGTCACCCGCCAGGATGCCGTCAACTGGTTCGCCCCATGTGGCTACAGTTTTATTTAATACGCTCTAGTGGTAATGGGGCGGGCGTCCCGCCAGCTCCCGCGACGCGGGATCCTGGCAACCATGCCGGATGCCGAACCTCGGATCGCAGCTCGGCGAAGCCGCAACCAAAATGAACGGAACCGTAATACCGCAGAGACGCGGTGGACGCAGAGGAAAATTGCCCCTGTCTTCTCTGCGTCCATCGCGTCTCTGCGGTTGAATTCGGCTCGCGATTTCACTACACCAAGCGCCATGCCAATCCGTCCCCGCCATCTCGAACCCGGCGCAACCCTCGGCATCATCGCGCCCGCCAGCGCGCCGCCGAAGCCGAAGAACGTTGATCTCGCCATCGCCGCGCTGGAAAAGCTGAAGTTCAAGATCAAGCTCGCGAAGAATGTTCACAAACGCCTCGGCTTCCTCGCTGGCAGTGACCGCGAGCGCGCCGCCGATGTCATGCAGATGTTCACCGACCGCAAAGTGGACGGCATTATCTGCGTCCGCGGCGGCTACGGCACGGCGCGCTTGCTCCCGCTGCTCGATTACGCCGCCATCAAACGGAACGCCAAAATCTTCGTCGGCTACAGCGACATCACCTCGCTCCACTGCGCGTTCCTCGTGAAGTCGGATCTGATTTCCTTCCACGGGCCGATGCTCAACTCCGACTTCACGCACGACGACCTGCCGGCCTTCACCACGCAAAGTTTTCTCCGCACGCTCATGCGCCCCGAGCCGTATGGCGACATCGCCGCCGGTTACGACGGCAAGACGAAAACCCTGCGCGGCGGCGTGGCGAACGGGCAGTTGATCGGCGGCAACATCTCCATCCTGTGCGCGAGTCTCGGCACGCCGTGGCAACCGCCGTTCCGCGGCCGGATACTTTTCCTCGAAGACCTCGACGAAGTTCCCTATCGCTTCGACCGGATGCTGACGCAGTTGCTGAACGCCGGTTTGCTGCAACAAGTCGCCGGCATCGCCATCGGCATCAACAAAAACTGTTTCGACCCGAACGCAAAGACGGCGAAGGAATATCGCCAGACGATGGAAGACGTTTTCCGCGACCGCCTGCTGCCGCTGAAAATTCCCGTGGTGATGGACCTCCCGTTCGGCCACATCCCGCACAACGCTACACTCCCAGTCGGCGCGCACGTCACGTTGGATGCGACGAATGGGCGGTTGATCATCGTCGGACCGGCGGTCACCTAAAGAATTGTCCACGCATGAAAACTCTCGCGATCTCAATCGGCGTCATTATCGTCGCCGGGTTCATACTGGGCTTGGTTAGGTGGAAGCAGGCGCGCAACGCCAGCGCGATGCAAGCCCTGCTCGACCAGGCGGAGAAGACCAGCGCCAAGCTGGCGGATTATGCCGAGAAGGAATATGGCCCACTAGGAACGACGACGGATGAGATTCTGAGTCACGAAAACGACGATAAGGCCGACAGAGTCTTGATTGGGCTCTTGTACCGTATCGGCCAGAAGTCAGCGGCACGCGGCGACGAGAGCCTCACCTACACCGAGCGCAAGCTTCGAGCCGCATCTCACCTCGAAGGGCAGGTAATGAACGGCGGTTTCGACCAGTATTTCTTCAACCCGTCCGGCGATGACTCAGAAACGGCCTTCGCTGGACTCAATGAGATGGGCGCTACTGGTTCAGCGCGGCTTTTGGAGCGCGCGATGGCAGCTTTCTCGGACGGCAAACCGCCCAAGGATCGGGAGAAGAGGTGGAAAGCGATGGACAGCATGGCGCGAAGAAGCAAACCCCTGTGGGATCAGTGCGACAGCGAGTTTTATGATCTGAAAGAGAACATAGCAGAATTGTCGTTGGCCTATGCCAAGCGGAAAAGACTGGAAATTGTGTTGCCGTAATTACGCAGCCAGACGTTCGTGTTTTGTTCCTTGTCCTCGGTAAAAGAAATAAATCGGCGTGCCCACCAGCACCAGCACGGCGCCGAAGGCGGAATTGATCAATGCCGGTTGTCCCGCGGCCACCGCCGCGCGATCCCCGCTCGCCGAGGGCTTATTCCAGAACCTTGCCGTTCACTTTCACGTTGAGCAGTTTGATGCGCGCGGCGTTGGTGATCGTGTTCTCCGCTTTCTTCTTCGTGCATTCCAGTTCGCAGTCGGCAATGGCCACGTCCGTGATCTGCGCGTCGTCGGACCAGCCTTCGATGAAGATCGGGGCCTTGGTGAGGTTGGCGAATTTGGAGTCGCGGATGTCAATGTTGTGGACGCGCGGCGGGGCTTCGCCGTCGGCGGCGCCGTTGCTCGAATAGCGCATGGTCATGTGGATGCCGAATTTCGCGGTCTTCACATTGCAGCGGCGGAGGTAGATGTTCTCAATGTAACCGCCGCGCGCGGGGTTGGTCTTGAAGCGCATCGCCATGTCGAGGTCGGGGCTGTCGAAGTGGCAGTCCTCGGCGAAGACGTTGCGGATGCCGCCGGCCTTCGTGCAGGCTTCGATGGCGGAGCGGAAAGCTTCGTGCAATCGGTCGTGCCATCGGCCACGGCGCCGTGTTCGGTGACGATGAAATCGCGGCTGGGAAATTTTGGCGGCACGATGCGCTTGAGAATGGCGGGAACTTGCGCCCACGGGTCGGCGGCGGATTTGCTTTCCGGCGGCGCGGCCTGACAAGCGGGCAGCAGCGCGAGGACGGCGGCGAGGAGGGTGGAGGAGACGGCTTTCTTTCGATCAGGTATCATGCGCGGCCAGTCTAGCGGCCAGGGCTTCGCCGCGAAGGGAACATCTTTGCAAATGTAGTTGAAAAGTTTGCACCGGCGCGCCTATGGTCAGGCCGGATGCCACGCCATCAGAAACGAGTCCTCGTTGCCCTCGGCTGGTATGACTACCGCTTGCATCGCGGCATTGAAAAATACGCGCAGGAACACGGCTGGCATCTCTCGGCCAACTTCGCGCGCGAAAAAATCATCCCGTGGGGCTGGGACGGCGACGGCATCATCGCCTGGCTCGGTGCGGGCGACGACCTCGCGGAATTCGTGAAGGCTGTGCGCAAACCGACGGTGGATTTCAGCTTCCGCCGGCCGCACCTGAAATTTCCCCGCGTGCTCGAAGACCATACGCACGCCGCCGAGCTGGTGGCGGAACATTTTCTTTCGCGCGGCTTCAAGAACTTTGCCTATTACAGCGACGCGGACAACTGGTCTTACGCCGAGCGCGGGCAAGGTTTCATCACGGCGTTGAAGCGCGCCGGCTACGAATGTGAATGGCTGCCGTGGTATCGCTCGCCCGATTACCTCGCCGATCGCGACCAGTGGAAACGCAAGCGGAGCTGGCTGGCCGGCGAAATGAAGCGACTGCCCAAGCCGCTCGCGGTTTTCGCCGCGAACGACGAACAGGCGCTCGACGTGCTCGAGTCCTGCGAGTCCGCGGGGATCGCCGTGCCGGAACAGGTGGCCATTGTCGGCGCGGAAAATTATCTGCTCGCGCCCGACGCGATGAGCACGCCGATCTCGAGTGTGGAAACGAACCTGGAAACGCTCGGCTATCGCGGCGCGGAATTGCTCGATGAATTGATGCACGGCAAACGCGCGCCGAAAGTTCCCATCCGCATCCCCGCCTCCGGCCTCATCACGCGCAAGAGCAGCGATCTGCTCGCGATGCGGCACAAAGGCGTGGCGAACAGCCTGCGTTTCATCTGGGAGAATTGCCACCGCCCGATCAGCGTGAAGGATCTCGTCGGCGTGGCCGCGATGTCACGGCGCGGATTGCACAAGGCGTTCCTCGCAAATCTCGGGCGCACGCCGGGCCAGGAGTTGCAACGCATCCGCATTGACCGCGCGAAACGGCTGCTCGGCGAGTCCGATCAAAAAATGGAAGTCCAGGCCAGCATGTGCGGCTACCAGAGCGCGAACAGTTTTTGCGTCGCGTTCAAACAAGCCACCGGCATGTCGCCGAAACAATATCGCGATTCGCTGGTGCGGTGAGTCGCGCGAAGCGTCTTGGAGTGCGGTGGCTGGCGGGGAACAGGGCTGACACCGCTTTGGCGTCCGACGCAAATTGTGGCTCGGAGAATCCAATTCGTGCTCAAGCCCAAAGCGGTGTGTGCCCCCACCCCTCACCCACCGCACTCCAAGACGCTTCGCGCGACTCCGCAACCGCTCACGGCCTCCACCCATCCGTTCCGCTGAGAACATTTTTCACGGTGAACTCCTTCGCCTCCGCCTCCGTCAATTGCTTCGCCCACTTCACGCGCGCGTCACGGTTCGCGCCCGCGCCGGAACTGGCGAAGCATTTGAACCTCGGCAAATGAAACGGAGCGCCGAGCACCGCCTCGGCTTGTTGCGATCCCATTTTCTTGAGACTAGCCGAATCGGAGTTCGGCGCTCCTTCTGCGGGCCGAATTCAAACGCGCCCAGGTCCGGCGCGGTGCCGTTGAACGGAAGCCCCACGTTCGCGCCTTTGTCTATCAGATCGCTGCCGCTGACGAGTCGCGCAAAAACGTCGGGCAGACTGCCATCGGGTTTGCGTGGGGCTTTGGCCGCCGATTCGAGCAGGCTCAGGAAGTCCGCGGTGTTGGCGGTGACGGCGAGATTCCAACTGTTGTTCAGTTCCACCGGGTTGTTGTCCGCGATGAAATTCCCGCCGCTGGTGGGGCGTTAAATGCCGACGCTGTTCTTGAAGACGTTTTGCTTGCCGGAGTTCAGCGTGCCTTCCATGAAATAATTGTAGCCGCTCGGGCCGTTGGAGAACGAGAGGCAATGCTGGACGACCAGGCCGTCGCGATGGCTGTTCTGCGTGAAGCCGTTCACCTTGTGGCCGAACGAGACGCAGTTGAATGCGTAGTGCGTGCCCTTGGAATCGCCGCCGCAGGCTGTCAGCCGCGCTTGCTTGCAAAGACTTTTGAAATTTGCGCACTGCCGCGGCAACCCCCCAGTGCCGAAAATTCACGGCACATTGCAAAAAAATAGTTCGTGACTATCCGGCCGGGTCGCGTATTCTCTCGCCTGTGCAGCGGAGACGTTCCCGGGTTGATTTAACAAGTTGACCCAGTTGCTAGAAGAAGCAGCCGAACTTCCCGTCGCCGGATGCGCGCCCTGCGCATCGAAGTTGGATTCAAGGGGGGTATTGTGGTTTGAGGACTAACTGGTTCTGCGGGGGCGGCTCGAAAGGGCCGCCCTCGCAATTTATACACCCAAAGTTCAACTCACCGGACTGGACAATCACCAACGCACCAAACCCCGGCAGCGCAGGGAAATCCCGGACGATAGCGGAGCGTGGCCCGGCGCGCCGACACCGCCGCCTCCGTGTAACTGACGGTTGCCGCATCGTCCCGGTGCATGCAGGTGGAAAACGGGCCGCACTCCGCCGCGTGCGAAGCGTGCAAACGTCGCAGCCATTCCAGCGTCCCGGCGGAACGTTGCCGTTGCGCCAAACGGAACGTCCTGCCACGGATGCGTTGCGCCTCCGGCTCGTCGAACCCGGAGGAAATCCATTGCTGCGTCCGCCAGCGGTGTTGCTTGCGCACGAGCCTTTTCAAATCCCACAGCCATTCGACCACTTCGCGTCCCGCCGGAAAAATTCCGATGAGCCGGAACGCATTGGTGCGATGGAGCGGAAAATCGTTGAGTGCCGACGCGGCTTCAGCGAAAGAAGCAGCCGCGCTCACAGCATTGACAACATCACCACGGCTGACGGGGTTCGCTTTGACTCGCGCCGTGATCGAATACCAGTTGATCAGCGCCAGCGTCACCCCGGAATCGTTGAGCGCAAGCCAAGTCCCGCCGCCGGGTTCGGACGGGCAAAGGATCGCGCGCTGGTTCACGAATCGAAGTTTCGGGGGCAAGCCAGCCACGCGCGTCCGCTTTTCGTCACGGTTCATGCCGAGCGCATAACCATTGCGACGGGCGATCAGCGTCACCGTACACATGGCTCAGTCGGCGGCGGGATAAGTCGCCGCCAGTGCCGAATATCGCCGCCACGCGCGCCAGATTTGCGCGACGCTCGTCGGCGCGACGCCGCGCGCGCGATTCGCCGCGCCGATGGCGAAGACCAGATCCCATTGTCGAAACAGCGTGCGATACGCCGTCCAGAGGGAATTGCGCGCGTCGTAAATGTTCGTGGCCTCCGAGGCGGCGCCGTTCAGCTCGATGATTTGAAAATTCTTTCCGGCACGGAGGTCGTCTTCGCTGGCGAAGCGGAGGTCGTAGCGGCCAACGAAGAAGCCAGTGAGCCGTCGCGAGATTTCGTCAATGCGCGCCTCCAGTTCCGGTGTGCGTAGCCGCGAGCCGTCGCGAAAAATACAACCCTGCGCGTGATTGCCGGCTTCGACGAGTTTTAGTTCCGCGCCCGCGGCCAGCACCTCATCGCGGCGCGCGGCAAAGCGTTGCAGATATTTCTCCGCGATGATCGCGGCGCGCGCGTCGCGTTGGATCAACTCGGCGACCGTGGTTCTGCCGTCGCCGGTGAGCTTGGGAAAAATCTTTTCCGTTATGGCGAAGATCTGTCCGCGCGATTCGTGCGGGAAGCGATAATAGAACACTCCGACCTCGCACGGCCCGGCCGCGTAGCGTTGCGCAACGAGCGGTGCGTCGGTCTGGCTGAAATATTTTTCCGCCTGTTCCCGCGTGCGAATGAGTTTGATCCCGACACCGCGCTGACCAAGATCGGGTTTCAAGATGAACGGGAAGCCGAAGCGCGCGACGATTTCTTCCAACGATCGCATCCGGTCCCCCATTGGCCTGCCCGCGATGATCTCCGCCTCCGCCGTGAACCCAGGACTCGTCGCCCAAAGTTCGTCCAACATCGCCGTCTTGGATTCGCCGACGAGACCGCCGGTGAAAATGCCCGGATTCGCCGCCGTGGGCAAAGTCAGCCCGCGATATTTGATCGCGAGCCATGCACAATAAATTCCGACCGGCGGATAAAACAGCCAGCCCGGCCAGAATTCCCAATGCCGCCAACGCCCGAGACGGGCCGCGAATTTGTTCCCTTCAAAGTTCGCGATCGCGCGACGCAGCAGTTGCAGCAGGACGATCACCGCCAAGCCGATGCCGGCCAGCCAAAGCCCGGTGTGTTTGAAGTCGCCAAGCCAACGGCTCACCTGCTCGCCAAACTTCTGGACCAGCGCCAGAATGGCCAGCGTCCAGGCGAAGGACGCGATGCCCGTGATGACCAAAAAACGCGGCAGCGGCACGCGCAAAAAACCCGCCGCCAGATAAGTCGGCAACCGCGCGCCGGGAACCAGCCGGCTGAAAACCAAAATCGCCGTGCCGCGGGTTGCAAACCAGCGCTCGCTCTCGGCGACCTTCGCGGCGTGTCGCCGCAACGAAGAGCGCTCAAACCAGCCCCGGCCCGCGTAGCGCGCGAGGGCGTAAAGTCCCGCATCGCCCATCCAGATGCCGAGGAAACACGCCAGGAACGCGGCGGGCCAGGAGATTTGTCCGGTCGCGAGCAGCAGCCCGGCGCCGACCGCCGCCACGTCTTCGAGGATGAAGGTGGCGAAAAAAAATCCCGCCGCCTTCGCGAAGGGGATCCATTCCGCGATGGCTTGGGGCGGGAGTGGCAGGACTTCGGTCATGGGAAGTGGAAAACATTCAACATCCAACATCCAATTCCCAACATCCAATGCTGCGCCGGCGCGGCGTCATTGGATATTGGATGTTCGTTCACGATCACGCGGCTCGCTCCATCTCCGCGTTGTGTTTGATCGTGGAGGGCGCGACGCCAAATCCCGGCGGCAACACCACACCCATCAAACCGCCCATGATGCCAATGAGCGCGTAGTGATGCACCGCGTGCGCGACGGCATACATGATTTCGCGCCCGACGGTGGACGGCGATATTTGCGAGCCGCTCGTCGCGTAGCTCGTCTTGCACGTCACAGCCAGCGGACGCGCGAGCAGGCGGGCGTCGAGCTCCTCGTAGCCTCGCAGCAGTTCGCGCGTGGCGTTGAGCGCGGCGAAACGGTCGTTCTCGATCAACGTGCCGCGCTCGCGGTGGTCATAGTTCAAATCGCCCGCCGCCGCCGCGTCGAGCAGGCTGCGGAAGTGATCGAGGCAGTGGCGGTAATGCCCGCCGACGGAGGCGTTGAACGCAACCGGCAGTTTGCGCGTGTAGGTTTCGTCGCTCATTTGCGCGAGCAACGCTTCGCCCTGGCCCAGCGTTTCGAGGACGGATTGGATGAGTTCGTCGGCTTCGGAGGAGATGGTTTTCACGGCTTTATTTCGTTAGAGCAAACTACCAACCACAGGGATTTGACGGCGGTGAATGTAAATCGTCGCCAAAGCACACGTCAACACAATCACGGCCAGCGCGAAAAGCAGGCCGCCATCGTTCTGCACGACGACGCCGAGCTTGGTGAGATGACTGCCGATCGCGCCGGCCATGACACCCGCCGCGAGCAACGCGCCGGCCCACGACGTGCGCGGGAAAATCAACAGCGCCGCCGCGAACAATTCCGCCACGCCGCTTGCATAACGGCCCCACGGTTCCATCCCGACTTTGGTGAAGATGTAAACGGACTCGGGCGCGCCCGTGAACTTGAAGTAAAGCGTCTGGAGCAGGATCGCCGCCGCAATGAACCGGCAACTCCAGCTCATCACGAGCAGCGGCGTTGAAAGTGATTCCATTTTTCGCGGGGTGAAAACGCAGCCGCCGTCGGAGGTTGGGTGTGAGTTCATTTCCCCTTTTTCTCCACGAGCGCGGGCCAGTTCGCTTCGGCCTTCACGAGATTGCCTTTGGAATCCTTGTTGAAGTCGGCGCGCACGCCTTTGCTGTATTGGAGCAACAACTTCCCGTCCACGATCTGAAACGCGTCCACGTCAATCTCCACGAGCTTGCCCTTGGAAACTCCGAAGGCGCAGTAGCCGCCGAACGCCGGTTCGTATTTCGCGGGCGCGGCCTTGAACTGATCGCGATGCTCCCGCGTCGTGAAGTAATACAGCGCGCCGTTGTGGCGGAGGCCGAGTTCTGGCTTGCCCTTCACCGGTTTGTTGTCGGTGAAGAACGCCACCGGGTCGTGGCCTTGGAGAGCCAGGCCGGATTTGTCCAGGTTCAACAGTGATTTCGGCTGCGCCAATGCGGGCCAAGCCAGCAAAGCCAGGGCGAACGCGAGAAAAAGTTTCTTCATACGCGGGTTTGTCGGCGGCGGGCGGGAACCCTTACAACTATTTTTGCGTCGCCTGGTATTCGCAAAAGATGCAGCGCTTCTCGTTTTGATGATGGTACTTGGCGCAGGCCACGGCTTGCTGAAGTTTCCGTCGCAAGGCCGCCGCCGCCAGCATCCCGAACGGCGGCGCGAGAAAATAGATCCAGAGCGAACTCCACAGGTGCGGCAGAGCGGCGCTGCCGAACGTACGCGCCGGATTCATGCTCATGCCGGAGATCGGCGCTTCGAACGTGATAAACACCGCCACGCATGCGCCCGCAAACCATCCCGTGAACCGCGCCAGCTTTTGGCTGTTCGAGACAGCGAGCACCACCGACATCAGCACGAACGAAATAGTCACCTCCGCCGCGAACGCCGGCCCCGCTCCGCTGGCGCCCGGCAACGTAGCGACGTAGTTCACGTGCGGATGCGCGAGAAATCTTCCCGCCGCCGCCGCGACCAGCGCCACTCCCGTGATGCCGCCGATAAATTGCGCCGCGATGTAAAACCCCGCATCCCACGGCGCAACTTTCCCGAGTCGCAGGAACGTGAGGGTGACCGCGGGGTTCATGTGCGCGCCGGATTGTTTGCCCCATGGTGAGAAGATTATCGCCACCGCCGTCAATCCCATCGCCAACCCCATCAGCACGCGCCGGATGAATTCCTCCGGCACGGCCCGCACGGCGGGTGACGCGGGGTGATAAAGCAGAATCGTGAAGACGCTGGCCGAGATCATGAACGCGCCCAACTCGGCGGCTTCCATCAGATATTCCGGCCAGTGCCTTTTCAAAGTGTTCCACATGCGCGCGACTCAATACGGCGAGGTCGGCACGTAACCGGGAATGTGATGCCGATGCAGCCACATCACGGTGACGCCGCACGCGAACGTCACCAGCGCCATGCAGAACAGCAACCCGTGATCGCCCTGGATCGAATAACCCAGCCACGTCATGTGGCTCAAGATCGCCGCCGCCATCGCGCCCGTCGTGAGAATTCCGCCGGCCCATCTCATGCGCGGCAGCAGCAGCCCGATGGACGCGAGCAATTCCCAGATGCCCTGCGTCCAACGCATCCACGGCTCCGTGCCCATTTTGCTGAAAATATATTTCGACTCCGCCGCGCCGGTGAATTTGAAAAACAAGGTTTCGATCATGATGGCCGCCGCGACGAGGGAACAAATCCCGATCACGACTTTCTGCCGGCGCGTGAACGTGTCGGCTTCCTCCACCTCGTGCTGCTGCGCTTCCCAGAGTTGCGCGGCGGTCGGATTGTAGGCTTTGAAGTGTTCGAGCTTTTCAAGGTGACGGGACGCTTTCATTTCACAGCGGGGTTCGGGTAATTGTTTTTGGTGGTGTTAATCGTGCAATGCGGATTCGGAAATGCCCCGGAGTTCCAGTCCCGTCCTGGGCGGGGGCGTGCAGTGATGGAGCGCAAAACTCTCCTGCGTATAGTCGCCCCGCTCATTCGTGTTGTGGAGCAGAATGGC
>SIBJ01000124.1 GCA_009695195.1 Pedosphaera sp.
GCGACCAATGCACTGTTGAACCCTCACCCGAGAGTTTCAGCGCCGCCCCCGGCCAAATCGGTGCCGGGGACGTAGAAAAAGCCAGTCGGTCGCAACTGGCTCTTCTCATGCACTGAAAAAATCTGGCGCGACCTACTGCCCCTTTCAGTTAATATGTATAAACATGAAACGCCAAAATCACAGAAATCTGCATTTCCCTGAAAAAAGTTTTGGTTCCGGCTGTTCCCTCCTGCCGCCAGATGGACTCTTCTAACGCGGTTTTTCCTGCGCGTCCACCGCCGCAAGCAGGTAGCAGCATCAACACCCTTGCCCTGCTGGATTCGTCGGTGTGTCAGACGCCTGCGGTTTCGGACTGACTGTCATCCATGAAATTAAGGCGGTCGAGGTCCGCCGAAGTTATGGGACTTGCGCAACGCGGTTGTGCGCGAAATTCCCGCCACCACCTGCGGAGAGAAAGTTTCTCAAGTGGAACCACCTGCGCTTTGAGGTATTTATCGAGAGACGTTCGGATGACTAGCCTGCGGCCACGAGATTTTCCCGGACGACGGTCCACAGTTGAATCAACAACCGGTTTGTAATCATTGGCCTTCGTCGGGAGAATCAGGTTGTTGATGCCAGACCGAGAAAGCCCGCAATACGGGCACTTGGTGCCCGTGCGCGGAAGTGGGATATATTCCGGTTTATCCATTGCTGGCCTTTTTCAACGTCGCTGGCGCTGGAAACTGCTCAATGACTCCGCCCTTTGGCGAAGGTGAGGGCGGCGGTTGTTGTGGCGCTACGAGTTTCTGCATCCCGAGCAGCATGGTCGCGTCATCGATGTCGGTGTAGATGCGATTTACCACCTCGGATTCGTGACCAATTATTTCGCGCACGATGGCGGGAGCAACCCCGGCGCGGTGCAGTTGCGAGGTAAGGTAATGCCGGAAACTGTGGAACGATAGCGGGCTAAATGCCCTCTTGGCACCACGACCATTACCCTGCGTGTGATGGGTGCGCTTCTCCACGTAACCGAGCGTGGTCAAGATCGAGTGGAATTCATCGGACAGCCTCGCCGCGTTTCCACGGTGATGCTCAAGTTTAGCATTCGCGATCGGAAACATGCACTTGTCCGCTGAGTTTTGTCCGCGATTGGCTGCGAGCCACGCCGCCGCAGTCGGGTGCAGTGGGACGCGCATTTTCCGTTTCGTCTTGCGGGAAGTAAACGCGAGAACAGATGGCACTGCGTTGCCCCATCGAAAGCTCACGATGTCCCCGAGTCGCTGGCCAGTGTATGCGCCAAGGGTGGCGATGCCGTTCCATTCCCCTTCCGCATTCTGGATAATGGCATCCACCTGTTCCTGCGTGAAGGGCAGGCGCTTCATTGGCTCGTCCTCGGCCAGCTTAATTTTCTTCAACCGCTTGCAGATGTCGTCCGGAAGTAGGTTATCGGACCAAGCGTCGCGGAGGGCGGCGGCGAGTAACGTCAGCTTGTTGTTGGCGGTTCTGGCGCGAACCTGCTTTCCAGCCGCGATGACGAAGGCGGACAAGTCCCCCTCTGCGAGTTGGCGCAAGGGTTGGTCGGCACGGGTACCAAGGAATGCAAGAAACTCCTTCACGATTTGACGGTATTTGTCCGCTGCGCGAAGTGCACCCCTCGCCGCTTTGTCTTCGCACCACTTGTTCAGGTACTCGCGAACCGTAAACGTGGGAGCCGTGGTGCCAGTTGCTTCCCGGAAAGCATCGGCCATGACTCGCTGAACCTGTGTCGCGGACAGTTGCCCCTTCGCGGTAGCCTCCAAGTTTTCTGCGACCTCCTCTGCCTTTCTTTTGTCCGTCAGCTTAGTTGAACAGGTCACTCTCACGCCCTGTGCGTTGCGATAGCAGGCGTGCCAAATCTTTCCGCGTCTTGTTACTGAACTCATATATTTGCGATTAATGACTAGCGTAAGCGAAATAACGCCAAAGTCAAGTCAAGAGATAGATTGGAAGATATATAAATATACCGCTCCTCTGGTTCCATCATTTGCTCACACTTTTGCGCACACCACCCACGGGTGAGCATGTCCACCGATGTCCATCGCAGAGCGAAATGGTGACTTTCGGAGGGGTCTGCGCGTTACCGGGGTTCGAATCCCCGTGGGGACGCCACGCAACTTCTTCCGATCAAAGAAGTTCATTTTTCGGTGAAGCTAGGTCTGCGCTTGCCCCACAAATCCGCGTCAGCAAATCTGCCTGCCCGGAGGGGCGGCTTTCCAGCCGCCCTGGCTCACGCGGGCCGGTATTCGGTGAATACCGGCGGCTGGAAAGCCGCCGCTCCGGGCGCTTCCCCGGCGCGAACCGCATGTGCTGCGTCCGAAATGTGGGGCAAGCGGAGAGCTTGCAACACATCGTAAGCTAGTCGATGCGGTGACGCAGATGCTTTCGGCGCTGGAAGATTCGATAGAAGGAACAGCAAAAAAAGAGTTAGTCCGGAAGCTATCGCGCTACAATCGAAGCGTTCCGGATCTACAGAAAAAGCGGGAACGATTCAGTGCACGGCAGGGCATTTCCGCCGGACCGTCGGTGGATGGTGGTGCCCAGCTTCTATGGCTACGCGCGGGTTTTCGATGTCGAGACCCGGCAACCCGTGGCGACGCTCCGCGGCTTCATGCTGGGCGTGCATACCGCCGCCTTTTCGCCGGATGGCGGACGCTTGGTGCTCTCCAGCGGAGTCTCTGTGGCCATGACCGTGTGGGATACATCGTCGTTCGAGCGGCTCCTCAACCTGCCCGCTTATGGGTCGAGCTTTTCGGGGACGGCCTTTTCTCCGGACGGCAACGTGCTGGCGGAGCTAACCGGAACCGGCGGCGAGGGAGGCACGCTGTATTACTGGCGCGCGCCCTCGTGGGCGGAGCTCGAACAGGCGGAGGCGGCGGAGCGGGCAGGGGTGGCGAAGCCGTGACGGAGATCGTTCGTGAAATTCCATTTTCACCGAGATGGAGCCGGTTCTCCGAACCGGCCTGAGTTTCGTCCAGCGCGCTGCTCCCGGGCTTGACGGCTCACAGCGAAGAGCCAATCTAGCCTGATGAAGACGGCCACTGTTACCGAATCCAAAAACGGCCTGAGCGAACTGCTGCGCTCGGCCAAGGCGGGCAAGGGCGTGCTCATCCTCGACCGCGACGTGCCGGTCGCGCGGCTCGAGCCGGTGGCGGCGGACACCTTGCCCGATGACGTGCGGCTGCTGGGCCTCGAGCGGCAGGGGCTCATTCGCCGGCCACGGGTGGCGGGTGCGGTCTGGGAGAAACTGAAAGCTTCGCCGGCCCCACGCCTGAAAATCGGTGTCAGCGCGGTGGCCGCCGCGCTGGCCGAGCGCGTGGAGGGACGATGATTTTCTGGGACAGTTCCGCCGTCGTGCCGCTGCTGGTGGGGGAGCCGGCCACGGCCGAGCGCGAAGGGCAGGTGCGCGTCGATCCGGTGATGCTGGTGTGGTGGGGCACGGCGGTGGAATGTGCATCGGCGCTGCAGCGGCTGGTGCGCGAGGGCGCGTTGCGTGAGGAAGGAGCTCGCGCGAGCGAAGCACGGCTGCGGCACTTGGAGAACCATTGGGTGGAGGTCGAACCGACGGCGGCGGTGCGACGGCAGGCGGAGCGGCTGCTGCGACTGCATCCGTTGCGGGCCGCGGATGCATTGCAGCTGGCCGCGGCAATCGTCGCCTGCCAGCACGAACCGGCGACGCTGCTTTTTTTGACGGCCGACAAGCGGCTGGTTGACGCCGCCCGCCGCGAGGGTTTCACCGTGCCGGCCTGAGTCCACGGTGCCACGAACTCACGACCGTGGGACGTGATACACTGCGGCGCCACGTCGGACGGGGTCAGCCGATCGATGTTCGCCGCCAGGTCGGCGAGTGGCTTGCGCAACCTTCAATCATGGCCGTGTGGGATACATCGTCGTTCGAGCGGCTCATCAACCTGCCCGCTTATACGCCGGGCTTTTCGGGGACCACCTTTTCTCCAGACGGCAACGTGTTGGCGGGGCGCACTGGGACCGGCGGCGAGGGCAGAACTCTGCATTTCTGGCGCGCGCCCTCGTGGGCGGAGACCGAGCAGACGGAGGCGGGAGAGCGGGCGGGGGCGGCGAGGCCGTGACGGGGATCGTGGGTATGATTCCAATTTCGCCGTGGTGGGGCCGGTTCTCCGAACCGGCCTGAGTTTCGCGGTGCAAATCACGTTGGAGCCAAGGCCCGCTCGCCCGTCCGGCCAGCCAGTGCAGCGTTTGAATGTCCTGAGCACGCAGCAGCGCGCCAGGCGACTTGAAATGACTATTGCTTTTCAAGTCGCCGCAGCGATGATTGACCGATGAAGTTCACTTGGGATCCGAGGAAGGAGGCCGCCAACATTGCGAAACACGGCGTGCCATTCTCGGAAGCACAAAAGGCATTCGATGATCCCGAGGCCATCGTCGCGTTCGACGAAGCGCACTGTCCCCGCAGCAAGCACGAACTCCGTTGGTGGCTCCTCGGCAAGGTTGGAGTGCGCGTCATGCTGGTCCGCTACACCCACCGTCCGATTTGAATTATCCGAATCATTGGCGCAGGGTACTGGGAGATTGGAGCAAGAATTTATGAAGAAAAAAACCGAAAACGTTGAAAAATCCCTCTTCAATAGCGCTGGCTACCAGATCAACATGAAGGATCTGAACGGCGAGCCGTTGCCGGATTTAGAGAAATTGGCGTTCCGGCTCGTTAAGCACGGTGGTACCAGGGTCGGGGCGGGACGAAAGCCGTCGGGCCGTAAAGCGGTTCTCCTGAGGCTTAGCCCCAAACTAATCGCTGTGTTGCGAAAGGACGCCTTACGAAATCACAAGACTCTGTCCGACGTGGCGGAAGAGCGCCTGGCTCAGGTTTGAGGGCGACTGCCGAGCCGCCGGGAGTTCACGCTAATGAGCATCGGCGAGCGGAGATGAGTGACCGCGTAAAACAACCGCGCGCCATCGGCAGAGCCACGCTTCACCTGCTTCGGCCCGCTGGCATTCCCGGGCCTGCGTGCGCGATCATGTCCGAAGGAAACACCCCTCGCCGGGCGGCGCGTGAAAATCCTCATTCTTTTTGCGCCAACTCTCATCGCAGCCGTGGCCTTGGGTCTGCTACTGTCTTTCCTCTTCCCGGCCGCCCGGCCCCAATCGCAATTCATGAAGACATCCCTGCGCCTCGCCCTGTTTCTCGCGCTCGCCCTCCCCGCGGTGGCGAGTCCGATTCGCGTGCTCTACCTCGGCACCGATGACCGCGCTCCGCGCATGACCAGCCATGCACTCATGCGCGATCTCGGGCGCGATGCGATCTGGTTCGACTACGTCTCCGATCCCAAGGCGGCCACGCCGGAGTATGTCGCGAAATTCGATGTCGTCGTGCTCGACGCTCCGGCGGACACCTTCGCGAAAGCCCTCGCCGCCGTCCCCGCCACGAAACGCCTCACCGCCTCATCGCTCGGCGATTCGGTGACGCCGGATTTCGCCGTCGCCGCCAAACCGAAGATCCTCGCCGCCGCCGGGCTGGTGCGCGTGGCCGAATGGGAGAAATTTCTCGCCCAGCGCGAACCGGAGCAACGCGAGGCCCGTTCGACGATTGCGAATTACGAGAAGCGCGCACAGCCGGTTACGTTTCAGTTTCCGCTCAGCGTCAAAGGCAGCAAGGAGCGCACGCAGGTCGCGCCCGATCTCCGCCTCGAGCTTTTCGCGGGCGAGCCTGACATCAACAAGCCGATTTTCATGGCGTGGGACGAGCGCGGCCGCCTGTGGATCGCCGAGGCCCGCGACTACCCGCACGATGTGAAGCCCGACGGCATGGGCACGGACAGCATCAAGATTTGCGAGGACACCGATGGCGACGGCCGCGCCGACAAGTTCACCGTCTTCGCCGACCACCTGAATATCCCGACCGGCTTCACCTTCGCGAACGGGGGCATCGTCGTCGCGCAGTCGCCACGTTTTCTCTTTCTCAAAGACACGGACGGCGACGACCGCGCCGACGTGCGCCAGGAGATCATGACCGGCTGGGGCATCAGCGACACGCACGCGCAGGCGAACAATCTCCACTACGGCCACGACAACTGGCTCTACGGGTGCGTCGGCTATTCCGGCTTCAAGGGCACGGTCGGCGGCGTGGAAAAACAATTTTCGATGGGCACCTACCGCTTCAAAGCCGACGGCTCGGCGCTCGAATTCCTCCACCAGTTCACGAACAACTCCTGGGGGCACAGTGCCAACGAGTTTGGAGACCAATTCGGCGGCACGGCGAACAACGCGCCGATTTTTTTCGGCGGCATTCCCGCGACGATTCTGCCGAAGGGCATGCGCGCGATGACCGCCAAGCGCATCAATACCGAGGAAAAAACCCACACCATCACGCCGAACTTCCGACAGGTGGACGTGATGGGCGGCTACACGGCGGCGGCCGGCAGCGCGTTCATCCACTCGGACAACCTTCCCGCCCGCCTGCAGGGCATGGCCATGATCTGCGAGCCCACGATGAAGAACATCGCACTGATGGACGTGAAGCGCGACGGCGCCGGCTACGTCGCGAACGATGGCTTCAATCTCGTCGCCAGCAGCGATGAGTGGATGTCGCCGGTGTTCGCCGAGGTTGGACCCGACGGTGCGGTGTGGTTTTCCGACTGGCAGAATTACATCATCCAGCACAATCCCACGCCGAGCGTAGAGCGCGGCGGTTACGCGGCAAAGACCGGGGTCGGCAGCGCGCACGAAAATCCGCTGCGCGATCACAGCCGCGGACGAGTTTACCGCGTCGTGTGGGATCTGGCGAAGCCGGCGTCGATCAAATCACTCAAGGGCGCCACGACCGCGCAACTTGTCGCGGCCCTCGGCGACGGCAACCAATTCTGGCGGCTCACCGCGCAGCGCCTGCTCGTCGAGGGCAAGCGGACCGAGGCGGCCCCCGCTCTCAAGCAGGCCGTCGCCGTCGCCGCGCCCCTCAAGGCGATTCACGCGCTATGGACCCTGCATGGTCTCGGCCAGCTCGACGACGCCACGCACCGCGCCGGGCTCGTCCACGCCGAAGCCGCGGTCCGCCGCAATGCCACCCGCGCGCTGGGTCGCGACGGGGCGGCCGTGTCGCTTTTCTTCGCCTCGGCGGTCGTGAGCGATGCCGATCCGCTCACCAAGCTCGCCGCGTTCGTGAAGCTCGCCGAGTTCCCCGCGACGAAACAAATCCAGACCGTTGTCGCCAGTGTCGTGCGCAATCTCGCCAATCAGAAAGACGAATGGCTCAAGGAGTCCGTGCGCCTGCTCGGCCGGATTCATGGCGCGGCGCTCTACCGCGAAGGCCCCAACCTGCTCCCGAATCCCGGCTTCGAGGTCATCGGCGGCAACGGCCTGCCCGACGGCTGGCAGCGCCGCGATTACGGCGCGCGTGAGGGCAATTCGGGCGCCGAATGGAGCGTCGTGAGCGGCGACAAGCAGTTTCATGGCGGCCGGCAGGCGCTGCGCTGTATCACGCGCGGCGATGCGGACACCAGTCTCCACGCGGACGTCACGGTGAAACCAAACACGCAATACCGCCTCGCCGGTTGGGTGAAGACCCACGCGCTCCAGGGCAAGGTGAGTTTCAACGTGCACGGCGCGCGCGTCGAGACGGAGACAGTCCGGCGGCGCGACACCGATTGGACCGAGGTGGAGGTTGAGTTCAACAGCGGCGACCGCGCCACTGCCAGTGTCAACATCCTCCACGTGGCCAAGGGCGACGCGTTGTTCGATGACGTGCGCCTGACCGAACTCATCCCGGCCGAGGTCACCACGAAACTCATCGCCGCCGACGCCAGGCGTGGCGAGCAGCTCTTCCTCAAGCATCCCGCGGCCTGTGTGCTCTGCCACAGCCTCAAGGGCCAGGGCAGCACCGTCGGCCCCGCGCTCGATGGCATCGCCTCGCGCAGCACGCCCGCCTACATCCGCGAAAGCCTGCTCGAACCGAGCAAGGTAATCGCAAAGGGGTTCGAGCAATTCAAGATCTCGCCCATGCCGCCGATGGGCGACATTTTCAGCCCGCAGGAACTTGCCGACATCGAGGCCTTCGTGCTGACTTTGAAATAGCCTTTCGCGTCCAACCACTCGCCGAGGCCCGGTTTTTCGTCACTCCTCCTCTCAACTCGCATCATTCAACCCTCAACTTCCTCCACCCCCATGCCCGACAAAAAAATCAACATCGCGATCATCGGCCTCGGCTTCGGCGCCGAGTTTATTCCGATCTACCAGGCCCACCCCAACGCCAACCTCGTCGCGGTCTGCCAGCGGGACCCGAAAAAAATGAAGGCGATTCAGGACGCCTTCGGCATACCCAAAGGTTTTACAGACTACGACGAGTTGTTGCGCGACCCCGGGATTGACGCGGTGCACATCAACACGCCGATCCCGGATCACGCCGCGCAATCGATCAAGGCGTTGCAGGCGGGCAAACACGTCGCGTGCACCGTGCCGATGGCCACCTCGATCGCCGACTGCAAAAAGATCGTCGAGCTCACGAAGAAGACCGGTCTCCGTTACATGATGATGGAGACGGTCGTTTTCGCCCGCGAATACCTCTACATCAAGGAACTCTACGACCGCGGTGAACTCGGAAAAATCCAGTTTCTCCAGGCGAGCCATCAGCAGGATATGGACGGCTGGCCCAATTACTGGCCCGGTCTCCCGCCGATGTGGTATGCCACCCATTGCGTCGGCCCGATGCTCGCCCTTACCGACGCCGTCGCCGAATACGTCTCGTGCTTTGGCTCCGGCACGATCCGCCCCGAGCTCGCGAAAAATTACGGCTCGTCGTTCGCCGTTGAGACCGCGCACATCAAGTTCAAGGACTCCGACCTCACGGCGCGCATCATCCGTTCGCTCTTCGACGTCGCACGCCAGTATCGCGAAAGCATCGACGTCTACGGTTCGAAAAAATCGTTCGAATGGACGTTGACCGAGCATGAGCCGCATGTCCTGCACACCGCGAAGCTGCCCGAGCACAAGATTCCGAAGAAAATCCAGGTGCCTGACTACGCGAAGCGGCTGCCCAAGGGTATTCAGAAGTTCACGACAAAGGGCGTCTACGACCTCGGCAAGAAGACCCACCTCAGCTTCACCCAAGGCGCCGGCCACGGCGGCTCGCATCCGCATCTCGCGCACGAGTTCCTGACGGCGCTGGTTGAAGGCCGCGAATGTTATCCCAACGCGCAAAAATCAGCGAACTGGACCTGTGTTGGCCTTTGCGCGCACGAATCCGCGCTTGCGGGCGGAAAGATCGTGAAGCTCCCGGCCTTCACGCAGTAGGTTTTTTGCTCCGCAAAAACCTTATGATTGAAGTTTCCCAACTCACGCGCGTCTTCCGCACCTACAAGAAAGTCCCGGGGTTCTGGGGCGGCGTGAAGGGGCTCTTTTATCGCGATTTCGAGGAGACGGCGGCGGCGAAAGACATTTCGTTTTCGATCAAAGAGGGTGAGTTCGTGGGTTTCCTCGGACCCAACGGCGCGGGCAAGACCACCACGCTGAAGATGCTCTCGGGCCTCATCTACCCGACGAGCGGTACGGCGCGCGTCGCCGGCTACGATCCCACGAAACGCGAAAACGCCTATCGCCGGCTTTTCGCCCTCGTGCTCGGACAGAAAAACCAGCTGTGGTGGGACCTGCCGGCGATCGAATCTTTCAACCTGCTCCGCGCGATCTACGCGATTCCGGAGTCGCAGTTCAAGGCGACGCTCGACGAACTCGTCACGCTCCTCGACGTCGGTCAGAAGCTCAACGTGATGGTCCGTGAGCTCTCGTTGGGCGAGCGGATGAAGATGGAGTTGATCGCGGCGCTGCTCCACCGGCCGCGGGTTCTGTTTCTCGACGAGCCGACCATCGGGCTCGACGTGGTTTCGCAAAAGGCGGTGCGGCAGTTCCTGCGCGACTACAACCGCAAGAACCGCGTGACGATTCTCCTCACCAGCCACTACATGGCGGACATCAAGGAACTGTGCGAACGCGTCATCGTGATCCACAAGGGAAAGAAAATTTACGACGGGGCGCTTGACCGGCTCGAGTCCAGCGGCGGGGCGCGAAAGAAGATCATCACTTTTCTGCCGGCGGCGACCGCCAACGGGGCGTTTCCCGAGACCTGGCAGGCGCGGCACGCGACGACCACGACGCGGACGGCCGACGGTAAGTTCACGCTCTGTGTTCCGGGCGACAATGTCGTGGTCGTGTCGCAGGAAATCCTCAGCACCGGTCCGGTGGCGGACATCACGATCGAGGACATCCCGTTGGAGGATGTGATCGCGGAGCTATTCAGCGCGCAGGCGTAGGGGGGTTATTGATATTGATTGAGTATTAACCGCATTCGCTCGGACACTGACCAACTTGGGACCATCTCGCTGAGCATTGTCTGAAGCCCATCAAAACAGTGCCACGCGGCCTTCTGAAGATCCTTACGATCGGCTTTAGCGCTCGTCACTAGCGGAAGTTTAAGAGTTAGCGGCAATTTTTCGAGGGTTACATGATACAGCCCGGTAGCAATCGGTGGTCGAGGGTCGGTTTTGAGAGGGAAGTTGGCATGGATCGTCATATTCGACTTGGCACCGCATCGGCCGATCTATGTTCG
>SIBJ01000125.1 GCA_009695195.1 Pedosphaera sp.
CCGCGCATGAGGAAACGGAGGCCGAAAAACTTTCCCTTGTTGATGCGCCCCCGGCAGGAAATCATTGCCGAAGCCACCCAGAAAAAATCAACGACACATGCCCTTAACTAAGCGCCATTCCCCTCACCCGTTTTTAATCACACCCGGTGATCCGGCGTGCGCAGAAAGTCTTTTTGCCGGTTCGCCTCAGCCCGGTTGGCGCTGGATGAAAAACAAAACCTCCCGCACGTGGGAGGTTTCACGAGGTAGATGGAATCGTCGCCGCTATTGCGACTTGGGCGTCAACTCGGTGGGAGGCAGCGGCGGCATTTTGCCGCTCTTGAAGTCGCGTTCGTAAATCTTGCGGTTGAGTTCGATCAACACGGTCTGTTCGTCCGCCGTGAGCGGTCTTTCCGACTGGGAGTTGACGGTGCTCGCTGCCGAGGGATTCAGCCGCAAGGGCCGGCCCGGAATCGTGAGATTCCCCGGGTTGCCGCCGAAAGTTGTCACACTGCTACCGCCACCGCCGGAAAGCGGACTCGGGATTCCGGCCGCCGGCACACCGCCGGGAACGCCGCCCGGTTGTCCGCCGGGAATGCCGCCGCCGCCCGTGCCCTGCTTCACCCCGTCCTTCGTGATGTCTTTGATCTGTGGTTTTCCGTGGTTGTCAAACTTGACCGTGCCAGCGGCTTCGTTGATTTCGAGCACGGTGATCTCGCCCAAGCGTTCGCCTTCGGCCATGACGAGGCTGGTTTCTTTCGCAACCTCGCCGGGCTTGGCGGACATCATGGTCTTGAACAGCACCTGTTTTTTTCCGAAAGCGGAGATGATGCCCTGGAGCGTGATGGGCGGAGCGGCAACTTCCGGCGGCTTCGGCGGCTCGGCGATGGGCGCGGGCTTGAGGCCGAAAACATTCCGGTCAACGATGTTCGCGTAGGGATTCCCCGACGATTCGGACGTGAGCGCGCGCGCCTGCGCGTGCAACATCAGTCCGCCCGCGAGGCAAAGAATGATTTTTCCACCGTGTTTCATGGCTCGAATATAGCGTTCCCCGTTTCAAACACCACCGGGAAGTTTTGGTTTCGCGCCGGGTGGCGGCGGACGGAAAAAAAGCTAGGGCGTTATCCCAGTGGGCGGCAAAGGCGGCATCGCGCCCGCGCGAACCTGCTTCTCGGTCATGCGACGATTGAGCTCGATGAGCACCGTTTGTTCGTCGGCGGAAAGTGACCGGCTGGGAAGCGGCCTCAGCGTTCGGGTTTCCGCCGCGACTGGTGCGCGACCGACAGCCAAGACCGACGGCACACCGGTCCCCATCGCCGGCACGGAATCTTTTTCCAGACTGAGCAATTGTTCCCGGCCATGATTGTTGAACTTGATCTTGCGCGCCGTTTCGTTGATTTCGAGCACGGTGATTTCGCCCTGGCTTTCCCATTCGTTTAGAACGAAAGCGAATTCCTTCGGCGCGTCGCCGGGATGCAAGGCCAGCGCGACCTTGAACAAAACCTGCCGCCGATTGAAGGCGCAGATGATGCCCTGCAATGTGATTTTCGGCGGCGGCGGGGGCAGCACTTCGGCGATTTTTAATTCCACCCGCGGCTGCAACCGGAAAATATTCGCGACGGCGATTTTCTGGTACGAGCCGTTCGCTAAATCGCCGATGTCTCCACGCGCGCCGGCCTGCGAAAGCAAACCAGCCGCGACACCTACCGCAATTTTTCCGAAGCTCTTCATGCGTCTCCCATCCCAAACACCGCCGTGGAAATTTGGTTTCGCAGCGACAAAAGAATTCTCCGCCGGATGGGTTTCCCCTTCCGGCGGCGAGTTAATCACTCCGCATTCCGCATTCCGCACTTCAGTACGCCGCCTGCGCGCCCTTGATCGAGCGCTTCTTCATCCACGGCATCAGCGCGCGGAGGCGCGCGCCGGTCTTTTCAATCGGATGGTTCGCGCCCTTTTTCATCAGCGCGTTGTAACGCTTGTAGCCGCCCTCGTATTCCTTCACCCAATTGCGCGCGAACTTGCCGGACTGGATGTCCTTCAGCGCGGCCTTCATCCGCTGCTTCACGCTGGCGTCAATGATCTTCGGGCCGACACTCACGTCGCCCCACTTCGCGGTCTCGGAAATCGAGAAGCGCATCCCGCTGATGCCCGCTTCGTTCATCAGGTCCACGATGAGTTTCAACTCGTGCAAACATTCGAAGTAAGCCATCTCCGGCGAGTAGCCCGCCTCGACGAGCGTCTCGAAGCCCGCCTGCACCAGCGCGCTCGCGCCACCGCAAAGCACCGTCTGTTCGCCGAACAGATCCGTTTCCGTTTCCTCTTTGAAGTTCGTCTCGATCACGCCGGCGCGCGTGCCGCCGATGCCATGCGCCCACGCGAGCGCGATCGCTTTCGCCGCCTTGCCGCCCTGATAAACGGCGATGAGGCTCGGCACACCTTTGCCTTCGAGATATTGGCGGCGGACGATGTGGCCCGGGCCTTTCGGCGCGACCATGATCACGTTCACATTCTTCGGCGGGATGACCGTTTTGAAATGGATCGCGAACCCGTGCGAGAACAACAGCGTCTTGCCCGGCGCGAGGTTCGGCTTGATGTCGCGCTCGTAAGCTTTCGGCTGCTTGGTATCGGGAATGGCGACGAAGATCACGTCCGCGCGGCGCACGGCTTCCGCCGTCAGATAAACTTTGAAACCCTTCTCCTCGGCCACCGCGATGGACTTGCTGCCTTCGTAAAGTCCGATGATGACGTTGTGGCCGGACTCTTTGAGGTTCAGCGCGTGCGCGTGGCCTTGCGAACCGAAGCCGAGCACGGCGAGGGTTTTGTTTTTAAGGACGGCGGGATTCGCGTCTTTGTCAGTGTAAACTTTTGCGGGCATGTTCTTAGTTGAGTGTTGTTGGTTGAAAGTTGAGAGTGGGCGTGCGTTGTTTTGACTTTGGACTTTGGACTCAAGACTTATTTCCGCGGCATCGCCACCTTGCCGGTGCGGGTCAAATCCGCCACGCCGAAGGGCTGCATGAGGCCGACAAATTTCTCGACCTTGCTTTCGTTGCCGGTGATTTCGATGGTCAAGGTCTTCGGCTGCACGTCCACGATCTTGGCGCGGAAGATGTCGGTGATCTGCATGATCTCGGCGCGGGTCTTGGAATCCACCTTCACCTTCACCAGCACCAGTTCGCGGTCCACGTATTCGCTCTCGCGAAAATCCCGCACGTCCAGCACGTCGGTCAGCTTCCGCAGTTGCTTGCAAACCTGTTCGAGCGTGGCTTCGTCGCCGTGCGTCACGATGGTCATGCGCGAGGCGGTCGCGTCGTGCGTCGGCGCGACGTTGAGCGTGTCAATGTTGTAGCCGCGCCCGCTGAACAGCCCGGCGATGCGCGTGAGCGCGCCGAACTTGTTCTCGACCAGGACTGAGATGGTGTGTCGCATAACTTCCCCGGGTTTGCAGGGACGCGAAAGCTAACAATGCCGTCGCGACGGGTCAATTTGGATTTTGGCCCGTGGGAAGTGCTTTCCGCCGGCACGAAGCGCGTGACGATCGTGACGGGCGCATAATTGCGGTGCGTGCGTTTCACGCCGCAATCAATCTCATTCCCACCGCCGGCTCCCTCTATCTCGACCGGCAGAAACACTCACCGCTCGTGCTCCGCGGGGAAACAGGAACTTGCCTGAATGGGTCTTTCAGCGGATAATCCCTGCATGAGCGCACAAGAAGTCATTGACGAAATCAAGCATCTGCCGCCCACAGAACGCGGGCAGGTGACCCGCTTCGTGGTCGAGAACGACAGCTCGCTGCCTTCCAGCAAATGCACCGTGACCGTGGCCGACGACGGCCTGCCCGTCATCCGCGTCAACGGCGGAGTCATCACCTCGCGCCTCGTGCGCGAGCTTGAGAGCCTGACGCCGTGACCTGCCTGCTCGACGTCAACCTCCTCATGGCCCTGCTCTGGGAAAACCATGAGCACCACTCCAAAATTCGCCCGTGGTTCAAGGGTGTTTCCGCTTTCGCCACCTGTCCGATTTCCCAACTCGGTTTTGCGCGCGTCTCCTCGCATCCCTTGCTCGGTTTTGGCATGACGCCGGACGACGCGTTTGGCGTGCTGCGCCGGCTCCTCGCCGACCCGCGCCATCGGTTCATCCCCGACGACTTGAGTTCCGCCGACCGCGTGGTGCGAACCGACCTGATGACCGGCGCGAATCAAATCACCGACCGCTATCTGATTGCGCTCGCCCGCCAGCATGGATGCAGTCTGGCCACGCTGGATGAACCGCTGGCAAAATCCTTCGCCGGCGAAGCGAACCTCGTTCAATTGGTCCACTGACGAACAACTCCCGCCGGGCAACAACCGTTATGCCGTTGGGCGGTTCGGAATGATGGCCTTGAGTTCTTCAATCGTGAACGATCGACCGTTAATGCCAGAGTGAGCGATGCGATGGCAACAAGGGCACAGCGGCACGAGGCTCTCAATAGCTTCGCGCAATTCGAGTCGCAAGCCGTCCGACGGTAATTTGGCGAGTGGCCGGATGTGGTGAAGCTCTACAATGTCACCAGAAATTCTTCCGTCTTTGGGTTTGTGCCACCCGCAGACTTCGCATCGGCGCTTGCCATCGGAGCCGCGATAATATTGGCGTGCGCGTTTGCGCAGCGCTTCGCATCGAGAGCGAACTTCGACTGAAACCGTATTGACTGTTCCCTCCACCACAGCGCGCGCGTATGACGCAAGCTCATCTCTCGTCGGAGTTGCATCGTCGTTCGCGTAAGGCGACCAATCGAACGCGATGGCCTGTCTGACTTGCCCAGCCCACCATTCGCGGTCGCCGAGGGGGCGGCCATTGACCTCGAAATATCCGTTGCCGGGTCGAAAGTTGGTCTGGTCAACGATGAGACCGGTAATCGCAGGAAGGCGGTTCTGATGAAGCCACTTTGCGAGATCGGCAAGACCCTGCCGGAGAAGACTGTTGCCCCAATGCGGTCCTACCTTCCGAAGTCCGAGGTTCTTATGCACCTCGCCATAGCCCATGAAGCTCGCTTCATCGTCAGGGAGAAATCGCCCCTCACGAATTCGATCCACGAGCAACTGTAGAATGGCTTTAGCTTCTGAGGTGAGTGTTAACGCACGAGCCAATTCGCTTGTCGGGATTCGCCCTGTGATGCGCGCGTAAATACCGATATCGTCTTCGCTAAAACCGCCAAGCTGAAGCAGCGGACTCTCGTGAAAGCTGGCTATCTGTCGAGCGCCAGACGGATTTGTTTCGACTGCCGTCGCAACAATTCCGATACCCGGAGCACCGTTCTTGATCGCTTCAAGGTGTTCGAGCCGTTCTGCCAACCCTGGAGAATTGGTGCGCGGCTTCTTCCAGTAAATCTGAACTCTCTCTCCATCACCATCTGGCTGAATTTGATCCTCCCACACCCTCAGAAAAACGCGGTTGGAAACTGGATCAACCGCGCCCCACGACCAGCGAGGATTTTTCAGATGTACCCCGAGAGTTTCTTCAAAGACCTGGTTGATTTTCATTCTGGCTTGAGACCTCTTTCTCGTAAGTCTGTTGCTTCCGGTACTCGCGGCCAAGCCGGACGGCTTCCTCGAAGTCCGGGTCGTCCTTGAACGCGCCGTATGTCCGGCGCCAATCCTTCTGTAGCGGGCGCAGCTTGAGCACCTACATGCTCAACTCGGCGACTTTCCTCTCCAACTGGTCCACGCGCTTTTCTAGCTTCTTTGGCATGGTGCAAAGGTAATTTATTGTCCCCGGAACTTCCACCACGGAAAACTTTAACCTTGGATTACGCTGATGAAAAATTCCATCCGTGTCATCCGTGTCATCCGTGGTCAAAATCCGATTTCCACCTTCCCGTCCGCCGCCGCTCCGTGCGCCAGTCCCGCCGCGGCGGCGACAGATTCACCGCCGCCGGATTGCAAGTGATGTGCGTCAACGTTGATTCAATGTGAACGCTAAGCGCCGTCTTATCACCGTCCAATCCGTGCGAACCGATGCCGGTCTGGAATATCGCCTCGACCAATTCCGAATCAACCGCAACCAGTTTCAACTTTCATCGCGCCGCCGCCGCTGTTACGCTGCCGCCATGTCACGGAAGGCGTCGCCAGAATCGGAACATCACGGCTTCGCGGACGTCATCGGCGTCGTGCTGCTGGCGGCGGCGCTGCTGCTGGTGGTCGCGCAGTTGTCGTTCGACCGCTGCGACATCGCCTCGCTCTGCGACCCGCCGAACAAACCCACGCATAACTGGATCGGCCCCGTGGGCGCGCACTTCGGGCACTGGTTTTTCCTGCTGTTCGGCGTCGCGGCTTACGTGCTCGCGCCGTTGCTCGTCGCGTTCGGTCTCGCGTATCTCTTCGGCATCCTCGGCTACCTGCGTGAGCGCTCGAAGTGGTCCACGCTCTGGGCCGCGATGTTGATGCTGGCCGTCACCGGGCTGTTGCACATTCTCGACCTCCACAACCTCGCCGGCCACGCTCGCGATCGGCTCGGCGCGCAAAGCGCCGGCGGATTTTTAGGCTGGTTCACCTACGAGTACGGTTTCTGGATGCTCGGCACAACGGGTGCGGTGATCGTTTACGCCACGCTCGCGCTCGTGAGTTCGCTTTCCCTCACGAACTTCCGCCTCGGCGAATGGCTGCGTCGAAAATTCTCGGATGAACCGGACACGAGTGGCATGAGCGAGGATGAGATCGCCCTCGAACGCCGCGCGCGCGAGTTGAAGAAGGCCGCGGAGAAACTCGAAAAAGAAGTCGCCCGCACCACCGGCACCGGCAGCACGGCCACCGCCGTCGCCGGCCCGATCCTCGGCCAGGACATGAAACCGGTCCCGCCGCCGAACGTCCAGGACCTCAGCGTGCCCGGCTCCAAAGCCACGCGCGCGAAAAAAGCCGTGCCGCCGGAGCCCGCACGCGAAATCGAACCGCCAGATGAAGTCGTGGTCATTTCCCCGCGCGAACTTGGCGTGACCAGTGCCGACGAAGTTCTCGGCCGCAAATCCGACGCGCCGGAAAAATCTCCCGAGCCGAAGTCCGACGAAGCGAAGCCCGGCGAGGAAAAACCCGCCGATCCCGCCAAGCGGGACGAATCCGCCATCGTCATCACCGGCCTTGCGCCCACGCGGCCCAAGCCGAAGCGGCCCAAGCCCATCACCGTCGCGGCTACGCCGATGATCGGCAATTACCAGTTGCCGTCGCTGGATTTTCTCCAGCACCCGGACATGACCGTGAAGCCCACGGAGTCGAAGGAGGAACTCCTCGCCAACGCGCGCCTCATGCAGCAGACGCTCGCGCAGTTCGACATCCCGGTGGAACTCGGCGACATCACGAAGGGCCCGACCATCACGCGTTACGAACTTCATCCCGCGCCCGGCGTGAAGCTGGAAAAAATCCAGGCGCTCTCCAACAACCTCGCCGCCGCACTCAAAGCCGAGCGCATCCACATCCTCGCGCCCGTGCCGGGAAAAAGTTCCGTTGGCGTCGAAGTGCCGAATTTCATCAAGACCAAGGTCATCATGCGCGACCTGTTCGAGACCGAGGAATGGCGGACCACCAAGGCCCGCGTGCCCATCGCGCTGGGCAAGGACGTTTACGGCCATCCGATCATCGCCGACCTCGCGGAGATGCCGCACCTGCTCATCGCCGGCAGCACCGGCTCGGGCAAATCCGTTTGCATCAACTCCATCATCGCCTCGCTCCTCTTCCGTTTCGGGCCGGACCAGCTCCGCTTCGTGATGATTGATCCCAAGGTCGTCGAGTTGCAGCAATACAACGTCCTGCCGCACCTCGTCGTGCCCGTCGTGACCGATCCGAAAAAAGTCATCCTCGCGCTGCGCTGGGTGGTGAACGAGATGGAGAAACGCTACCAGATTTTTGCGCGCGTCGGTGTGCGCAACGTCGTCTCCTTCAACACGCGCCCGAAAAACAAACCGCTGCCGCAGCAGGAACTCGAACTGCCGCTCAAGGCGAAGAAGGAAAAAGTCGAGCCGGGCGCGGAAGGTTTTGCCGTCAAAGTGGACGAGGAGATCGTCGTCCCGCGCGAAGAGGACATCGTCATCCCCGAAAAACTTTCCTACATCGTCGTCATCATTGACGAACTCGCGGACCTCATGCTCGTCGCGCCCGCCGATGTCGAAATGGCCATCGCGCGCATCACGCAGATGGCGCGCGCGGCGGGGATCCATTGTATCGTGGCCACACAGCGGCCCTCGGTGGATGTCATCACCGGCGTCATCAAGGCGAACATCCCGGCGCGCATCGCGTTCCAATGCGCGTCGCGCGTGGACTCGCGCACGATCCTCGACGCGATGGGCGCGGACAAATTGCTCGGCAAGGGCGACATGCTTTTCCTTCCACCTGGCAGCGCCAAGCTCATCCGCGCGCAGGGCGCGCTCATCACCGACCACGAGATCAACACCATCGTCGAGTTCATCGCCCGGCAGGCGCAGCCGAGTTACGAGCTGGAAATCCACCAGCAGTTGTCGAAGCCGGTCGGCGAATATGGCAACGAAAGCGGCATTGATGAAGACGAGGAGATCGTGCAGCAGTGCATCGAAGTCATCCGCAGCGAACAGAAGGCGAGCGTCTCGCTGCTGCAACGGCGACTGCGCCTCGGCTACGGTCGCGCCGCGCGCATCATGGACGAACTGGAGAACCGCGGCATCGTCGGCCCGAACAAAGGCGCCGAACCGCGCGAGATCCTGCTCGATCTGGATGGCCAAGGTGCCGATGGCGCGGGGCAGAGCGCGGTGTGAGTCAGTGCATCGAATGAAATTCCCACTCCTAAAGGCGACGCACACAATTCACCCAAAGAAGGCCCTGTGTCCGCAGTGCAAGAAACGCAAGGTATTCGAACCGCACTCAATGGCTATCTTCGCAGGCGGCGCGCTGTTCATGGATCGCAAGCGAGCCAATGGTGGCATGCACGATCAGATGGACGGCTTTGTGAGTATCACCTGGCATGGCGCACACGATTCGGGCACTGGAACCGACCGAGACATTTACACTTCGGTTGACATCGCCCGGGATTGCCGGGGCGGACAATTCGAAATCTATTTCTGCTCCACCGCCTGCCTGCGGGTGTTCTTCAACTCGTGGGTGGACGCACTCGAAATCAAAATCCGAAAAGAGAAACGGCGAAATGCGAAGACCCGAAACGACTGACAGGCGGGTCGGCTACAAACGCAGAAGACCTTCCGTCCGTGGAGAATGTTTTTTTCCTCGCGCCGCCCATCAAACCCCTTCGTAACACTTGTAAAGCCGGTCGTTGAGGAAGACGCGGCATTTCTGGCCAAAAAGCAGTTTGCGCTCTTTCTCGATGCGCACGGTGAGCCGTTCGGCCTCGCCGACTTGCAGCGTGTGAGTTTCGGTGAGGGGTTCGTCGAAGAGACGAACGTTACGTTTGACCTCGTGCTTGTTGACGCGGATTTTGAGTTCGCCGAGCAGTTGGTTGAAGTCGAATTCGATGGTGTGCCGTTCCAGTTCTCCCACTTCGAGACAGAATTTCATATTTCCTTGCCGGGATTTTAGCAGGAAGGTTGCCACGACCTCGCGCGCCGGTGCCAGCGCGAATTTCAACGGCCGGGCACAACCTCGAAAGTCCCACCGGCCCGCGCCTGTCCCGCTCGCGGTATCACCTTGCACGCAAACGAGACAGCGATGCTTCGGCGGTGGTTGACCCCGGTCGCACTCCGGCAGAGCCGGTCCAAGCGGTAAGCCACGCCACCGGCATTGTCATCACATGTTTATGTCGGCTGTCGGGCAAGTCTGGCCGGGGAAAAGGATTGACCTCGTGGCGGGCGTTGTGCGATAAAGAAGTCCATCGAATCCGTTAAATGTCTCTCGAATCAGCATCCGGAACCTGTCAAACGTTTATGAACACCAAGTCGCTGCTTGCCGTAGCCGTCCTCGCTTGCCTGTCTCTTTCCAAAGCCAACGCAACCGTCGTAGTGTCCGACAACTTTGACAGCTATGCCAATCAAGCGGCATTCCAGGCGACTTGGGTCCCAATCGGCACGGTTGCTCCTTTGAGCGCAGAGCTGTCAATCGCACAGGCGAACAGTTCACCCAACTCGGTAAGGGTCCCCGGTACTGCTACGAGCAACCAGTCCCGCAATCGGCTCACCTTCGCCGAAACGGGATCGCTGTCCACGCTAAGTCTGATTACGTGGAGCTTCGACTTCTACGATTCCGCTCCGGCGGCAAATCCCCAGCGTAATTTCTCGAATCTACAGGATACCACGGCTCCGGGCGGCACCGGCCAGCTCATTGCTATGGGATTCAACAACAATCAGCTTGGCAGTGCTATATAGACGCGCATAAGTAATTCGACAAGAGTTCAGCGAAAAGGTGCGATGAGGTTATCAATGTGGCGCGGCTCCTTGCGCACTTCTTCAAAAGTTTTGACCAGCGCCTTGCAATGGCTTTCGGAGGTTTCAAAAAACCGGTTGTGG